>JBKPSO010000001.1:0-15098 GCA_046735055.1 Actinomycetota bacterium
GCGCAACGGTACTGAGTCGGCTTCAGCCCCATCCTGCCGAAGGCGCTCCGCCAGGCCTGGACCTCCGCCAGCCCGCTCTCAGGCCCCGAGGCGAGACGCGACTCGGCGACGGCCGTAAAGTGGGCGACGGGCGCATCGACCCGAGCGCCGGTGCCGATCCCGTCGACGACTATCACCCCGGCGACCAGCTCTGGGTAGTCCCTCCAGACGGCATCTGCGTGAGTGAAGTGCATGGACGATTGATCGACGGTTGCGAAGCTCAGCCCTTGATCTGAAAGTCACCGATTCTTTGCTGCGTAGGATTCGGACGAGCACGAATCGCTTGTGCCGGCAGCTGCCGGCCCGCCATCGTGAAGGCCTGGCAAGCCGAGTTGACAAGGAGGCCTGATCGATGAGAAGAGTGATCGCGGCGGAGTACGTGACTCTCGACGGGGTCATGACAGACCCGGGCGGTGTCGGCGAGATCGAGCACGGCGGCTGGTCGACCCAATACTTCGACGACGAGCTCGCGCAGTATCAATCGGAGCAGCTGTTCGCATGCGATGCGTTGCTGCTCGGGCGGGTGACCTTCGAGGGCTTCGCCGCCGCCTGGCCGGCGATGGAGGAGACGGAAGGCGACTTCGCCGTCCGGATGAACACGCTTCCCAAGTTCGTCGCATCGAGAAGCCTGACTGAACCGCTCCCGTGGAACGGAACCCTGCTCGAGGGGGAGCTCGCCGAAGAGGTTGCGGCGCTGAAGGAACAGCCCGGCCGGGACATCCTCATCTACGGGAGCGGCCAGCTCGTCAATGCCCTCCACTCGCACAACCTGATCGACGAATACCGGCTCATGGTCTTTCCGGTCACCCTGGGCGACGGGAAGCACCTCTTCGGGACGGGAGGCCGCAAGAGCGACCTGAAGCTGAGCGACGTGAAGACGACCGGCTCCGGCGTTGTCCTGCTCACCTACGAAACGGCCGTCACTCCGTCCCTCAGCGGCTCGTAGGTGAGGGTGACGACGAGCCACACGCGTATCCAGTTCGACCGCTTCACCGTCGGCGTGCAACTCGCTCAGGACGTCGCCGTCTGGCGAGCGCCCGCGAGGAGCGCGTCGGCGAGCGGCGTCCGGGCGTACACGACGTTCCGACCGATTCGAGCGCGCGCGACGAGGCCGCAGGAGCGGAGGACCTTCAGGTGGTCGGCGACATTGCCCGGCGAGCGACCGAGGCCGCGCGCGAGTGCGGACGTGTGGTTCGGCTCGGCGACGAGCTCGAGGATCTCGGCCCGAGTCGGCCCGATCAACTTCGCGACCGCGCCGTCGGGGTTGTCCGGCTCCCAGAAGAGAGAGGCCACTCCCCGCGAGGGGTAGATCAGGGTCGGCGGGCTTTCGTCCACCACGAGAGCGTACGGCCAGATGAACGCCGACGGCATCAAGTGAAGGCCTTCGCCGCCGGGGACACATAGATCGCGCAGCCGGGGCCACGCGGGCGCCACCACGGCGTCCCAGAGCGCCGCGAGAAGGTCGGCCAGCAGGGCGCCGGCCTCGCGTGAGCGCAACTGCCGCTCGATCAGGGGGTCGAGGATCTCGACACGTTCCAGGCACTTGGCGATCTCCTCCTCCACCTGCTCGGCCGGTGTCTCCCTGACGCGCGCCAGCTCCTCGTCGATCTCCCCGAGCGGCGTCGCCGGCGACGGCGTCAGGAAATCCGGGTAGTAGTCCGGCCGGGCCGACAGCAAGGCGATCAGGGGACGAAGATCGTGCTGCTCCCGCAGACGTGCGAGCGCCGGCCGCTGCTGGCGCAACCACGCGGCATGAGCACCGTGCGCGAAGGTCTTCGGGTTCGCCATCGCCCTGGCCAGCCTGGCCACTTCGCCGACTGGAGAGACGGCGAAGCGGAAGCGGAGCGCGTCGGCGACCGACAGGACAAATCTGAACATCCCATCGGGAACGCTAGCGGCCAGGGGTTGGGTCGATGCCGCTCGACGAGAGACGGCACGGCTCCGCTTTCGTCTCGAGCCGAATCGATTGCGCAGCGACCGTGCCGAGCCGAAGCTGAGCGGCCGACGTGGAGCGGAAGCTCGCGACAGTGTTGTTCGTCGACCTGGTCGATTCGACGAGCCTGGTTACCTCGG
The DNA here is from genome assembly GCA_046735055.1 of Actinomycetota bacterium. Classification (GTDB taxonomy): domain Bacteria; phylum Actinomycetota; class Thermoleophilia; order Gaiellales; family Gaiellaceae; genus DATBLE01. The sequence goes on from JBKPSO010000001.1 coordinate 2,113, forward strand.
CCGACCCGGAGGTCGTCCGCCGGCGGTTGACTCGCTACTTTGCGCTCGCCTCAGAATGCATCGAACGCCACGGAGGCAAAGTCGAGAAGTTCGCGGGCGACGGCGTGATGGCGGCGTTCGGCGTTCCGCAGGCGCACGAAGACGACGCGGTGCGTGCGGTGCGCGCGGCGTTGGAGATCCTCAAGAGTGTAGGCGAGCTGCAGCTCGAGGTTCGGGCCGGAGTCGAGTCGGGCGAGGTCGTCGTCGAAGCCGCCGACTCGACGTTCGTCACCGGTGGTGCCGTCAACGTCGCGGCGCGCCTTCAGCAGTCGGCCGGCCCCGGGACGGTCGTGCTCGGGCCCGGCACGTACCGTCTGACGCGCACCAAGGTCGAGGTCGGTGAACGTTCAGCCGTCGAGGTCCGCGGCCGCGGTGAGGTCCAGTCGTGGCAGGCGCTGCGGGTCGTCGAAGGACGCAGGCGGCCGCAGGCCCCATTCGTGGGCAGAGAGGCGGAGCTCGCGTTGCTGCGCAACTCGTACGACCGGATGGTCCGCGGCCGCATGTCCCACCTCGTAACGGTCTTCGGGGACCCAGGCGCCGGCAAGTCGCGCCTCGTCGCCGAGTTCGCCGACGGCCTCGAGCGCTCGACGATCCTGACCGGCGGCGCGCTTCCGTACGGCGAGGGGGTCGCCTACTGGCCGCTGACGGCGATGATCAGGGCGTCGGCCGGAATCACGGACGACGACCCGGCCGCAGATGCTTTCGAGAAGCTGCGCCTGGCGTGCGGCAGCGACGCCGTCGCCGATCCGCTCGCCGAATCCCTCGGCGTCCTCGGCGCCGCAGAGGCCGGCGACGGCAAGAGCGCAGAGATCGCCTGGGCCACGCTTCAGTGGGCGAAGCGGCTCGCGAGCGCGCAGCCGACCGTGCTGGTGTTCGACGACATCCACTGGGCCGACGAGCTGCTGCTCGACCTGATCGAGCACCTCGGACGCGGCCTCGACGAATCGCCCGCGCTGCTGGTGTGCGTCGCACGGAAGGAGCTGCTCGAGTCGAGGCCAAGCTGGGGCGGCGGCAATCCGCGCGCTGCGGCGCTCGAGCTCGGCCCCCTGTCCTCTGCCGAGAGCCTCGAGCTCGCAGACGCGGTGCTGACGCCGGCAGACGCCACGCCGGAGATGCGCGCGCGCACCCTCGAGCTCGCGGAGGGAAATCCGCTCTTCGTCGAGGAGACGGCGCGGATGTTCCTCGAGGGCGGCGGCTCAGATGCGCTCGATCGGATCCCGGACACGCTCCAGACGCTGATCGCCGCACGTATCGACCTGCTGGCCGGCGACGCGAAGCGGACGTTGCAGGCTGCGGCGGTGATCGGCCGCGTCTTCTGGCGTGGTGCGCTCGAGCGGCTCCTCGACGGCCTCGACGCCGCGCGGCTGCTGGGCGTACTGCGAGACCGAGAGCTGATCGTGCCCGAGGAGCGGTCCGCGATCTCCGGTGACCGCGCGTTCAGGTTCCGCCACGGACTGATTTGCGACGTGGCCTACGCCACGGTGACGAAGTCCGAGCGGGCCGAGCTTCATCGCCGCTTCGCGGTCTGGGCGGGCGAACGGGCCTCCGACGACGCCGCGGACACCCGCGCCTACCACCTCGACCGGGCGTGCACGCTCCTCGCCGAGCTGGACGGCTGCGTCGACCCGGCCCTCGCCGCCGAGGCCGCCGCGGCGCTCCAGGATGCGGGCGAGCGCGGGCTCCGCGGCAGCGCCTTCGCGACCGCGAGGCGCCTGCTCCGGCGGGCGGTCGAGCTCGAGGCGACTATCGGACGCCGCTATCTCGCGGCCGCAGCCGCCGTAGAGCTTGCCGACCTGGGTGCGGTCGCGACCGAGATGACAATCGTCCGCGACCAGGCGCGCGCCGCCGGCGACCGCCCCCTGGAAGGACGCGCGCTGAACGCACTCGCCCTTGTCGCGCGCGGGCGCGACGGCGATGCGATCGAGTCAGAGCGGCTTGCGCGAGAGGCGCTCGCGACACTGCCGGACGACGACGTCGACGGGCGCGTCGACGCCCTCTTCAGGCTGACGTCTGCGGCCTGGTGGCCGGGCGACGTCCGCCGGGCCGAAAGCTTCGTCCGTCAGGCGCTTGACCTGGCCGTCGAGCGCGAACGCCGCCACCTTCGCACCCGGGCCCTGAGGACGCTGCTGTGGTTGCTCGAGATGCGGCTCGAGCTCGACGAGGCCGACGAGGTGTTGGCGGCGTTCGCGCCCGCCGGCGACGACGTCCTGGAGCACGCGCGGACGAGGCACGCCGAGGCGTCGCTGCTTCAGCTTCGGGGGCGCCTGGAGGAAGCGGCGGCCGGGTTCGACGAAGCCCGCGGTGTCTACCTGGACGCCGGCCTGCTGGGCGATGCGGCGTGGGTGGGACTGTTGCTCGGCTGGATCGCCTTCGCCCGCGACGACGTCGGTGGGGCGGAGCGCGCGTTTCGCGACGCCGGACGCGTGTTCGCCGCGAACGACGACCGCGGTCGTCTCTGCGAGGCCGAGCGCGCACTGGCCGAGGTAATGCTGGAGGAGGGTCACATCGACGAGGCTGAGCGGCTGGCGCTCGCTGCGCGCGACCACGTCGGCAACCACGACCTGACCTCGTCGGTCTCCACGCTCCGTACCCTCGGGCTGGTCCGCGCCGCACAGCAACGGGACGACGAGGCCGAGGCGCTCCTGCGCCAGGCGCTCGCCTCGGTCGAGGGAACGGACTGCCGTCTGCTCGAGCTCGGCGCGGCCGCGGCGCTCGCCCGCTACCTGCGCGCGCGCGGCCGCGACTCGGAGGCCGAGCAGATCGAGGAGCGCCTGCCACGACGCATCCCCGGCTGGCTCAGCCGCGAGGATTCCACGGCCGCGCCCGACGATTCGGCGCTCGACGAAAGACTCGCAGCCACGACCCGGCGGATCGCAGACTGAGGCGCTGGGAAACTCCGAGTGCCCGCCGCGCGCGCGACGGGCCCGCGAGACGGAAGGAGCGAGATTCGATGAGCAACCTGAAGCTGAACATGACCATGTCGCTCGACGGCTTCGTCGCCGGGCCCGACCAGAGCGAGAGCAATCCGCTCGGCGTCGGCGGAGAGCAGTTGCACGAGTGGCTGGTGTCGCTAAAGGCGTTCCGAGAGACACACGGCGGCGAAGAAGGCGGCGAGGTGAACGCGAGCACCCCCTTCGCCGAGGAGATTCTCGGCAACGCCGGCGCGACGATCATGGGTCGGAACATGTTCGGCGGCGGTCCGGGACCGTGGAGAGACGATTCCTGGAAGGGCTTCTGGGGAGACGATCCTCCCTTTCACCACCCGGTCTTCGTCCTGACGCGCCATCCGCGCGGACCGCTGGAGATGGAGGGCGGAACGACGTTCCACTTCGTCACCGACGGGATCGAGTCTGCCCTCGAGCAGGCGAGAGGCGCGGCCGGCGAGAAGGACGTGTCGCTCGGAGGAGGCGCCAACATCGTGCAGCAGTACCTCGCCGCGGGCCTGCTCGACTCGATGGTGATCTCGATCGTCCCGATCCTCCTCGGAGCCGGCGCGCGGCTCTTCGACGACCTCGGCGAGCCCGTGCCGGAGCTTCGGCAGGTTCAGGCGGTCGGGGCGCCGGGGGTGACGCACATCCGGTACGAGCGCGTCGTCCAGTAGATGTCCGAATTGCGAGCCCTCCTGACCGGAATCTCGTTCGGCGAGCAGCCACGCTGGCACGAGGACCGCCTCTGGTTCTCGGACTGGGGCGCACGGGAGGTGATCGCCGTCGATCTCGAGGGGGCGAGCGAGGTCATCCTCGAGGCGCCTGCGTTCCCGTGCTGTGTCGACTGGCTGCCCGACGGTCGCCTGCTCGTCGTCTCGGCGCGCGAAGGACGTCTTCTCCGCGGGGAGCCCGACGGCTCGTTCGTGCTCCACGCCGACCTGAGCACGCTCTCCGACCGCCCGCCGGGCAACGAGCTGGTCGTCGACGGTCGCGGCAACGCGTACGTCAACGGGGGCGGGTTCGACTTGATGGCAGGCGAGGAGTTCGTCCCCGGGATGATCGCCCTCGCCACCCCCGACGGCTCGACCCGCCGGGTGGCGGACGACCTCGCATTCCCCAACGGCATGCTCGTGACGCCGGACAACTCGACTCTGATCGTCGCCGAGTCCTACGCGAAGAGGCTCACCGCCTTCGAGATCGCCGCCGACGGCAGCCTGTCGAACCGACGGGTCTGGGCCGATCTCCGGGACGGCGTCCCGGACGGGATCTGTCTCGACGCCGAGAACGCCGTCTGGTACGGAGACGTCCCCAACGAGCGCTGCGTGCGCGTCCGCGAGGGAGGCGAGGTGCTGCAGAAGATCGAGCTCGATCGCGGCTGCTTCGCCTGCGCGCTCGGGGGCCTCGACAGGAGGACGCTGTTCATGATGGCGACCGAGTGGAACGGCCCCGCGGCGATGTTCGCCGAGCCGCGAACGGGCCAGGTGCTGACCGCCGAGGCGCCCGCACCAGGCGTCGGCTGGCCGTAGACCGGTGGACGAGCGCGGACCGCGTGAATTCGAGGCCCTCATGGGCGCGGCGGCCGCGGACGTGCTCGCCGACATCCGCGCGATCTCGCCCGACATGTACGAGGCGGTGCTGTCGGGGGCCTTCGGCGGCACGCTGGCCAACCCTGATCTCGACCGTGCCACCCGCGAGCTCGTGACGGTCGCCGTGCTCGCCGCCCTGGGCGGCGCCGAACCGCAACTGACGACGCACGCCGCTGCCGCCCTGCGTCTCGATGTCGCCCCGGAGGAGCTCATCGCGCTCTGCGAGCACGTATCCGTCTACGCCGGCTTTCCGCGCGCTCTGAACGCGGTCCGCCAGGTCGCCCGCGTCCTCGACGAAACCGGTCTCCCGCGACCGGCGTCCATCCGGCGCGTGCGCATCCGGGACCACGACACTGTCGTGGCCGCCCGGGGCGAGAGCGGGCCGGCGGTCGTGCTCTTGCACGCGCTCGGGCTCGACCGGCGCATGTGGGATCCGGTCATGGAGCGTCTCGCCGTTGGCCGGCGAGTCTACGCCTACGACCTCCGCGGCCACGGCCACGCCGCCGGCTCGCCGCCACGGTTCACCATGGACGACATCGCCGCCGATCTGATCGGTGTCCTCGACGCCCTCGGGCTCGACCAGGCGCACGTCGTCGGCCTCTCCTACGGCGGCGGCGTTGCCCAGACCGCCGCAGTCCGCGAGTCGCGGCGATTCGCGTCCCTGGCCCTCCTCGCGACCACCGACCATCCCTTCGCCGCCTTCGAAGACAGGGCGCGCTCAGGCGAGGTCGACGGCATGGAGGCGCAGGTCGTCCCGAGCCTGACGCGCTGGTTCACGCAGGAGGATCTCGCCGTCAATGCCTGGAGCGTCCGCTATGCCCGTGAACGTGTCCGGCGCGCCGACCCGCGCGACTGGGCCGCCGCCTGGCGATCCTTCGAGAGCCTCGACGTCCAGGGTCGCCTCGCATCGCTGCCCGCGCCGACGCTCGTGCTCGCCGGCGAGCTCGACGCGTCGACGACACCGGGGATCATGAAGGGGATCGCCGAGCGTATCCCGGGCTCGACCTACGGCGAGCTGCCGGGGACGCCCCACATGCAGACGCTGAGCAAGCCCGACCTCGTCGCCGATGCACTCGACGAGTTCCTCCCCGCGAGGGTTCCCTCGACGAGCGCGCGCTCATCTGACCGTTCGCCGTCATGAGTCGACAGACCGCTGCCCGTCCCGAGCTACGTTCAGGTCGCGACAGGGCAATCGCTGTGGCGCGAAGCATTCCGATCCACGACCCGGGAGGGATCCGAGAATGAGCAGAGTCGTTGTCATCAACCACGTCACGCTCGACGGTGTCATGCAGGCGCCGGGGCGCGCCGATGAGGACACGCGGGACGGCTTCGCGCAAGGCGGATGGTCGCCGCCGTACGGCGACGACGTGATGGGCGCGGCGATGGGCGCACGGATGGCCGAGAGTGGCGGCCTGCTGCTCGGGCGCCGAACGTACGAGGACCTGTTGAGCTACTGGAACACCCAGGACAGCCCGTTCAAGGACGCGCTCAACAACGCCCCGAAGTACGTGGCGTCGAGGACGCTCCGCGAGCCGCTGCCCTGGAGCAACTCGACATTGCTCGGAGGCGACGCGGCCGACGCAGTCGCCGAGCTCAAGAGGGAGCCGGGCAAGGACCTGCACGTGATGGGCAGCGGAGAGCTGATCCAGTCCCTCGCGCGCCCCGGGCTCATCGACGAGTACATGCTGATGATCCACCCGATCGTTCTCGGGTCGGGACGTCGGCTCTTCGCAGACGGAAGCCCGTCTGCCTCCCTTCGGCTCGTCGGCGACGCCGCCGCCACGACAACCGGCGTCGTGATCGCCACCTACCAGGTCGACCGATCGCAGTAACGCTCGGCGCCGTATCTGGCCAGCGGGAACTTCCTCTGAAAAATCCAACGAAGGAGGGTGCAAATGTCCAACGAGCACGAGATCACGATCGAGCGCACCTACGACGCGTCCGTCGAGGAGATCTGGAATCTCTGGACGAGCCCGGCCGGGATCGAGTCGTGGTGGGCGCCAGATGGCTTCACGGTCGAGGTCCGAAAGCTCGAGCTGGAGCCCGGCGGCGAGCTCCTCTACGCGATGACCGCCACCGCCCCCGAGCAGATCGAGTTCATGAAGGGCGCAGGCCTGCCGTTGACCACCGAGTCGCGCAAGACCTTCACCGAGGTCGTCCCGCGCAAGCGCCTCGCATACACGTCGCTCGCGGATTTCATCCCCGGCGTCGAGCCGTACGAGTTCGGAACGGTGGTCGACCTGAACCCTGTGGACGATGGCGTACGAGCCGTCATGACCGTCGACGCCATGCACGACGACGAGTGGACGCAGCGGTTGGTCATGGGCCGCGAGAACGAGCTCGACAACCTCGCCAGGCTGATCGAGAACCGGCGCGAAGGCGGAAGCTGAGCGCGAGCCGTCGTTCCCTGAACCTGAGCTGATTTCAGCCGTGCAGGGTCGTCGTTTGCAGGTGAGGATCGGCGTTGATTTCGGCTTCGCTGAATCGCTCGGTGACCCATTGCTTGTGGGAGAAGAGGACGGTCTGGTCGGTGTGGTGGGGGGAGGCGGGGTTGGCGGACTCGGAGTAGGTGAGGAGGGTACGCGTGCGAGGTCCGCGCGACGTCAGCTCGACGGCCATGATGAAGCTCGAGCCGAAGATCGTTGAGGGCTTGCCGCTCGGGCGCTGAGGCCTGACCAGGGGCCGAAGTCTGAGGCCGGGCGGCGCCGCATTTCGGGTCGGCGGGGGGCCGGGTGGCGGGCCAGTCGCTTCCTGGGCCTCGATGACGTTGAAGCAGCCCTTCTCGCCCGAGCAGCCGGGCAGGGAGATCCCGGCCCAGCGATTTGCGCTGACAGCGGTGTTGTTGCTCCGAAGGAACTGCACGGCGTCGGCGAGAGCACGTTGTACCTCCTGGTCGTTGCCGTTGATCCCGCGCGGGGTCGAGAGCGGATGGGCGGGATCGAAGGGCACGCGCCACGAGCTGGACCCGCCGTGGAAGAACAGCTCCCACAGCCGCTCGCCGCGGCTGCCGACTTCGGCGCGGCCGTCCCAGCTTGCAAGCGTCTCGCAGGCGGCGTGGACGTCGATCCGCGCGCCGTCGCCGGCGGTGAGGACGGGATGGGCGCGGCACATTGCAACCACGTCGCGGCGGGCGAGGTCGGCGCTGTAGTTGCGGTCGCCGAGCATGGTGGCTTGCAGGGTGGGCAGGGTGAAGCCGGGTGGGCCGAGGCCGTCGGTGCCGGCCAGGCGTCGAGCGATCAGGTCGAGCCCGAGGCGCGTACGCAGCTCCCGCTCGGTACCGGTGTCGCCGAAGATCGCCGAATAGCCGGTGATCGGCGAGTCGGGGTTGGTGAGCCACGGGCTCTGGTTGGAGTTGGCCACGTAATCGCTGCGGGTCAGCCGCGGGATGTGGCTCGGCGCGAAGATGCCACTCTGGACGGCGCCGGGATCGTTGCCCCAGTTGCATGCTGACCTGGACCCGTCGAGGGCCAATTCGCCCTGGGCGTTGTCGATGCACCGTGCGGCCTGCGCATCCGTGACGTGCGGGACGACCGAGGCGTCGGCGAAGTAGACCGTCCCACCGCGGTCGACGGCGATCGTGTTGGTGAAGGGGTTGCCCTGGTAGGTGTCCTGCGCGGCACGGAGCTCGGCGAGGTTTTGTGCCTCGTCGATCGCCAGCCATTCGTTCATCGAGCGCAGGTTGTCGGCGTTGGCGTCGCGAACGGCGAATGCGGTGGAGGTCGTCCAGCCGGTGGCCAGCACCGGCCCGTACCGTGACCCGTACAGGGTCCGGGTGATGCGCGACAGCTTGCCGCCGGAGCCAGGGACGGTGACGGTCACCTTCTGCCGGGTCATCGGCTCTGCCCGGCCGTCGACCAGGTAGCTGGTCGGCTTGCCGGGCACCAGGTCGAGCCGGAAGAGCGTGTAACGCGCGGCGGTCGAAGTCGTGTGCGTCCAGGCCAGACTCCTGGTGTGACCGATCACGACGACGGGTGTGCCGGCCAGGGTGGCGCCAGCGACATCCAACACGCCGGGAATGGTCAGCTGCACCTGGTAGTAGCGGGCGTTGCCGTTCCATGGCCAGTGCGGATTGGCAAGCAGCATCCCGTCGCGATCGCGGGTCGCATCCCGGCCGAGACCCCAGCCGTTGCTGCCGGTGCCATCGGGCCGGTCGGCCGGGCCCGGGGCGCGCGCACCACCCGCCGGACTCGCGCTCGCGATCGCGTCCATGAAATGGGTCGTTCCGTCCAGGGTGTTGACGTCATAGATGCTGCTCCAGACATCGAGCGCGGTGATCGGGCCGACCCAGGCCCTGCCCCGGCAGGTCGGATCCGGCAGATGCGCCACCCCGGTGTCGCGTAGGTAGCGGTTGTAGCCGGCGGCATAGCCGTCGACCAGCTCGCGGAGCTCAGCCGTCGGGCCCAGCGGCGCCGGCCGGGCGAGCAGCCGCTGCACGACGCCCGACTGGCGTACGCCCCCGTAGTAGACGTCGCTCGCGAGGTTGCTGGTTGCACCCTCTTCGTTGGCGAGGGGATTGTCGGGGTCGGCCGTCGGGCCGAAGTACCTGGAGCGCTCGCCCCGGAGCGTTACCACTCGGTCGGCCATGACGCACAGGTTGTCCTGCGCGAACGCGTACCCGAAGCCGTAGCCGAGGTTTCCGTAGTCCTTCGCCAGGATGTGCGGGATCCCGTACTCGGTCCGCCGGATCTCGGCGCTGTACCGTTGGCCGCCGTCCCCGGTCGCGAACGTCACCGCCAGGGCCGCCGCGGCCGCGATCGCACACAGCGCCGCCACGATCGCCGCCAGCCGGAGCCGCGAGATGCTGCCAACCTCACGCATGCTCGGATGCGAGGACTTCCGCCGCGGGGCGGCGGGCGCCGAGGCGGGCGGGGATGGTGGTCAGCACCGCCACCACGAGGACCGTGACGGGCACCACGGCGAGTAGCTGCCAGAGCGGCGTGGCCACCGCGTCGCCGCCGCCTCCCAGTGCGGCGAAGAGTGCGAGGCCTCCGGGAATCCCGAGTACGGCGCCGACGAGCGCGGGCAGCACCTGCGCGGCTGAGAGTCCTGTGCTGACCTCCTGAGGGGTCGCGCCCAGGGCGCGTGCCAGCGCCGAGGAGTGTCTGGCGTCGAGCGCGGTTGCCCAGGTGACGAAGATGGCGTTGACGGCCGCGAGGGCGACCAGCGAGACCGTGAGCACCAGCATCACCTGGTTGAATCGGTCGGTCGTAGGGTCTCTCCCACCGACCAGCTCGGCATCGTGGCCGAACTGGGCACGCGCTGCTAGCACGGCGACGATCCCGGTGACCGCGATGAAGATGCTGGCCGCGCTCAGCACGCCGCGGCGCGGCCGTCGGGCGGCAACCCGCAACCCGAGGAGCAGGGGGGCGGGCAGGCGCGCCGAGATCGCGATCAGCCACGGCGTGCGCCGGGGCGGGCGGGCCGCGTCGGCCAGGGCCTCGACGGTGCTGGTGCGGGCCGCGCGGACGGCGGGAACGAAAGTCGCGAGTGCCGCGACCCCGAATGCCATGGCCGTGACCACGCCGACCGTGGACATGGTGAGGGAGGGCGCGCCTGCGCTGCCGACGAGGCCGGCACCCGGATCGGTGAGCAGGGGGGCGGCCAGCCATCCGGCCGCCAGTCCGGCCGCTGCCGCGAGCAGGGCCAGGGCCATGTACTCGGCGAGCAGCACGACAGCGACCAGGCGCGGTGTGCCGCCGACCGCTTTGAGCAGTCCGACGCGTCGGGTCTGGTCGGCCATGCGGGCGCCGACGAGGACGGCGACGCTGGCCACGGCGAGCAATCCAAGCAGCCAACTGCCTATCCGCAGAACTCTCGCTGCGTCCTTGACCACTTGGTCGTGCCCGTCGCGGATGTCCTGCCACGACTGCAGGACGGGTGCGGCCCAGCTCGTCGGGACGAGATCGTTGACAAACGACGGCGCGTCGGTCGGGTCGGCCAGCTTCAGGTTCACGACGTAGGAGAGACCTGCCTCCGTGGGGGCGAGACCGCGGGCGTCCGCCTCGGTGAGCCAGACCAGGCCGGGCTCGACCGGCTGCACGGGCGCTTCGGCATCGACGGCCGGCTCTTCCTCTGGCGGGCCACCACCCAACTGGTTCCCGGCCTCGATGGACTCGGGGCAGGACTGGGCGAAGCACACATCCGGATATGGCCTCGCGGCAGCGGTGACCGCCACGCCCGCGACCTCGAACGAGCGGCGATTCACCACACGACAGTCCGGCTGCTCGCCGCGAATCATGAGCCCACATACACGGGTCCTCAGGGTGATCTCGTCCCCTACGCCGAGGTCGAGCGCGTCGGCGAAGCCGGCCTCGACGACCACTCCGCCCTCGCGTACCCAGCTGCCTTGGGTCAGCTCGGGCTGGTCGACCGCGGCCGCCGCGGGGTCGCGGCCCTGTGCCCACGCCCCCGCTCCACCGAGGTCCTCGCCGCGCAGGTCTCGAGCGGTGACGCCGTTGGCCTCGAGTTCCACCCCGATGAGCGGGTACGGCCCGCTGTAGTCGACGACGCCGGGAGCGTTGGTCAGGGCCCTCAGGGCGGCGAGGTCGGCGGGCTGACCGAGGAAGGGATCCTCGCTCACACTAGCCACGACGTCGGGCCCGGCCGTCGCCTTCCGCGTGCTCTGGTAGGGCTCGTCGGTTACCCCGTGCAGGACGAGCCCGAGGGTCAGCGTGGTCGCGGCGGCCATGATCGCGAGCAGCAGGAGCCCGGCCTCGCCGGGACGCCGGCGCAGGTCGCGGGCGGCGAGGCGGAAGACGAGCAGCAAGCGGCCCATGGGTTCAGCTCTCCAGTCCGGCGAGCTCGCCGAGCCGCCCGGTGGTGCCGTGGCTGAGCCTGGTCTCCTCGACGAAGGCGCCGTCGCGCATCGAGATCAGCCGGTCAGCCGTCGCCGCGATCCGCGCATCGTGTGTGACGATGACCAGCGTCTGGCCGGCGGAGCGGAGGCCGTCGAGCAGCCGGAGGACGTCCAGGGTCGCTGCGCTGTCGAGGTTGCCCGTCGGTTCGTCGGCGAGGACGACGAGCGGCTCGTTGCCGAGCGCGCGGGCGATCGCGACCCGCTGCCGTTCGCCGCCCGAGAGCGCCGAGGGCAGATGCCGGGCGCGGTCGCTGAGCCCGACCTGCTCCAGCAGCTCCGCCGCCCGCCGTCGTGCGGTGCGCGGCGAGCGCCCCGCGAGCAGCGCGGGCAGCTCGACGTTCTCCACGGCGGTGAGCTCGTCCATCAGGTGGAAGGCCTGGAAGACGAAGCCGATCGCCCGGCGGCGCAGCCGGGCCAGCCCCTTCTCGCTCAGCTGGTCGACGCGGCGCCCAGCCAGCCACACCTCCCCGGCCGTAGGACGCTCCAGGCCGCCGAGCAGGTGCAGCAACGTCGACTTGCCGCAGCCGCTCGGCCCCATCACGGCCAGCGTCTCGCCCGAGGCAACCTCGAGCTCGACCGCGTCGAGCGCGCGCACTAGGCCCGCTCCCCGGCCGTACTCCTTCTCCAACCCGCGCGCGCGCAAGACCGGCCCCACGCGCGACAGCGACTCGTTCCCGTTCATCACTCCCCTCTCGTCGTGCTCCAGTACTGCGCGCAGGCCTCGAGCCAGCGGAGGTCCGCCTGGAGCCTCAGTACCACGCCCTCGAGCAAGAGGCCCGCGACCGAGCCGTTCGGCTCCGCCAACGCGGCCCGCTGCGCAGCGGCCAACCCGGCCAGCAGCGCGTGCCGCTGCGCATCCACGAGCCTGACCGGGTCGCCCAGTCCAGCCGCCGCGGCGGCAACCAGCTTCAGATGGAACTCCGCCGGCGCGGGCTTCGGCCAGCTCGTGTCCTCCAGCCATTCCACCACCCGCGCGCGCCCCGCCGCGGTCAGCTCGTAGACCTTGCGGTCCGGGCGGTCGGTCTGTCCGACCCGCTCCGAGGTCACGAGGCCGGCCTTCTCGAGCCGAGTGAGCGTCACGTACACCTGGCCGGCATTCAGCGACTCCGCCAGCGGGCCGAGTGCAAGCTGGAGCCGGGCACGGAGCTGGTAACCGTGAGACGCCTCCTTGGCCAGCAGCGCGAGCAAGACCTCCTGGACGACCCGCAGCTGGTAGCCCTGAGACAGCTCCTTGTTCGAGACACGAACGGCTTCGGTTTCCTGCAAAGTTGTGACCTCCCTAACAGTTATCCATACTAAGATAACCGTTACCTAGGACCCTCGTCAAGGGATTTGCTTCGTCAGGCCAACGGCGGAGCGACCGATGTCGTGCGCGACGTCACTTCGTCTGAACGTTTGCAACGGTCGAGCGCCTGGGATGAGTCCTAGATGCGCAAGGCGATCGAGTTCATGAGCCTCGACGGCGACGGAGGAGGCTGACCATGGCCAAGCTGATCTACCTTGCGCTTACGTCGCTCGACGGCTTCGTCGAGGACAGGGACGGCGAGTTCGACTGGGCCGCGCCGGACGAGGAGGTGC
>JBKPSO010000002.1:0-5339 GCA_046735055.1 Actinomycetota bacterium
AGACTCACCGACCTGAAGAACTTCATGCACGCGCTCGCGTCCCGCTACTCCGGCCGTTATTTGGGCTACCCGTTCGTGCGCTACTACACGATCTGGAACGAGTCGAACCTCGGCCAGTTCCTCTCGCCGCAGTACAACGCCAGGGGCAAGCCGGTCGGGGCACACGTCTACGCCGGGATCTACCGGGCCTCCTACGCGGGGATCAAGTCCGGCAACGCGCGGGCCCTCGTCGGCATCGGCGAGACCTCGGCCCGCGGCCGCGACAGAGTCCTCGGCCGGGCCGGGACGCAGGAGACCGAGTCGCCGGGCCGGTTTGCGCAGCTGCTCTCGCTCGAGCGCCCCGCCCTGCGGTTCGATGCGTGGTCGCACCACCCGTACTCGACGACCCGGAGCTCACCGCCGACCCAGCGCGTCCGCTGGCCGAACGTCACGCTCAGCCAGCTGCCGAGGTTCGAGGCGTCGCTCCAGCTCTGGTTCCACCGCGTGATCCCGATCTGGATCACGGAGTACGGCTACGAGACGAAGCCCGGCGAGCCCAAGGGTGTCACCCCCGCCCGGCAGGCCGCGTACCTGCGCACGGCGATGAATATCGCCGCGAACGACCCGCGCGTGACGATGTTCATCTGGTTCATCGTCCGGGACGATCCGACGAGTTCCTGGCAGAGCGGTTTACTGACCCGCAGCGGGTCGAAGAAGCCCGCCTACGGCGTGTACTCTGCTCTGGCCGCGAAGTACGACGGGCGGAACCCGCAGATCATTGTCAGGCCGGGCGTGACGAACCCGCTCGTCAGGTACTCGGCGCTCGAGCTCTGGTCGCGCTCCGGGGCGGGGGCGAAGGTCGGAATGACGATCGCGGTCTACGATGGACGTCGGCTGCTCCGCACCGCGCAGCCCGTCTCTTCGATCGGCCGGGACGGCTGGGTGCAGTTCCGGGCTCCGCTCCGCACGGCCGTCGGCCACGACTACTACATCACGATCAAGGCGGGCGACATCCACGGCAATTTCGTCAACCGCTCGGTGCTGATCCGAGTGCCCGCGCCGAAGAGACGCTAGAGAGCTGGGACAGGCTGCGGCCTGTCCCTACCTCTATTCGACCGTGACCGTCTTCGCCAAGTTGCGCGGCTCTACCGCGGAAAGTCCGCCGCGCTTCCGCGACGGACTTTCCGCGGCGTAATGCTCCGCTATTCGACCGTGACCGTCTTCGCCAAGTTACGCGGTTGATCCACGTTCAGGCCTCGTAGCCGCGCAATCCGGTAGGCGAGCAGCTGCAGCGGCACGACCGCGAGCGCTGCCTGCAGGAAAGCCGGCGTCCGCGGGACGTAGATCACGTCGTCGGCGTGGTGCTGGATGTCCTCGTTCCCGTCCGTCGCGATCGCGATCACATGCGCGCCGCGGGCGCGCGTCTCCTGGATGTTCGAGACGATCTTGTCGTAGATCAGCTGCTGGTCGGTGGCGACGACGACCACGGGCGTCCCCTCCTCGAGCAGCGCGATCGGCCCGTGCTTCATCTCGCCCGCGGAGTACGCGTCGGTCGGGACGTACGAGATCTCCTTCAGCTTGAGCGCGCCCTCGAGCGCGACGGGCAGCCCGATGTGGCGGCCGAGATAGAGGAAGAACGGCTGGTCGTAGAAGCGCCGTGCGATCTCCTCGATCGGGTGGTCGCCGTTCAGGAACTCGGCGATCTTCTCCGGGAGCTCGTGGACGCGGTCGAGGATGAACTCGATCTGGTTCGGCGGCAGCGTCCTGCGGATCTCCGCGAGCTTCAACCCGAGCAGGTAGAAGAGCGAGACCTGCGCCGTGAAGGTCTTCGAAGCGGCGACGCCGACCTCGAGGCCGCAGCGCGTGTAGAGCACCGAGTCGGCCTCACGCGTGATCTGCGTTCCCATCAGGTTCGTGACCGCGAGCGTCCGCGCGCCGGCGTCGCGGGCGAGCCTCATCGCATTGACGGTGTCGCGCGTCTCGCCCGACTGCGAGACGCCGATCACGAGCGTGTCCCGCGACAGCACCGGATTGCGGTAGATCCACTCACTTGCGATGTCGGGCTCGACCGGAATCCGCGCCCACTCCTCGAGCACGTATCGCCCGACGACGCCCGCGTGGTACGCCGTGCCGCAGGCGACGACGACGACGCGGCGGAGGTTGCGGATCTGCTCCTCCCCCATGCCGAGGCTCTCGAGCACGAGCCGGTGGCCGCGGACGCGGTCGCCGATCGTCTCGCGGACGGCCTCGGGCTGCTCGTAGATCTCCTTGAGCATGAACGTCTCGTAGCCGCCCTTCTCGGCGCTCTCGTCGTCCCAGTCGACCTCGGTGACGGGCGGAGCCTCGGAGGCGAAGAAGACGGCGCCCTCGGGCGTGATCGAGACGACCTGGCCGTCCTCGAGGAACTGCACCTTCCGCGTCTCGGACAGGAACGCCGCGATCGACGAGGCGAGGAACATCTCGCCGTTCCCCACGCCGACGACGAGTGGGGTCTGGCAGCGCACGCCGACGAGCTCGTTCGGGTGGTCGTGGTGGATCGCCGCGACCGAGAAGTGGCCCTCGAGCTGCACGAACGCGGCGTCGACGGCGGCGGCGAGGTCGCCCGTGTACCCGCGCTCGATCAGATGGACGACCACCTCGGCGTCGGTCTCGGAGTTGAAGACGTGGCCGTCCGCGATCAGCGACTCCTTGAGCTCGCGGTAGTTCTCGACGATCCCGTTCAGCACGATCGCGAGCTTGTGGCCGTCACACCCGGGGAGCGGATGCGCGTTCTCCTCGGAGACGCGGCCATGGGTCGCCCAGCGCGTGTGCCCGAGCCCCGTCGAGGACTGGGAGCTGTTTGGCCGGGCGGCGTCCTTCAGGACCTTGAGGTTCCCGACGGCGCGGACGTAGTCGAGGCCGGTCTGCTCGAGGAGCGCGATCCCCGCAGAGTCGTAGCCGCGGTACTCGAGACGCTCCAGGCCCTGGATCAGAAGCGGCTTACAGGCCCGCTGCCCGACGTATCCGATGATCCCGCACATTCCGCGCTCCTCCTCGGATTATCGACGGTCTTCCCGTCCGACAAGCACACCGGTTCTGAAAACACATGAGGTTCTAAGAACACATCGAGCCCGGCCGCAACACCGCCCCGGCGCCGGGGCGGTCAGCCGAGCTCCCTCGCTACGAGCGCGGTGATGCTAGCACAGAGGCTCGACGCCTCCTCGTCCGTTTCCGCCTCGGCGAGGACCCGGATGACGGGCTCCGTGCCCGAGGGCCGCACCAGAACCCGACCTCGGCCCGCGAGCTCGGCGTTCACCCGGTCGACCTCATGTCGCAGGCCGTCACTCAGCTCCCGGCGCGCCACCCTGACGTTCTCCTTCGCCTGGGGGTAGCGAGGCATGACCGCCGCGAGGTCCGCGAGCGGCCGGCCCCTGAGCGCGCCGCAGAGGAGGAGCGCGGCGGCCAGCCCGTCTGCGGTCACGTGTCCGTCGAGGGAGATGATGTGGCCCGACTGCTCCCCGCCGAGGAGGCCGCCCTCACGCTGGAGTGCTTCGAGCACGTAGCGGTCGCCGACGTCCGTCGTGACGACGCGGATCCCGCGTTCCTCCATCAGCCGGTGGAAGCCGAGGTTCGTCATCGTGGTCACGACGACCAGGTCGAGCCCGAGGTCGAGCGCGAGGACCGCCAGGATCTGGTCGCCGTCGAGCGTCTCGCCGTTCCCGTCCACGGCCAACATCCGGTCGCCGTCGCCGTCGAAGGCAACGCCGAGGTCGAGCTGCTCCTCGCGCACGAGCTGTTGGAGGGCCCGCAGGTCGGTGGCGCCGCAGCCGACGTTGATGTTCGCGCCGTCCGGCTCGATCCCGATCGCGGTCACCTCGGCGCCGAGATCCTCGAATGCGCGAGGCGCGACCGAGAAGTACGCGCCGTTGGCGCAGTCGACGCCGACCCGCAGGCCGTCGAGGTCGGAGCCGAACCGTTCGAGGACATGGTCGAGGTAGCTGTCGACGGCGACCTCGAGGTCGTCGATCCGCCCACTCTCCTCGTTGCGGGGAGGAGCGTCGAGCAGTACCTCGATCTCCTCCTCCTCCGCGTCAGTGGGCTTGCGGCCGCTGCGGTCGAAGAACTTCACGCCGTTGTACTCCGGCGGGTTGTGCGAGGCCGAGATCACGACTCCGAGGTCGAGGGCGAGAAGCGCCACCGCCGGCGTCGGCAGCACGCCGGCAAGGATCGCGTTCCCGCCCGCGGAGGCGACTCCGCTGGCAAACGCGCGCTCGAGCTCGCGCCCGGACGAGCGGGTGTCCCGGCCGATGAAGACCGCACCGCCGCCGCACCAAAGCGTCGCCGCCCGCCCGAGCCGCTCGACGAGCTCCGGGGTCAGATCCTCGCCGACGATCCCCCTGACACCGTCGGTGCCGAAGTACCTGCGCGCCATGGGCGCGAACCTAACGCTTGCTGAACTGCGGAGCCTTGCGCGCCTTGTGCAGGCCGGCCTTCTTGCGCTCGACGATGCGGGCGTCGCGGGCGAGGAAGCCTTCGCGCTTCAGCACCGTGCGCAGGTCCGGGTTCGCGTCGACGAGCGCACGGGCGATCCCGTGGCGCACCGCGCCGGCTTGGCCGCTCGGGCCGCCGCCGTGGACGCGAACGCGGACGTCGTACGTCCCCTCGAGCCCGGCGACCCGGAGCGGGGCCAGCACCTGCGAGCGGTGCGTGAGCCGCGGGAAGTAGTCCTCGAGCGTCCTGCCGTTGAGCCAGGTCGTGCCGTCGCCGGGGCGCAGGATGACGCGGGCGACGGAGGTCTTGCGCTTGCCGGTACCGCGATACGTGGCTAGATCACTCATGGTTCTCCGATGCCGTCGGCGTCTCCAGCTTCAGCGGCTCGGGGCTCTGGGCCGCATGCGGATGCTCGGGGCCCGCGTAGATCTTCAGCTTGCCGATCTGGGCGCGCCCGAGCCGGTTGCGGGGGAGCATGCCCTTGACCGCCTTGCGAATCACCTCGGTCGGACGGCGCTCGAGCTGCTCACGGAGCGGGCGGCTCCGCAGCCCGCCGGGATAGCCCGAGTGGCGGCGGTACATCTTCTGCTCGAGCTTGTTGCCGGTGACCCGGATCTTCTCCGCATTGACGACGACGACGAAGTCGCCCGTGTCGACGTGCGGGGTGTACTCGGCCTTGCCCTTGCCGCGCAGCGTGTCCGCGATGCGCGTCGCGAGCCGGCCCAGGGTCTGACCCTCGGCGTCGACGACGTACCAGCGGCGGGTGACCTCGCCGGGCTTTGCGTTCCAGGTCTTGTGCATACGTAAAAGCGGCGCACCTGGCGTGCGCCGGGGCGGAATGGTAGCAACAAGCGATGTGTGGCCGCCCGGGAAAACCGCGGGAGCGGCGG
>JBKPSO010000003.1:0-41069 GCA_046735055.1 Actinomycetota bacterium
CGGGCGACCCGATCGTGTACCTCGGGCCACTCTGGGCGCCGTAGGGACAGGCTGAAGGCCTGTCCCTGCTACGAACGCCTAGAACCTGCCGCCGCGCGACCTCGCGCGGGCCGCGGAGACCGCGTGCGCCTGCACCTCCAGCGAGTCGTCGAGCGGCTCGAAGACCGGGGGCTCTTCGCTGGTTCGGTGCGCGACGGCCTGTGCGAGCAGCCAGTCGGCGAGCCAGGGATTCCGGGGGAGGAGCGGGCCGTGGAGGTACGTCCCGATCGCGCGCTCGACCCGGCAGCCTTCGTAGCCGCTCTCGCCGTCGTTGCCGAACCCGGCCACGACGCGGCCGAGCGGCTCGGCGCCCTCGTCGAGGATCGTGCGTCCGGCGTGGTTCTCGAAGCCGGCCAGCGTCTGCCGGAGGCCCGGCTCGAGCTCGCACTCGAGTAGGACGTCGCCAATTATCCGCCGCTCGCCCGCGTAGGTCTCGAGCGGGAGCACGCCCGCGCCCGGCAGCTCGCCGCCGTAGCGGTCGCGGTAGAAGCGGCCGAACAGCTGGTAGCCGCCGCAGACGGCGAGCGCGGCGGCTCCACCGGCGACCGCGTCGCGCAGCGCCTCGTCCTTCGCCGCGATGTCTTTCGCGATCAGCGCCTGCTCGCGATCCTGGCCGCCGCCGACGTAGAGCAGGTCGTGTTCGCCCGGTCGGAGCGGCTCGCCGAGACCGATCGCGGTCACCTCGAGCTCGAGGCCGCGCGCCGCCGCCCGCCGCTCGAACACCGCCATGTTCCCGCGGTCGGCGTAGATGTTCAGGTAGTCGGGGTAGAGGTGCCCGACGCGGATGTTCATCGGCCGATCTCCGGCCGATTAGCGAGCCGCAGGCGAGCGATCATGCGGCGCGCTCCCAGTACTGGGGCACGCTGCCGCGGCGGGCGACGATCCGGCGGAGCGCGAGCATCGCCGTGTAGGTCGGGAGGACGGTCAGCTCGCCCCGGGCCGGGGTCAGCTCGAGCCCGCGGTCGAGAGCGCGCTCCAGATCGGGGACGACCTCGATCGCCGAGGCCGGCATGCCGGCGTACTTGCAGCGCAGCGCGAGCTCGGCGGCGCGGTCGCCGGAGACGACGAGGCGCTCCAGCCGCTCGAGCAGCGGCTCGAAGTCGACGTCCCAGATCCAGGAGACGTCCCGCCCGTCGGCGATCGCGTCGTTGAGGGCGATCACCGCGAGCTTCGGCGGGCCGCCGCCGAGCAGGGTTCGGACGACCTCGTTCGCCCCGGCCGGGTTCTTGATCAGGAGCAGCAGGACATGGCGGTCGGCGATCGAGATCCGCTCGAACCGCCCGAAGGCCGGCCGCGCCTCGGCGAGCCCCGCCTCGATCTCGTCCAGGCTCGCGCCGAGCTCCCGGGAGAGCGCGGCGGCGGCGAGGGCGTTGTAGACGTTGTAGAGGCCGGGAAGCCCGACACGGATCCGCCGCGTGCCCTCCGGGGCGACGAGGTCGAAGGAGGAAGACTCGAGCCCGTCCAGCTCGATCGCCCGCGCGGCGAGCAGGAGCGGAGGGCGGCCGTGGCCGCATGCAGGGCAGTGGTAGTCCCCGAGATGGCCGACGTACGCGGCCGCGTAGGCATAGGGCGATCCGCAACGCAGGCAGTACTTCGAATCCGCCGCGTGCTGGAGTGAGGGCCGCGCCAGCGCGGGGTCGTCGAGCCCGAACGTGACGGCCTCGGGCCGTTCCGTCGCGAGATCGCCCACCTGCGGATCGTCCGCGTTGACCACGAGCGTCGAGCCGTCCGGGAGCTCACGCACGGCCTCGCGCCAGCGCTCGGCGATGCTCTCGAGCTCCCCGTACCGGTCGAGCTGGTCGCGGAACAGGTTGCCCAGGCAGACCGCCCGCGGCGGGATCCGATGGGCGACGGCCGGGAACGCGCCCTCGTCGACTTCGAACAGCCCGAGCTCGGCACCGTCGGCGGCGAGCAGCGTCGAGGCGACGCCGGAGACGAGGTTCGCGCCGGAGCTGTTGTGCGCGAGCCGGATCCGCGGCGAGAGGATCCCTGCGACGAGCGAGGCCGTCGTCGTCTTGCCGTTCGTCGCGGAGACGATCGCGCTCCCGAGCGGCAACCGCGCCGCGAGCGTCGACACCGCGCCCGGGTCGATGGTTGCGAGCACCTTGCCGGGAATCGTCGTACCGCCCCCGCGGCCCGCGAGGCGCGAGAGACGCCCGGCGAGTCGGGCGAGAGCCATTTCGGCGGCGAGCCGCATTCGGCCAGTCTAGATCCCCGCCGATCGGCGTCTCGGACTAGCCCGGATTTGCAGGGTGTTAAAGACGCTCTATTCAATGTACGCAGGGTCTTTGCAAAGGAATCAAAACGCTCTATTCTATTTGGCCCGTGCCACGCAAGCGGCAGTACCGCGCGATCACGAGCATCGACCCGGCCGAGCTCGCAGAGTTCCAGTCCGGTCTGCGCCGCCGGTACTCCGACGAGGAGATCCTCGGGGAGCTACGAGCGTGCTCGGCTCGGCTCGGCCGTTCGCCGACGATGAAGGAGTTCGCCGACGACCCCGAGACCCGGGTGCATCCGCAGACGGTGATCGAGCACTTCGGCAGCTGGAACAAGGCCAAGCGGCAGGCCGGCCTGGTCCCGCGGCGCAACGCGACGCGCGGCGAGCTGACCGGCCAACTCCAGGAGCTCGGCCGGCGGTTAGGCCATGTCCCGACGGCCAAGGATGTCGACGCCAATCGGGGCTGGATGCCGTCGAAGTCGCTCTACTGGCACACGTTCGGCTCGCTGACGAACGCCCTCCGGGAGGCGGGCTTCGACGTGCCGGTAGGGGAGGAGCGGCTGGAGCGCGCGATCGACCAGGGAGCGCTCCTCGCGCAGCGGCTCGGGCGGCTGCCGAAGTTCAACGACTGGGCGGACGCGCGGCGGAGCGACCCGGCGTTCCTCACCGAATGGCAGGTCTACCGCATGTTCGACGCCCGGCGCGGGGCGTGGTCGACGTTCCAGTTCCTCGTCCAACAGCGGCTGCGGGAGGAGGGAGTCGAGGTCGGCCGCGACGGCCGGCTCGAAGGTTAGGCGCCGGAGAGCGCTGCCAGCTGCTGGAGGCAGAACGCGCCCTCGTGCGGGGCGCGGACGGCCGGAAGCGGGTCGGGCTCGTAGGTCGGGTCGGGCACGAAGGTATCGACCCGCACTGCACGGGCGCCCTTGATCGCAGCGAGCTTGCCCTCGTGCACCTCGCGCTTGCGCAGACGCAGACCTGTGTAGCGGTCGGCGATCTCGAGCGCCTCGCGCGTGGAAGCGAAGAAGAGCTCGCGGCGGGTGGTGCCGACCCAGAGGGGCCGGCCGACGCCCCGGGCGAGGTAGAGGAGATCGGGGTGGCGCTCGTCGAGCCAGGCCGCGGCCATCGAGCCGCGGAACTCCTCGAACCCGTCGGCCGTGCCGCCGTTCGCCTCGGCGAGGGCGAAGATCACCTCCGAATCGACGCTCATCTCCCGCTCGGCGCGCTCGAAGCCGTGGCGGGCCATCAGCTCGTCGTCGTTCACGACAGTCCCGTTGTGGATGCCGAAGACCACGCCGTGGCGCACTGGGTGGTTGTTGGCCTCGATGTCGGGGTGGCCCTTCGTGTAGTCGCGGACGTGCAGGAGCACCTGGTGTGCATCGGCGGGGATCTCGATCAGCTCGAGGACGGCGCTCGCGCCGCTGCGCTGCTTGTGGAGGACAATCGGCAGGCCCGGCGAGCGGTGCGCGTACCCGACTGCATCCGCGCCGCGCTCGGCGATCGCCGCGAGCAGGGCCTGGGCAGCGCGCGTCCGGTCGATCGCGCTCGACCTGCTCAGGCTGTATCCGGCGATGCCGCACATACGACAATCGTGTCGGAGCCAGACAGAAAGTCAAGCACCGACGCTCGCATTGATCGTAGACCCGCTTCCGGGGGTCCCGGGTGGCGGAGTGCGTCACTCGAACGAGGGGTGACATCACTCGAACGGGGGAGATGACGGGGGCGCAGTTGCCGATACCTTCATAGTGATGGAGCTGAAGCCCGCGTCCAACGCTGCCCTCGATGCCGATCAGCCGAAACTCGAGCTCGTCCCTGCCCTCGACGAGCCTGACGCCGCGACCGGGGAGCATGTCGACGCGCTCGACCAGCCGGCGGCGGTTCAGGATCCGCTCAAGCTCTACGTCCGCCAGATCGGCGACGGCCGTCTGCTGACGGCGGCGGAGGAACGCGAGCTCGCCCAGCGCAAGGACGAAGGAGACGAGGAGGCCAAGCGGAAGCTGGTCGAAGGAAACCTGCGCCTCGTCATGTCGATCACGCGCAACTACACCAGGGCCGGCGTCCCGCTCCTCGATCTGATCCAGGAGGGGAACCTCGGGCTGATTCGCGCGGTGGAGAAGTTCGACTGGCGGATGGGCTACAAGCTCTCGACCTACGCGACCTGGTGGATCCGCCAGGCTGTGACAAGGGCGCTCGCCAACCAGGGCCGCACGATTCGCCTGCCGGTTCACGTCGCCGACCAGGTGCGTCAGGTGATGCGCGCGCGGCGGATCCTCTCACAGAAGCTGAACCGCGAGCCGGTGCCCCGCGAGCTCGCCAAGGAGAGCGGCTTCACCGAGGCGAAGGTGCGCGACCTGCTCGAGCTGATCGAGGATCCGATCAGCCTGGAGACACCGATCGGCGACGGCGAGAGCATCTACGGCGACCTGGTCGAGGACGAGAACGCCGACCTGCCCGAGGAGACGACGGCCGACGCGATGCGCTCCAGGGAGCTCGCCAACGCGCTCGCTCGCCTGAATCCGCGCATGCGGCTCGTGATCTCCCGCCGCTTCGGTCTCGACGGCCAGGCGCCGCAGACTCTGGAGCAGGTCGGCTTCGAGCTCGGCGTCACCCGCGAGCGCGTCCGCCAGCTCGAGGCGAAGGCGCTGCGAGAGCTGCGCTCCCAGGCGCCCGAGCTCTCCCTGTATCTGCGGACGGCGTAGCGGGCGTCAGGGACCAGGCGCAGGCCTGTCCCTGCTCAGTGCGCGACGGCCTCGATCTCGCGCAGCGTCGCGAGCCGGCGGAGGGCCTCGACCTCGATCTGCCTGACGCGCTCGCGCGTCAGGCCGAGCCGGCGTCCGATCTCCTCGAGCGTCTTCGGCTCGAAGTCGGCGAGGCCGTAGCGGAGGACGAGCACCTGGCGCTCGCGGTCACCTAGCGCCTGCAGCGCCGCAGCGAGCGCCTGGCTGCGAAGCGAGAGCTCCACTTGCTCCTCCGGGAGGAGGCCTTCACCGGCGACGAAGTCGCCGAGCACGGCGTCGTCCTGGTCGCCGACCGGCTGGTCGAGGCTCGTCGCCGCGCGTGCCGCGGCGCGCACCTCGCGGGCCTGGTGCAGCGGTAGCGACGCCTCCTCGGCGATCTCCTCGAGGGAAGGCTCGCGTCCGAGCTGCGTCCAGAGGTGCCGCTCGGCGCGGTTCATCTTCTGGAGCCGCTCGACGATGTGGACGGGCATGCGAATCGTCCGGGCCTTGTCCGCCAGCGCCCGGGCGACCGCCTGGCGGATCCACCAGGTCGCATAGGTCGAGAACTTGTAGCCGCGACGCCAGTCGAACTTCTCCACCGCCCGGATCAGACCCAGCGTCCCCTCCTGGATCAGGTCGAGGAAGGGCAGGCCCTGGTTCCGGTAGTTCTTCGCGATCGAGACCACGAGCCGCAGGTTCGACTGGATCATCTGCGTCTTCGCGCTCACGTCGCCGCGCTCGATCTTCTTCGCGAGCTCGACCTCCTGCGGAGCCGTCAGCAGCGGGTGCCGGCCGGTCTCGCGGAGGAAGAGTTGGAGTGCGTCGGTCGTCGACTCGAGCGGCGCGGTGACCGGAGGCGGGGGAGGGGCCTGGGCCTCCTCGCGCTCGCCGTCGTAGACGAGCTCGATCCCCCGCTCCTCGACCATCCGGTAGATCGCGTCCACCTCGAGCGGCTCGAGCGCATGCGGCTCGAGCGCCTCGGAGAGCTCCGACGTCCGCACGGAGCCGGCCAGCTCTGCGGCCTCGAAAAGCTGTTGCAGCTCTTCTGTCTGGACGACGCTCTCGATCGCGGCGATCGGTGCTTCCATCATCACGGGTATGTGGGTGTACCCGTCCCCGCGAGCGATTCAAACACGTTCGCGGAGGAAAGTCGAGCCTTGCCCCTCGCCGCGGCATCGCCGCGAGCTCGGTCTCAGGGGCTAACGGCCGACGCTCGATAAGCGCTGTTATGTCAAGTCGAGTCGCGTCCGAACGGACGCCTCGCAAATTGCGCGGTTTTCGTTCCTCCGCCCTCTTGCCGGACGGCAGAAGACCGGGTAGGTTGCCCCTTGCGCCGAGCACGGAGCGCGAGTAGGTCGAAGTCGAGTCGGGCGGCAGTACGCGCAAGCGGAGGGTCGGCCGGTTCGATGGACGAAAGCGCCACCGGCTCGGCGAATTCTTGGTCCGAGTCGCAGCCACCGGTCCTGGTCGTCCGCGCGCCGCTCGCACCGCCTCGTCCGGATAGGATCGCGGCCGGTGAGCCTCCGCCCTCCCAGCGTCGACCACGGCGTCGTCTCGTTCATCTGGGCCTTCGTGCTCGGCCTGCTGCTGTGGCTCTTCATGCTCGGGATCGGGATCTCGAAAGCGACGTCGTTCATCGTCGCCGCCCTGGTCGCGTTCGGGATCTTCCTCTACGTTCGCCTCTACGGCGAGGACGAGCCGCGCCGCGGCTCGTCCTCGCGCTGACCGCGCGCGGAGCGACGCGAATCAGGCGGCTCGGCCGGCTCGCCCCCCGAGTTCGGCGCCCGCTACGCGCGGCGCGCCCGATCTGAGGCGAGGGGAAGCTATACCACCGGCTCTCGCTCCCGCTGCCGATCCTCGACCGGCGGCATGTCGACGACTGCGGGCGGAGCCGACGCCCGCTCCGGCTCCGTCTCGGGCGCAGGCGCCTCGGCGACGGCAACAGGCGGAGGCTGGTCGACGACAACGGGTGGACCCGTCGTGTCGAACGTGAACCCGAAGACGAGGCCGATCCCGAACGCGATCACGGCGAGCGTCTCGCGCAGGTCGTCGACGAGCCCACCGATACCCGCATGGCCCGACCACGAGACGATGTGCCGCTGGAACCAGTTCGCATCCGGCTGCCCGGCGACCAGAATCCAGCCACCGACGACCAGCACCGGCAGGAAGCCGATCAGCAAGACGCCCAGCGAGATCCTCGGCCAGCCCCGCTTCGTCCAGCCGCCGAAGAGCTGGGAGAGCGCCATCGTCAGCCCCGCGCCTGCGAGGATGCCGTAGACGGCCCAGTAACCACCAGTCGTTCCTTTGCCGATCTGCGTCGAGACCCAGATCAGCAAGCCGGCGATGCCTGCGCCGGCGAGCGTGAAGAACCCACGGACAGTTCCGAACATCTGCATCACCTTCCTTGTCCGTGCGGGATACCCGTTTTGCGCGAGCTTATGCCACCTCGTCGAGCAGCAGTCGCCGGGCGTCGAAGCTCCCCGAGTACAGCTCGGCGTGGAACTGCTCAACGGTCAGCAGGACGTCGTCGGCGAAGTGGTGCTCGACGACGCCAAGCTCCAGGGCCATTCGCCTGCCTCGATCCGGCGGCAGGAAGCATCGCCGAGCTCGGCCCCGACCTCCTCGATCCGAGCCGTCAGCAGGTTGAGGAAGCGGCCGGCGTGAAACCCGAGCGGCGCCCAGTCGAGGTCGTCGTGGGAAACGAGCCCCGGATGCTCCTCCCCACACGGGCAGTCGAAGCTGACGCGGTAGACGACCGGATGCGCAGTGCCTGCGAGACGCTCCAGGCGGCGAAAGCTTGACAGCGGCACCGATGTCTTCCCGCGCGCCGGATACGCGAACGTGTACCGGGTGGTGAGCGCGTCGTACATGTCTCGGTCTTACCTGATCGGTAAGACGGAAAAAACTCTCCAGTGTCAGTACTTCAGCAGCGAGTAGACGTCGTAGCCCTCGAGGCGCTCGCGCCCGTGCAGGAACTCGAGTTCGATGATGAAGGGCAGCCCGACGACTTCGCCTCCGAGTTGCTCGACCAGCTCGACCGTCGCCTTCGCGGTTCCCCCGGTCGCGAGCACGTCGTCGTGGATCAGGACGCGCTGGCCCGCGACGATCGCGTCCGCGTGCACCTCGAGCGAGTCGAAACCGTACTCCAGCGCGTACTTCGCGGCGACCGTGCGCCACGGCAGCTTCCCCGGCTTGCGAGCCGCGACGAACCCGCAACCGAGGCGGCACGCGAGCGCCCCGCCGGTGATGTAGCCGCGCGCCTCCGCCCCGAGCACGAGATCCGGCTGCTTCGGCTCCGCCCAGGTCGCGATCTGGTCGACCGCCTCGCGCAGCGCCTCGCGGTCGGCGAGCAGCGGCATGATGTCCTTGAAGACTATCCCGGGCTTCGGGAAGTCGGGGACGTCCCGGATCTTGGCGGCCAGGTCGACGGTCACGTACAGGCCACGCTCATGTCGCTGCAACGCTCATGTTGCTTCAACCCTGTGCCGGAGGGACCGCCAGAAGAGGAGCTGCGAGAGCTCCTGGGCGAGCTCCGCGAGCCCGTGCAGATCCTCGAGCGCGCCCCGGCGAGCCTCCGGGTTCCGCGAGCGCAGCTTGGGGACGAGCGCCTCCAGGAGATCCGCCTGGTTCCCCGCGGCGGTGGCGAACTTGCGCAGGTGGCGAACGTCGAGCCCGGCGCCGACCAGGCGCGCGCAGACGGCAGCCGTATCTGCGTCGCTCTCGGAGAACGGCGCTTCGAGCAAGCCGTAGTCGACGAGCTCGCGCCCCTGCTGGGCCGGAATCCCTGCGCGCTCGCAGAGGTCGGCAAGCTCGATCGACGGCTGCGTGGCGGACAGGCCCGAGCGCCGCCGCCGACGATCCTTCCCTGCCGGCGACGCGAGCTCCTGGCGGATCACCCGCAGGGGCAGGAACTCGTCGCGCTGGAGCCGGAGGATCGTCTCCAGCCGCTCGACGTCGTCCTCCCCGAAGAGGCGGTACCCGCCTCGCGTGCGCTTCGGCGAGAGCAGGCCCTGGTCCTCGAGGTAGCGGATTTTCGAGATCGAGACGTCGGGGAACTCGCTCTGGAGGCGGCGGCAGACCGCGCCGATCGTGTGCAGCCGGGGTGCCTGCGCGGTCGTGGTCGTCGTCATCGGGCCAGGTAGATGAGCCGGTACTTGCCGATCTGGACCTCGTCGCCGTTCTCGAGACCGGCTTTCTCGATGCGGTGGCGGTTCAGGAACGTCCCGTTCAGGCTTCCGAGGTCCTCCAGCGTGAACCCCCCCGCTCCGCGCGCGACGATCGCGTGACGGCGCGAGACGGTGACGTCGTCGAGGAAGATGTCGCAGTCCGGCGTTCGCCCGATCGTCGTCTGGGTGCGCTCGAGCGGGAACTGCTCGCCGGCACGGCCGCCGCCGGAGCGCACGACGAGGGCCGGGCCCTCGATCCCGAGCTCCTCGATCGCGTCATGCCCCTCCTCCTCGAGCTCGTCGAGGGAGATCGTCTCGGTCGGGTTGTCGACCTCCACCGTGACGAGCAGTGCGCCGCAGCGAGAGCAGTAGTTCGCGGATTCGAGATTCTGGAACCCGCACTCGGGACAGTAGACGTGGCTCAACGCTACTCCGGGGTGGGCGGAGCGGCCTTTCCGGCGAGGATCTCGGTCAGGCGGTCGATGTCGACCTGGGCGAGCTCGCCCTCCCCCTTCTTCTGTAGGCGCGCGACGAGCTCGGCCCGCAGGATGTCGAGCTTGCCGTGCAGCAGCCGGCGGCGGTAGGAGATCTCGTTCTCCTCGGCTTCGAGCTCGTGGATCAGGCTCTTCAGGTCGGCGTCGGGGAGAGTCGCGAGGTCCGGAAGCGCTTCCATCGAATCCTTTCTCTTTGCTGGTGCGGCCCGACGCATTGAAGCAGGCGCCGCGACAAGGTTCAACCTCAGCTTGAGATTTGCGCCTCGATCCCCGATTCCTGCCCCTGGAGCACGTCCTCGACGAGCTCGTGCAGCTCCGCCTCGAGCTCGCCGGAAAGCTCCTCGGTCTCGCCTTCGGCGTAGATGTGCATCAGGGGCTCGTCGGGGTCCGGCAGGACCTCCACCCAGCCCCGCTCGTCGATCACCTTGATCCCGTCGGTCAGGTCGAGCTCCCGGCCCTTCAGGCGCTCGGTCAGGACACGCATCACGAGCCCCTTCATCGCCCACGGGCACGCGAGCTGGCGGTGCAGGACGGTGGAGCGCGGCAGGTCGGCGGCGAGCTCCGAGAGCGGGCGGTCGACTGAGGCGAACAGCTCGAGGAGCTTGCAGAGGCTCGTGACCGCGTCGTAGGCCGGGAGGAATCGTGGGAAGACGTAGACGCCGCCGATCGCGCCCGCGAAGGCCACGCCGTCCTGCGAGGCTGCACGCGTCAGCTCGGCCGGGGCGGCAGGCGTGCGGACGACGTCGAGGCCGGCCTCGGCGGCGAGTTCCTCGACCCGGCTCGTGACGGTGATCGGGACGGCGACCGTACCGCCCCGGCCGGCTTCGCCGATCAGGCGGAGGAAGAGCAGCAGCGTCTTCTCGACCGGCAGCTCGTGCCCCTGCTCGTCGACGATGAACAACCTCTCGCCCGCCCGGTCGAAGACGGCCCCGAGGTCGGCGCCGATCGCGGAGACGAGGCGCTTCGTGTGCCCGATCGACTCGCGCAGCGACGCCGCGGAGGCGGCCGTGTCGGTCGTGAAGCCGTGTGCGGTCACCGCCTCGATCCCGAGGGGCCCGAGCAGGAGCGGCAGCACGAACGAGCTCGCCGAGTATCCGTAGTCGACGACGACCCGGAACCCGCGCGCGCGAATCGCGTCCACGTCGAGCTCCGAGAGCAGGTCGTGCGCGTAGCTCTCGCGCACGCGCGCCGGATAGCTGACGCTGCCGATGTCGCCGAACGGGACACGCCGGAGCTCGCGCCGGTTGAAGTGCTTCTCGACCTCCTTCTCGAGACCGGAGGTCATCTGGATCCCCGGCTGCTCGAAGAAGCGGATCTGGATCGTCTCGGGGTCGGACTGGCTGACGCCGACGTGGAAGCCGGCGTCGTACCCGTGCGTCTTCATCAGGTGGCGGCTCACCGCCGAGGGCAGCACGCGCAGGTCGGCGACGTCGACGCCTGCGGAGTTCAGGCCGGTGATCATCGCGCGCTTGATCGTGCGGCAGGCGCGCGGGGACTCCCGGCTCGCGACGACGCGCGCGCCGCGCTTCATCGCCGTGCCGAGCGCGGCCGCGAGGCGCACGGCGACCTCCGGCGTCAGGTCGACGTTGATCAGGCCGGAGACACCGTCCTTGCCGAAGAGCGCGGAGGTCGCGCGGGACTCCCAGATCAGGCTCTCATGGATGTGCGCCCCGGACTCGACCTCCTTGTACGGGTAGATCCGGACGCCCGGGAGCACCATGCTCTGGGCGCCGAGGATCACCTCGTCGCCGATCGCAGCGCCCTCCTGGATGCGGACGTGCGAGCGCACGTCGCAGCTGCGCCCGAGGACGGCGCCCTCGACGAGCGCGCTCATCCCGATGTGCGTGTTCGCGTCGACCACCGAGCGGACGGTCCGCGCGCGCTCGCGCAGCGTCACGCTCGCTCCGAGGACGGAGTACGGCCCGATCGAGGCCTGCGGCGAGATGCGGCAGTAGTTGCCGATGAACGCCGGTCCCTCGACGTCCTCGAGGTCGTCGATCTCCACGCCCTCGCCGATCCAGATGTTCCCGCGCAGCCGGATGCCCGGGATCTCGAGCTCGGCAGCGCCGTCGAGCGCGTCGAAGTTCGCCTGCCGGAACTGGTCGAGGTTGCCGATGTCCTGCCAGTAGCCGTCGCAGACCTTCCCGTACAGCGGTCGCCCCATCTCGAGCAGGAGCGGGAAGAGCTCCTTCGAGAAGTCGTAGGGCCGGTCCGTCGGCACGTGCTTCAGCACCTCGGGCTCGAGCACGTAGATCCCGGTGTTGATCGTGTCCGAGAAGACCTGACCCCAGGAGGGCTTCTCGAGGAATCGCTCGATCCGCCCCTCCTCGTCGGTGACGACGATCCCGAACTCGAGCGGATTCTCGACCGACTTCAACCCGATCGTCACCGCTGCGCCCCGGTCGCGGTGGAACTGGACGAGCGCCCCGAGGTCGAAGTCGCAGAGCGCGTCGCCGGAGATGACGAGCACGGTGTCGTCGAGCTTTCCCGAGGCGAGCCGGACCGAGCCTGCGGTTCCCAGCGGCGACTCCTCGACCGAGTACTCGACGTCCAGGCCCAGGGACTCACCGTCGGCGAAGTAGCTGCGGATCGCCTGCGGCAGGAAGGCGAGAGTGACGATCACGTCCTCGAACCCGTGGCGCTTGAGGAGCTCGAGGATGTGCTCCATGCACGGCTTGCCGACGATCGGCACCATCGGCTTCGGCTGGTTGGAGGTCAGCGGGCGCAGCCGCGTCCCCTCCCCACCCGCCATCACGACCGCCTTCACGACTCCGTCACCTCCACGCGGCGGCCGCCGCGGATCGTGCGCCATGCGGAGGCCCCGTAGAGGACGCCTGCGCCGACGGCCATCCCGAGTCCCGTCCAGAAGATCCAGAGCGGCCAGTCCGTTCCCGCGGGCGTGACGATCACGAAGGCGACGCCCGCGTAGAGGACCCAGGTGGCGGCCTTGCCGAGGAAGCTGACGGAGAACTCGTATCCGCGGGGGAGCACGAACCTCGTTCCGGCCACCAGCAGGAGGTCGCGGGCGACGATGACGACCAGCGCCGCCCAGGGCAGGCGGTCGGCTATGAAGAGCATGATCACGGCGGCGTCGATCATCAGGCGGTCGGCGAGCGGATCGGCGTACTTCCCGAACTCCGACTCCACGTGCCAGCGCCGGGCGAGCCAGCCGTCGACCTGGTCGGTGAGCGCAGCGACGGCGAAGACGATCCCGGCAGCCCAGCTGTGCCCGCCGTCCGCCTTCGCCATCAGGACGACGAAGACCGGGACGAGCGCGAAACGCGCAATCGTCAAGGCGTTCGGCAGCTTCGCGAGCAGAGGAAACGGTGCCGTGGTGACCGCCATCGTCACCCTAGGATAGTGCCCCTGTGGCTGCTGCCGAAAAACGCCGCCTGGCGCTGCCGGGCTTCGTCGACGCCCATTCCCACACGTTCCAGCGGCGCCTGCGCGGGCGCGCCGAGGGGGGCGATTTCTGGGCCTGGCGGGAGGTCATGCTCGCCGAGGCCGAGCGTCAGACGCCGGAGACCGTCCGCGCCGAGTACCCCGAGACCTACCGCGAGCTGCGGGCGGCCGGGTACACGGCCGTCGGGGAGTTCCACTACCTCGGGTTCGACGAGGCGCTTGCGGCTGCCGACGCGGCCCGCGAAGCGGGGATCGAGCTGACACTCCTGCTCTCCGCCTACGCCCGCGGCGGTCCCCCCCGCTTCCGCCAGGATTCGCCCCGCGTCTATCTCGACCAGGTCGAGTCGCTGCGCGGGCAAGGCGTCCGCGTCGGGCTCGCCGCCCACTCCGTCCGCGCCTGCCCGGCCGACTGGCTGGCGGAGATCGGCAGGTACGCCGAATCGGCTGGGCTGCCCCTCCACGTGCACGCCGACGAACAGCCGCGCGAAATCGAGGAGTGTCTCGCCGAGCACGGCGTCCGCCCGATCGAGCTCCTCGCCCGCACAGGCTGTCTCGGCCCGCAGACCACCGTCGTCCACGCGACACACGCGGACGACGCGGAGCTCGATCTGGTCGCCGAAGCAGGCGCGCGCGTCTGCGTCTGCCCGACGACCGAGGCGAACCTCGGCGACGGCTTCGTCCCCGTCGCCGCCCTGTGCGACCGGGGCATCCGCATCTGCATCGGCTCGGACTCGAACGTCCGCATCGACCCGCTCGAGGAGCTGCGCGAGCTCGAGGGCACGGCACGCCGAGCCGCCGGCAAGCGCAACGTCATCGCGGTCGGCTCGCTGCTCAGCTTCGGCTCCGACGAGGGGGCCGCCGCCCTCGGTCTGGAGTCCTGGCCGGACGCGAGCGTCGACCTCGACCACCCTTCGCTGCGCGGGGTCGACGAGCGAGGCGTCCTGAACGCACTCGTTTTCGGCTGCGCCGCCGACGTATTCGACTAGTCGGGTAGCTGCGTTTCGGGCCGCAGGGATCGGACGAACGCACGCACCCAGAATGCCGTCCGGTCGAGGTACGCGCGCTGCGCAGCCTTGCCGTGCAGCCCGTAGGCGCCGTCGTAGCCCGCATACGAGAGCCTGGCCACGTTCCCCGTCGCGGTCGCCCGCGCGGGCTCGATCTGCGTCCCCTCGTGCCACTCGTTGTAGCTCGTGATCGTCACGTCGTCGGGCTTCGCGGCGATCGCCGACTTCCACATCGAGTCGTACGTCTTGCCGTTGCGCCGTGGCTTGACCCGCTTGTCGCCCGTGGCGCGTGAGGCCTCGTATCCGGGGCCGACCGACGGGAGACAGAGGAGCCGGAGCTTGTGCGCCGCCTTGCAGATCCGCTCGAAGTCGCCGCCGCCCCACTGGAGGATGTCGTAGGTGTAGATCCCGTCGAAATGGGAGGCAGCCGCGTGTCCGGCGAGGGCGGTCTCGGCGAAGAGCCGCACGCCGGGGATGCTCTCGCGGAGCGCCGCCCAGTCCGCATCCGCGATGTCGAACGGGTGGTAGACGTAGAAGCGTCTGATCCCGAGCGAAGTCAGGTGCTCGAGGTCTGACTGCACGCTCCGGACCGAGCGGCCCGGATAGGGCTCGAGATGGACGGCAACCACGAGGTGCGCGCTCCGCGCCGCCCTGATCACGAGCGGCAGCCGCAGGTCCTCCGGTGAGCCCCAGCCCCACCACGAGGAGACCACCTCCTGGACGCGCGCGGCGGCGATCTCCCGCATCTGCGCCTGCACGACGCGGGCGTCGGAGCTCGAGTAGAGCCCCCGGGCGGGAAAGTAGTTCGAGGCGAACGAGGTCGTATCCGGAATCATCCAGTGCACCCAGCCGCCGTCGCGCGCGGGCGTGCCGTACCACGGGTAGTAGAAGATCGAGACGTCGGGGATCGTTACCGGCGGCGCCGCGGCGGCCTGCGAGGACGCGGCGACGACCCCCAGGACGAAAAGTGCAGCGACCAGCCGAAACCTGCGCAAAGCAGGTAGATAATCGCACCCATCTGCGCCGACGGGGTAGCCCGAAAGGGCCCGGTTAGCGCGGCCGGAAACGACGCAGACGCCCCTTCTGCGGGGGGCGTCTTTGGTCTAGCCGCCGTCCATCTGATCCATCCGGCCGGTCATCGGGCTGCTGCCAGGAATCGTCAGGCCGGGAATCGCGTCGGGGGCGGCGACGAGCAGCACGCCGAGCGCGAGCAGCAGCGCGGCCGTGCCCCAGGTTGCCGCGCGGCCCCACGGGAGCATCTTCTCGACGGTGACGAGCGCCGCCATGAGCGCCATCCAGGCGATGCTCATCACACCGAGCGCGAACAGCGCCGCCATCAGCGCCCAGCAGCAGCCGGCACACCACGCGCCGCTCGTCGCTCCCATCCGCAGGGCACCGGCCAGACCGCCGCGCCAGGAGCCCACCAGGAAGCCGAGCGGCGAGCGACACCTGCCGAGGCAGGCGTCCTTGGGCGGCGTCAGCTCGTAGAGCGCCGCTGCGGCCACGATGGCGGCCGTGACCCACCGCCCTGCCCCGTCCCACGACACGTGGCCGGCGATCAGGGCGTCGGCGCTTGCGGAGATCCCGTAGGCAAGCAGTCCCATCGCTCCCCAGACGAGCAGGTACCCCGCTGTGAAGACGAGCGGCGCGAGCGGCTCCCGGCTGCGTGTCAGGTGCGAATAGAGCGCGACCGTCGGCGAGACCGACGGGAGCATCATCGCGGCCATCATCACCACCCAGACCCCGAGGAACCAGCCGAGCGAGCCGAGATCGGTTCCGGGCCCGTCGTCCATCCCGCGCATACGGTCGGACGTCCACCACCATGCCGCCGCCGCCAGGCCGACGAGCAGGACGACGAGGGCGAGTCGAGCACGCGTCGCCGCCAGGGCGGGCAGCAGGCCGCTCCGCTCGGCTCCGGCTGCGGCGATCACGGGGCGGGATCCTAAACGACCGGCCATACGCTCCGCCGGTGAATCTGACCCTCCAGGTGGTGCTGACCGCCCTCGCCGCCGGCAGCGTCTACGGCCTCCTGGCGGTCCGCTGTCGCTTCGAGCGGAGCTCTTCCGGCCGGAGGAGCTCCTGCCCACGCGGCGGGAGCTCTCCGCCGCGCGCGATCCGCTGGCGGTCGCCTGGGCGCACTCCTGACCGACGCGCCTCGGCGGGCGATACTGCGCTCCATGTCCTCCGCCGGGATCGAGCCAGGTCTGTCCGAGCGCCCCGAGGACGAGCTCGTCCGGGCCGAGATCGAGGGGGCACAGCGCAAGAAGAAGACCGGCAAGAGCCGGATCATCGCCCTCGTGGTCTCGGTCGCGGTGATCGCGGGCGTGTTCGCCTTCGCGCTGCCGCGGATCGCCGACTACGGCGACGTCTGGGCTGTGATCAATGGGCTCTCGTGGAAATGGATCGTCTTGCTCCTGCTCTCCGTGCTCCTCAACACCGCCACGTACGGGCCGCCGTGGGTCGCCGCGCTGCCGGGGCTCTCGTACTGGCGGGCCGAGCGGCTGACACTGGCTTCGACTGCGATGTCGATGGTGGCGCCCGGCGGCGCCGCCGTCGGGATGGCGACGTCCGTCGCCATGCTCAGGGCCTGGGGCTTGAGCGGACGGCCCGTCGGGCTGGCCGTGGTCGTCACGAGCGTCTGGAACCAGCTCGTCATCCTCGGCTTCCCGATCCTCGCGCTTGCAGGCGTCGTCGCGGAAGGCGGGCACAACCGTACTCTCGAGCTCGTCGCCGTGATCTCGCTCGGCGTCTTCGTCGCGATCGTCGTCGGCTTCGCGGTCGGCCTCTCGAGTGACCGACTGGCACGCCGCGTCGGCGACCGCGCCGCCCGGATCGTCAGCTGGGCGAAGAGGATCATCGGCAAGGCCCCCGTGAAGTGGAAGGGCGAGTCGTTCGTCCGCTTCCGCGAGGAGACGATCGACCTCATCCGCCGCCGCTGGTGGTTCCTCACCGTGGCGACCCTCGCCGGGCACCTCACGGTCTTCATCGTGCTGCTCGTCTCCGTCCGGGCCGTCGGAATCCCCCGCTCGGAGGTGACGATCGTCGAGGTGTTCGCCGCCTGGGCGCTCGCCCGCGTGCTCGGCTCGATCCCGATCACTCCCGGCGGCGTCGGCTTCGTCGAGCTCGGCCTCACCGGGGTGCTCGTCGCGTTCGGAGCGAGCAACGACGAGGCCGTCGCGGCGACGTTGATCTACCGGTTCCTGACGGTCGTCCCGACGCTCGCCTTCGGGCTGATCGCGGCAGCCACCTGGAAGGTCGGGCACCGGGCCCGAGAAGGGCTCGCGGAGACGACCTAGTCGCCGTCGCGCTGGTGCCCGCGCGCGGCCCTCTTCGCCTCCTTCTTTGCCTCCTTCCTCTGCCGGCGCTCCTCCTTCGTCTCTGCCACCTTGGTCTTCGCATCGACATACGACTCGCCGACGAGCTGCTTCCCGCCCGTCCAGCCGAAGACCCAGAGCAGAAGGGCGGCCGCGAGGAGCTGGTTCCAGGCCGTGACGATCAGCTGCTGCGCGGTCGAGTAGTCGATCGCGACGTCGTTCGCGACGTCGCAGCAGGTCTTCAGCGCGAGCGCGTTCGTCGCCTGCGTGACGCCGACCGCGCCGGGCGTGAACGAAGCGACGTTGGCGAGCGAGCCGGAGCCGACGACCCACATGATCGACTCGAAGGTCACCGGGATCGCGAACGCGCCGAGAAAGATCCCGGTGACGGCCAGCTTGCACAGCCAGGAGGCGAACGACGGCAGGAAGGCGTGCGTCAGGTAGCGCTTCGGCGTCGCGAGAATCGCCCCGCCCTCCTTCGCGTGCTCCCAGACCTTGCTCAGCCGACGCCTCAGCGCCCTGACGCCGACCACGATCCCGACGATGGCGCCCGCGAGGAGGCTCAGGGTCAGGACCGGATGCGCGGTCAGGTTGCCGAAGCTGATGTCGAACGCGCCGGGGACGCTCAGGAACAGGTACAGGTAGACGAACGTGCCGGCGAGCGTGAAGAAGATCTTCTGCACCATGTAGGCGGCGATCGCGCCGGCGAGCGTGCAGGACGGGATGATCGCTACGAACATGAACAGCGTCACGAACGTGCCGATGTTCGCCGGCAGGAAGCCGTTCATCGCGACGCCGACGGCGTAGGCGGTCGTGATCGGCCAGAGTTGGGCCTCGCGTCCGTACGCCGCCTTCAGGATGCCGTAGTAGGAGACCCCGGCGAGGATCGTCTGCCCCGACTGCAGGACGAGCGCGCTGACGATGTACCAGGGGTTCGTCTCCCAGATCTGCTTGATCTGGTCCCAGAGATCCGATAGCCAGCCGGTAACGTCGATGCCGAGCAGGTCGAGGACGAGCCAGAGGAGCGCCGTGCCGACGAGCCAGCGCAGCACTTTGATCATCCGTTTCGGCCGAGAAGGCTCCTCCGCAGCGGCGGATATCCACGCGAGCGCCTTCATGCCCTTGGCCGCCCGGGCGCCCACCGTTGCGCGCCTGCGAAAACGACGACCGAGATCCCGACGCCGAGCAACGATCCGGCGACGACGTCGGAGAGCCAGTGCGCCTGGAGGTAGGTGCGGCTCCACGCCATGGCGGCAATCACGAGCCAGGCGGCCGTCCAGCAGGGCCAGCGGCCCGCCCCCGGCGCGCTGAGCAGGAGAACGAGGGCGACGGCGGTCGTTCCCGCGTAGACGGCATGGCCGGAGGGGAACGACGAGCCCACCGGATGCACGAGGGCCCCTGGGGGCCGGGGACGGTCGACGAGCGCCTTCAGCAAGGACGAGAGTAACGGCGCCAGGCTCTCCGCGAGCGCGAACGCGATCAGCGCCAGCCACCGACGTGTGATCAGCAGGACGAGCGCAACAGCCGCGAGCGTCAGCGCGCGTGCGAGGCCGTGGCCGAGGGAGTCGAACACGCGCGCGATGTGGTCGAGCACCGGCGTCTGGACGTCCTGCATCGCCTCTGCCCAGGATCGATCGATCGCGAGCGGCTCCGCCGGCACGAGGATCGCCGTCAAAGCGACGGCCCCGAGCAGTGCGACTCCGCCCCAGCAGGCAGTGATCGGCCTGGCGAAGAAGCGTTCGGGCCTCACCGGATGTCCAGTCCCTGGCCGGGCTCAAGCACGTGGACGGCCACCTCGGGCGCGAGCCGTCGCGCCGCGGTCGCGAAGGCCTGGGGCGGGTCGTGGAGGAAGCGAGCCCTGCTGCTGCGGTACAGGGGGCGCAGGGTTCCCCAGTGGATCGGGATCACGGCCCTGGGACGGAGCAGCGTCAGCGCCTCGGCCGCGCGCTCGGGATTCATGTGGCCCGGGCCGATCGTCGCGCCCCAGCCCCAGATCGGAAGCAGGGCGACGTCGAGGTCGTCCACGAGACCCTCCATCTCCGGGAAGAGGTCCGTGTCGCCGGCGAAGAAGACGCGACGCGAGCCGACGACGGCAAATCCGACCGTCAGCGGCGTCCGTCCCGGTGACGGCCGACCCGGGTGATCCGCGTGCGTCGTCCGGACGACGAGGCCGCCGGCGATCGGCGTCTCGTCCCCCTCGTCGACTTCCGTGACGTCCGCGAAACCGCGCGCCCGCACCAGCCGGCCGAGCCCGCGCGGGAGGATCACCGGCACGGCGCGGGGCAGCCTCTCGAGCGAGCGAAGGTCGAGATGGTCGTGGTGCCCGTGCGAGATCAGTACGGCGTCGACGTCCCCCGGGTCGGGTGCGGGAGATGTCCGACGGAGATGCGCCACCCGGGCCCGCAAGACAGGATCCGTGAGCAGGCGCATGCCGTCGAGCTCGATCAGCGTCGTCGAGTGGCCGAGGTACGTGATCCGCCCTGACGCCTTCGGCGGGACGATGACGCCATCGTTCTGGTTGGCTCTACCTTCCATGTCCATGCCCGCGATCACGTACGGCGAGGATACGACCACCTGGCAACCCGCCAGGCCGCGATTCCGTCTCGGGCGCGTGCTCGTTTCCTGGCTGATCGGCGCGGCGTCGCTGCTGATCGCGGCGAAGCTCGTCCCGTCGGTGGAGGTCGGAAGTCTGGCGGGGGCGGCCGCGGCGACGCTCGTGATCGCCGTGCTGAACGCGATCGTCCCGCCTCTCGTCGCCGCGCTGCGGATCCCGTTCATGGCGCTTGCGGGGTTCGGCGTCGTCCTGCTGGTCGACGCGGCAATGCTCCAGGCCGTCTCCGCGATCGCGCCCCGTGCGATCGAGGTCGACAGCTTCTGGTGGGCGCTCGTCGCCGCGCTCGTCGCTGCCGCGGTCGGCGTGGTCCTCGACATCGTCTTCGGCACGAACGACGACGACACGTACACGCTGCGCGTCACCCGGCGTCTCGCCCGACGCCGCGGCGGGGGTCGGAGAACCGACGCGCCGGGCCTGATCTTCCTCGAGATCGACGGCCTGGCGTTGCCCGTCCTCCGGCGGGCGATGCGGGACGGCAGTGCGCCCACGCTCGCCTCCTGGATCACGGATGGCTCGCACAGCCTGCTCGAGTGGGAGACGGATCTCTCCTCGCAGACGGGCGCGAGCCAGGCAGGGATCCTGCTCGGGAAGAACGACGACATCCCGGCGTTCCGCTGGGTGGACAAGCCGACCGGACGGGTGATCGCGTGCTCCGGGCCCGCGGACTGCGAGGCGATCGAGAAGGCCTGCTCGACCGGGATCGGCCTGCTCGCGAACGGCGGCGCGAGCCGCGGCAACCTGTTCTCCGGCGACGCCGACGAGGTGATCCTGACCGTGAGCAGAGTGGCCGCCGAGAAGCGGGCGAACCCGGGCTACCGGGCCTTCTTCGCGAACGGGTTCAACGTCACGCGGACGCTCGTCCTCTTCGCCTGGGAGGTCGCGCTGGAGGTCACGGCCGCTCTCCGGGCGGCCCGGCGCAAGGTCAGACCGCGCGGCCACCGCGGCGGGAAATACCCCCTGCTCCGGGCGACGGTCTGCGTCGTCGTCCGCGACCTGATCGTCTACAGCGTGCTCGCGGACATGATGTTCGGGCGTCCGATCGTGTACGCGACGCTGTCGAGCTACGACGAGGTGGCGCACCACTCGGGCCTCGAGCGGCCGGACACCCTCGAGGCCCTGCGCAAGCTCGACCAGCAGATCGGGCGGATCGAGCAGGCCCGGCGCTACGCGCCGCGCCCCTACCACGTCGTCGTGCTCTCGGACCACGGCCAGACGCAGGGGGCGACCTTCAAGCAGCGGAACGGCTACGCGCTCGAAGAGCTCGTCGGCCGCTCGCTCGAGGCCGGGACCGCCACCGGGGTCGGCGGCGGCGACGAGAAGGATGCAATCGCGACGGTCGCGCTCGAGGAGGCGACCGGCCCGGCGGCGAGACAGCGCGGAAAGCCCGCCCAGGACGTCTCCG
The DNA here is from genome assembly GCA_046735055.1 of Actinomycetota bacterium. GTDB lineage: Bacteria > Actinomycetota > Thermoleophilia > Gaiellales > Gaiellaceae > DATBLE01. Next base: position 21,368 of record JBKPSO010000003.1, read on the forward strand.
ACCGCCACGCGGTCGTCCTCGGCTCCGGCAACCTCGGGCTCGTCTACCTGATGGAAGAGCAGCATCGCCTGACCCTGGAGGAGATCGACGAGCGCCACCCGTGCCTGATCCCCGCGCTCCGCGAGCATCCCCACATCGGCTGGCTGCTCGTCCACTCCGGCCGGCACGGGCCGCTCGCGCTCGGCGCCCGCGGCGTGCGCCACCTCGCCGAGGGCCGGGTCGAGGGCGAGGACCCCCTCGGCCGATTCTCCGCGAACGCACCGGCGCACCTCCGGCGCACAGACGGGTTCCCCCACGTCGCCGACATCATGGTCGGCAGCTTCTACGACCCCGATCTGGACGAGGCGTGCGCGTTCGAGGAGCTGATCTCGTTCCACGGCGGCCTCGGCGGCCCGCAGACACGCCCCTTCATCCTCCATCCCGTCGACCTCCCCTCCCCCACCGAGCCGATCGTCGGCGCCGTCGCGGTGCACGCCCTGCTCACCGGCTGGCGCCGCCACTGCCAGCCCTCCTAGGGGCCGGACGACAGCGGAGCGCTCGCAGCCGCCGGCGGCTCGGGGGCCTCACGCGCCCTGGCACGGGCGATCTCCTTCGAGACGTGCACACCCGCCGAGAGCAGCGGAGCGGCGACGATCATCCCGATCATCCCGAAGAGCGCCCCGGAGGCGATCGTCACGATCAGCACGGCGAGCGGGTTGAGGTCGAGCGCGGCGCCGAAGGCGAGCGGCTGGAAGAGGTTCTGGAGGAGGCCGTTCGCGAGGATCACGATCACGAGCATGATCAGTGCCGTGTCGGTGCCGTTCGCGCCTAGCGCGAGCAGGACCGCGAAGGCGCCGGAGATGAACGCCCCGATGTACGGGATGTAGGCGGTCACGAACGTGACGATCGCGATCGTGCCGGCGAGCGGCACGTCGAGGATGAGCGCCCCGATGCCGACCACCACGGCGTTGAAGGCGGCGACGGCGGTGACGCCGAGGAAGTACTTGCGCATCGCGCTCATCACGTTGGTCGTGATCAGGGTCGCGAGCTCGATGGGCAGGCCGAGGTGCCGGTCGACCCAGCGGCGGATCCCCGGCCCGCCGGTGAGCAGGAAGAAGACGGTGAAGACCGTGAACGTCAGGAAGAAGATCAGCGAGGTCAGGGTGCGGATCCCGCTCGCAAGACCGTGCAGCAGCGTCGCGCCTCCGTCGGAGACCGCCTTCGAGACGTCCTGCCGCGCGGGTCCGGTGCGGTTCGCGTCGGCGTCGTGGAACCACCCCTCGATCCTGTCCGCAGCGTGGTTGACGGTCGACTTGATCTCGCCCGAGTGGTCGACGATCCCTCCGATCACGAGCCCGACGACGACGACGACGATCGCGATCAGCGTCAGCACCACGATCGCCGCCCCGAACCCGCGGCGGACGTGGTGCCGCTTGAGCCACCTGACGAGCGGCGATGCGACGATCGCGATCACCGCGCCGACTGCGACGGGCTCCACGATCGTCGACGTGATGCCGAGGACCCAGGTGACGCCGACGAGGAGCACGAGCAGGCCGACGAGGAACCACGACATGAACCCCAGGTCGCGCAGCCAGACCGGCGGTCGGAAGACCCGGGCGAGATGGCGTGGATCGAGTGCGTCCGCGCCCTCGGTCGGCGGCGGCGCGCCGCCAGCCGGCGCAGGCGCGGGCGGTTTACGGCGAAACAGCCTCAACGGCTGGACGCTAGCGTCCGTTGCGGACGGCTGTCCGGCCTTTTGCTGTTACGGTCCCTCACCTCCACCTCGTCGAGCGCGCCCGGCTCCCCGCACAGGTGCGTTGCGTGCGGCACGACGACGCGCCGCGGCGAGGGCGCCCGCGCGCGCCCTCGCCGCGACCCACGACCGGGTTCGTAACCGTCGCCTACGTCCTCGCGGCCGCCTACCCCGCCCGCGCATCACCCGCCCTTCACAGTCGACCCGGGAGTTACCGGCGCGGGACAGCTGTTCTTCTTTCCCGACCCGCCGGCCGCAGTTCCCACGACGACGAGCCCTGCGACGGCAATCGCGGCCGCCGCGATGGTCGTCGACGACGACGCAGTCACACGCGCGGTCATCGGATCGGTGCTCGACGTTGGAGGCGGGGTGCGTCCGTCTCAGCGCGAAGACGGTCGGGACCCATGTCGAACGGATTCTCGAGAAGCTCGGCGCCCACAGCCGCGCGCAGGCGATCGCAGTCGCGTATCGCCACGACGTGCTCTCGGTGCGCCGATGACGTCAGGTCAGCCGGTTACGCTCGAGGCGTCCCGGAATTCGTCAGAGAGGAGCAGATGTCCACCATGGCAATAGAGGATGAGATCTTCGACCCGGATGTCGGCAAGTGGTGGTGGGTGCTGCTCATCATCGGCACGGCGTGGCTGGTTCTGTCGATTGTCATGTTCCGGTTCGACATCACCTCGGTGAAGTCGACGGGGATCCTGGCCGGCGTCATCTTCGTCAGCGCCGGCATCATCGAGTTCTTCATGGTTGCAGTCGTCCGGGGCGGGTGGTGGAAAGCGCTGAACGCGGTCCTCGGCGTCATCCTGGTCGCCGGCGGGATCAATGCGTTCGCCCGCCCCGTCGACGCGTTCGTCGCGATCGCCCAGATCACCGGCTTCATGTTCCTGCTGGTCGGGATCTACGACCTGGTGCTCGCGTTCTCGGACCGGACCGGGCTCTGGTGGCTGCGGATGATCTCCGGCTTCATCTGCATCGGGCTCGCGTTCTGGGCGTCGGGTGAGTTCGGCAGGAAGGCGACCTTGTTGATCGTGTGGGTCGCGCTGTTCGCCCTCTTCCGCGGGATCGAGAGCTTCATCACCGCGTTCCAGCTGCGGCGCATCCACAAGGAGCTCGCCACCGCCTGATCGCCGCAACTACCCCTGAGAGAAAAGCCCGCGAGACGCGGGCTTTTCTACGAGCGGACGACGAATGCCCTAGCATCCCGTGCATCCCAACGAAAGGAGCTTCCGGTGGCGATTGCATACCTGCAGGAGTTCGAGATACGCGACGGGGATACGAGCACGACCAACTACGACGCCGTCTCGACGGCACTGGATCTCAAACAGGCGCCCGACGGCCTCCTGATCCACACCGCCGGCTTCGACCATGACGCCGGGGTCTTTCGGATCTTCGACGTCTGGGAGAGCCGCGAGCATGGCGAGAAGTTCCTGAGCGAAAAACTCATGCCGATCATCGAGCGCATGGCCGGTGAGGCTGCACAAAGCGGTGACGAGAGCTTCACACCACCGAGCCGAGAGACCTGGTACGACCTCCACGACTCGATGAGCGGCTGACGAGCCTCGGCACACGGCCGCCGTAGAGCAGCGAGAGCACAGCCAGCTGCGCCAGCGCCCACGACGGTGACCGCGTACTCCTCGCCCAACTTTGGCACCGCCTTCCCCGACCCGGACGATTCGACGCGCGCGCTGATCCTGCGCGATCACCGCCGCGGAAGACAGGAAGCGACGTGAACCGGCGGTGCGCGACTGTGCGGGAATGTCTCTTGGTCGGAGCGATACGCTGGCGGCTCCGTGGGCCTCCCCGCACGGATCAGCGCTGTCACGCTCGCCTGCCGGGACATCGGGCGCATGGCGGCGTTCTACCGGCAGTTCGGCTGGCCTGAATCACCGACGAGCGTGCTCGAGCACGTCGTGTTTCAGTGCTCCAACGGCGTCGTCCTCGGGCTCTTCTCCGAGTCGAGATTCGAGCGGCAGCCGGCAATTCGCGGAGTGGAGGGTTCCGGCTCGCGCGTATCCGCAGGTTACGGAGTCACCGCGGCAGCGGGGCCGGGCCGGTCGCGGTCACGAGGCGCTGCGGGACCCAGTCGTCCACGTGGACGAAGCCATCGAACGTCGCCCCCTCGAGGACACAGGAGTCGTGGAGCGAGCGGCGGTAGAACTTCACGTGGGTGAAGTCCTCGAAGAGCACGTAGTACGGCTCGGTGTCGGCGTGCTGGAACTGTTGCCCGGTCAGGACCGCTCGATGCTCGCGGGAGAAGGCGTCGACGTCCTCACCGACGACGATCCCCAGATGTTCGAGGCCCATCCGGTAGACGCGCTGGTGGACCGGCGGGATGAGCTCGATGAGCGACACCGGCATCCCATCGAGCACCACGAGCGGCTCGGCGAGGACGATTTTCGAGATCGGCCGGCCGTTTCCAGACGTTCTCGAAATTGGCGGTCGCGTGACGTTCCAGCAGGGTCCGCTGATGGACGTATAGGTCCCAGTCGGGCACGCGCACTGCGAGATGGCTGAGGGCGTACGGCGCGATGTCGATGCCTCGCGCGATGAGCCGGTCGCGCTGCGTCGTCGCGAACGCGCGGTAGTCCCCGATGATGTCGGCGATCGGATCGGGCATCGACGCGCAGCTCCCTCAAGCGTCATTCTACGAGAGAGCCACGGCCCGCTCCTCGCTCCAGAGCCGAAACGCTTCTTCGAAACCGTGGCGCGTTGCCGGCCTCGGGCCAGCGGGGTGTCCTTCACGTGAATCTGCGTCTGTTTCTCGGCTACGGCTTTGAAGGCGACGCGCGCGCCGCTGCTCGACCGTGTCCGCTTCGTGCTCCCTGAGCTCGCGAGTGTCGGCGCCGACCAGGGCTTCGCCGCCGAGCGCGTCTGGGACGACACCGCCGAGCGGCGGCTGGTCGCCTCCATCCCACCGCAGCCGACGATGCTGCCGCCTGACCGTCGCGGGCCACGCACGAACGCGCAGCGGCTCGCGCTCGCGGCGAGAGCGCGCGCGAAGAGCGACGCCGGCGTCTGGGCCTACCGGCGGCGGATGGCAGACGCCGAGGGCGTGATCGCCGAGCCGAAGAACCAGCACGGACTCGACCGCGTCCGCTGCCGAGGCACGCCCGCCTTCCACGTCCAGCTCCTGCCCGGATGCGCCGCGATCAACCTGAAACGACTCGCCAAATACGACCCGACCGCGCAGCTGAGGATCGCCGCAGCGCCAAAAGCGGCCGCCGCCGAGCTCGGCGCCGCCGGCGATCAACCGCCGCGCGACCGTCCACCCGCCACCATCCGCCTCGGCCGCGGGCAACTCCTCTGGAACACGAGGCCGTGCCTCAACCGAACTCATGAAAACCCGTTCCCGGACACGCCCCTAGAGCGGCTTGCCCGCAAACGAGGGGCTTGCCGTAATCGCTTTCACCGGTCACGATGCGACGCATGAGCCTGCTCGGTGACCTGCACGCGGACGTCTATCAACTCGTCGAGCGCCAGCAGGAGCTGGCGGTGTTGGAGGCTGCATTGGAACAGGCCTCCGCCGGGCGGGGGTGCGTGGCGCTCGTCACCGCGGAGGCCGGCGGGGGGAAGACGGCGCTCATCGAGAGGTTCTGCGCGGGTCAGGCCAGCTCGACAAGAGTGCTGCGAGGCGCATGCGACGCGCTCTTCACGCCCCGTCCGCTCGGGGCTATTCAAGACTTTGCGCTCGACGTGGGGCCTGCTCTTGTAAACCTTCTCAGTGAAGCGACGCCGTACCAGGTCGCTGCCACACTGTTCGAAGAGTTGCGCCGAGACCAGCCGACGGTGCTCGTGATCGAGGACGTCCACTGGGCGGACGAGGCCACGCTGGACGTGCTCAGGCTGATCGCGCGTCGCATCACGGCGGCGCGCGTGCTGATCGTCATCAGCTATCGAGACGAGGCGATCGACGCGAGTCATCCGGTCAGGGTGATGCTCGGCGAGCTGGCATCAGGGCTCGCCCTCACACGCGTCGGGCTCGCCCCGCTCTCACCGGACGGCGTCGCGCAGCTCGCCGAGCCGCACGGGATCGATCCGGACGGGCTTCACCGCGTCACCAGCGGCAACCCCTTCTTCGTCACGGAAGTCCTCGCATCGGGTGGAGACGAGATACCGGCAACCGTTCGCGACGCCGTTCTCGCACGCGCAGCCCGGTTGACGCCTGCGGCGCGAAGCGTCCTCGAGGCCGTGGCGGTCGCAACACCGCACGCGGAGCTGTGGCTCGTGGCAGCACTCTCGGGGGAAATCGACGCCAGGCTTGACGAGTGCATCGCATCGGGCATGCTCGTCTTCGCGGACGGTGCCGTGATATTCAGGCACGAGCTGGCCCGCCTGGCACTAGAGGGATCGCTACCCACGAGAAGGAGGCTGAGCCTCCATCGCAGCGCCCTCGAGACGCTTGCCTCCCGTGAGGACAGCGACCTCAACCTCGCTCGGATCGCGCACCACGCCGACGCAGCTGGGGACACGGACGCCGTGCTCACGTTCGCTCCGGCGGCCGGTGCACAAGCATCGTTGGTAGGAGCGCATCGAGAGGCAGCCGAGCAGTACGCGCGCGCCCTCCGCCACGCTCAGGACCTTTCTCCAGCGGACCGCGCGGAGCTCCTGAAGCGCCGCTCGCGCGAGTGCTACCTGACAGACCAGGCGGACGAAGCGATCGACGCCCTCCAGAGGGCCGTGGAGGCCTACCGCGAGCTAGGTGATCGCGCCAGGGAGGGCGAGACGCTCGCGAAGCTCTCGAGCATCCTCTGGTGCCCGGGGCGAGGCGAAGAGGCCCGGCTGATGGCGAGGCAGGCCGTCGACCTACTCCAGCAGCTGTCGCCGGGCGGTGGGCTTGTCCTGGCCTATGCCAACCTCTCGTTCGTCCTGTCGTGGGCCGCGGACAACGCCGGCGCGTGGCGATCGGCTCGTCGAGCTCTCGACCTGGCAGAACGCCTCGATGACCCGGATGTCCTCTGCGAGGCGCTGTTCGCGGTGGGATCGCTCGAGCTGGTCGATGACCCCGACCGCGGGTTGCCGACGATCGAACGTGCAGCGGCACTCGCGGAGGGCCGCGGTCTCGAGGCGCACGTTGCGGGCGCCCATCTCAGGCGCGCCCAAGCGGCGATGTGGACGCATCGGCACGACGTCGCACGCCTCGCCTTCGATGAGGGCCTCAGGTACTGCCGGACGCACGGCATCGATCTGATCGAGCTCTACCTCCTCGCCAATCGCGCTCGCTTCGAGCTCGACGAGGGCCGCTGGTCGGATGCCGCCGAGTCGGCGATGGTCGTGCTCGGGCGGCGAGCCGTGTCGACGTTCCCGCGGACGCTTGCCCTCAGCGTGCTCGCACTGGTGCGCGCACGACGTGGAGACCCGGAGGTTCTTCCACTGCTCGCAGAGGCACGCGCGCTCGCCGACCCGACGCGCGAGCTGCCGCGCATGGCGCCGGTCGCCGTCGCAGGAGTGGAAGCCGCCTGGCTCAGAGGCGACGCTGCCGGGGCTCGCGAGGCGACGGACGACGTACTCGAGGTGGCCGTCAGGGTCCGATCGGCGCACGACATCGCGTGCATCCAGACATGGCGCCGGCGTGCCGGCATCGAGGAGCCGGCGCATGCTCTAGCCGGTGGCCCGTACGCACTCGAGCTCGCCGGTGACGCCGCAGCGGCCGCCGCACGCTGGTCGGACCTCGGGCGACCGTACGAGGCTGCTCTCGCCCTCGCCGATGTCGGGGGCGAGCTTGCTCTGCGGGAATCGCTCGACTCGCTGACCACGCTCGGCGCGAGGGCCCCTGCAGCCATCGTCTCGCGACGCCTACGCGCGCTCGGCGCCCGCGACATCCTGCGCGGTCCGCGACCCGCGACCCGCCGCAATGCGGCCGGGCTCACAGCTCGCGAGAGCCAGGTGCTCGCGCTCGTCGCCGAGGGGCTTCGCAACGCGGAGATCGCGCAACGGCTCTTCCTCTCGCCTCGCACGGTCGGCAACCACGTGTCAGCGATCCTCAGCAAGCTCGGAGCCGAGACCCGCGTAGAGGCCGCAGTCAAGGCAGCCACGCTCGGCCTGCTCCAAGATAGGTAGGCCTTCTCGCCAACCTGGGTAATCGCGCCGATGTCGCGGCTGCGCCGCGCCCCTACCGTCGACGGAACGAATCGACATGCAACCGAGTCGGAAGAGGAGCGCGATGGAGACGTACGTCATTATCCGCCGCAACGGCTGGCGCACCGCGGACGAGCTTCAGGAGGCCGTCCGACGCTCGACGATCGAAGCTGACCGCATGGCCGAAGACGTCCGCTGGATCCGCAGCTATGTCGTCGCTGAGACGGACGGGTCGCTAGGAATGGTCTGCGTCTACCAGGCCTCCAGGCCCGAGGCGATCCGACGTCATGCCTACTCAGCGACCTTGCCCGTCGACGAGATCGTGGCGGTCGCCGACACGGTCGTGCTGCGGCCCGACCCGGTGTCCGTGCCGGCGTGACCAAGCGGCGAAGTGTGATTGATGAGCGGCCGTCAGCCGAGCCGCGGCTCTCGCGTAGCAGGTTTCTCCAGGCAGCGAGCGCAGGCGGCCTAGCGCTGCTCGTGCCCGGCGTCGCCACCGCCGGGCGTCGGCGTGCAACGCGACTAGCTGCGCCGCGTACCCCGAACGTTGTCCTGCAGTGGAACGAGGCCCTGTTGCAGGCGGTGCGCGACTCGAAGCTCGGACCGCCGATGGTCTCGCGCGCGCTCGCGGTCGCCCACACCTGCGTCTACGACGCCTGGGCCGCCTACGACCGGGTCGCGGTCGGCACGCAGCTCGGCGACACGTTGCGGCGCCCTGCTCATGAGCGCCGCTATGCGAACAAGGTCGAAGCGGTCAGCCACGCTGCCTACCGAGCTGCCGTGGATCTGTTCCCGGGCAGCAGAACGACGGTCTTCGACCCGCTGATGGCAAGCATCGGGCTGGATCCCGCGGACGACTCGCAGGACACCGCGGTGCCGGTCGGCATCGGCAATGTCGCGGCCGACGCGGTGCTGTCGTTCCGACACCGCGACGGCGCCAACCAGCTCGGGGACGAGCCAGGCGGCCGGCCGGGCACCCCGTACTCGGACTACACCGGCTACCGGCCCGTGAACGAGCCGATGGACACACGGGCGGCGCTCGACCTGTCGACGGTGCGCGACGTGAACAAGTGGCAGCCTCTGACCTACCGCGACGCCTCGGGCAACCTTGTCACGCCCACGTTCGTCGCTGCGCACTGGCAGCATGTCCGCCCGTTTGCGATGGGCTCGAGCGCCGAGCTCCGCTCCCCGTCAGGACCCGCCTGGCACGGTTCGCCCGACTTCGTCGCGCAGTCGCAGGAACTGATCGATATAAGCGCGACGCTCACGGACGAGCAGAAGGTGATCGCGGAGTACTGGGCCGACGGCCCACGCTCGGAGCTGCCGCCAGGTCACTGGAACCTGTTCGCCCAGCAGGTCGCGCACCGCGACCGGACCGGCTCGAGCGAGCACGACCTCGACCTGGCCGTCAAGCTGTTCTTTGCGCTCACGAACGCGATCTTCGACGCGGGCTGCTGCGCATGGGACAACAAGGTCGCGTTCGACTCGGTCCGGCCGATCACCGCAATCCGCTGGCTCTACAACGGCAAGACGATCACGGCCTGGGCGGGACCCGGGAGGGGCACGCAGAAGATCGCCGGTGAGGGCTGGTTCCCGTACCAGCCGACCAGCTTCCCGACGCCGCCCTTCGCCGAGTACTCGTCGGGTCACAGCAACTTCAGCGCCGCGGGTGCGGAGATTCTCCGACTGTTCACCGGCAGTGACCGCTTCGGCGGGTCGGTCACCATCTCCGGCGGAAGCTCGCGGGTCGAGCCCGGGATCGTTCCGGCCCGAGACCTCACGCTGACGTGGGCGACCTTCTCCGACGCCGCCGCTCAGGCCGGTATGTCACGCCGCTACGGCGGCATCCACTTCGCACAAGGGGATTTCGACGCACGGGGGACCGGCCAGGCGGTCGCGCGTCGCTGCTGGGCCAAGGCACACACCTACTTCGACGGGACGGCCCCCCGTTCCGCGTAGTCCGCGGCGCCGGTTCGCCGCTGGAGATCAACACGACAGGGGAAAGGGAGGACATGATGAGACTCATTCTTGGAATCGCAGTGGCGCTCGTTGCGCTCGCGCTACCGCTCGCGGCATCTGCTGATCCCGCGACGAAGCAGACGACCGACGTTCTAGGCTGGGTAGAGGGCGTCGGGACGACCGCCGACGTATACGGTGCGGCGTCCCTCGTCCGCAACGACCAGGGCGTCTCGATGACGTTCAGTACGAGTGGAATCCCCGCCGGCGAGGCGGTGACGATCTGGTGGGTCATTCTCGAGAACGGTGCACCCGTCTCCGCGCAGTTCGCGGCGGGTCACGTCGTCGGCGGGAGCGGTCTCGCCACCTTCTCGGGCCATCTCGCCGAAGGCGACACCTCGGGTTGCTTCTCACCCGAGTTCACGGCTGCCGTGGGCTGCGAGGGGCTGACCGACGCGCAGAATCAGACGGTGATCCTGCTCGCGCGCTTCCACGGACCCGCTGAGCCAGGGCGAATCCCCGTTCAGATCCACACGCCCGAGACTGCAGGAATCAGCGACATCCCAACGCAGCTCTGCAGCCCGCTGGCCTGCCAGTACCAGGCTGCGATCTTCCCCGGAGCCTAGAGCCGACTCGAGTCACTGAGGAGCGGGAGAGGCCGGCCGTTGCCGGCCCTTCCGCTCTCCGGGCGCCCCCGCGCGCTGCAAGGGCGAGATGGACCTGGCCCTACGCGAGCTGCTCCCGCAGAATCGAGACGCGCGCCGGCGCCGGGGGATCGACGCCGCCACAGCGGGCGGCCAAAGCGAGGGGGCGCGCACAAGGCGGAGCGGACATGCAACGGAGAGCGACTATCAGCGCGCTCCTGCTCGTCGGAGTCGGCGTTGTCTTGGGGGCGACGGTGTTCCGCGCCGACATCGCGCAGGCGACCGTGGGGGCGTCCGCGAAGCCACCGGGATCGGACGTGGCGTCCACGGTAGCGCTTCAATGGAACGCGAACGCCGTGGCGGCCGTGCGCGCCGCCACCACCATGAACCAGCCGCCGCCGAACGCGACGTCGCGGTCGCTGTACCAGACCGAGGGACTGCTCTACATGTCCTACGTGCAGGCCGCTGTCTATGACGCGGCGACCAAGATCGGTCATCGCTATGTGCCGTACCACCACTTCTCCGCCGGTGCCGGCAGTGCTTCCATCGAGGCGGCAGTCATCGCGGCGGCCTACAACACGCTCGTCGACTACCTCGGTCACACAAGCACGTTGGATGGCCAGTACGCGGCCTCTATCGCCGCCCTTCCCGACGACGAGAACACTGCCAGAGGAATCGCCGTCGGCGAGGCGGCGGCCGCGGACATCGAGGCGCTCCGGGCGAACGACGGACGCAACGCCGCGTCGCCCTCGCCCGACGTGGGCACGCCGACCGATCCGGTCCAGGCGGGTGTGTGGGTCTGGCCGCCAGCGCCTTCCCTGCAGATCGACCAGACACCGTGGATGGCGGGTATGCAGCCCTTCATGCTCGAAAGCACCTCGCAGTTCCGGGCGCCGCACCCGTCTGCTCTGACGAGCGCTCAGTACGCCACCGACCTGAACGAGACGAAGGCGTCCGGGTCGAACCTTCCGGCTAATGACCCGAATGACCCGAGGAGGGGCACCGCCTTTTTCTGGAACGCGAATGCGATCAACCAGCTGAATCAGTCGCTCCAGAACCTCGCTACCCAGCACAACATGGACCTCCTCGATACGGTGCGTCTGCTGGCGGCGGGGAACATGGTCTCGACTGACGCCGGCATGGCCTGCTTCGACTCGAAGTACACGTACCGGTTTTGGCGCCCGATCACGGCGATTCGCAACGCCGACCTCGACGGCAACCCTGCGACGGCCCAGGACACCATTTGGTCGCCGCTCGTCACCACTCCGAACCATCCCGAGTACCCATCGCAGCACGGCTGTGTGACGAGCGCACTTGCTCAGGTGTTTGCGAATGCGGTCGGCACGACCAACATCAACGCCACGATCCCAGGGGCGACCGGCGGTGGAACAACGCTGACGACCTCGCGGACGTACGCGACTGTTCAGGACCTCATGGACGAACTCGTCAATGCGCGCGTCTGGATCGGCTTCCACTTCCGCAGTTCCGTGATCGCGGGCGAGAACCTCGGCACTTCGGTTGCGAACTGGGAGCTCCAGCGCAACTTCCTGCCGACCAACGGAGAGGACGGTTAGCCGGATTTAACCGTCCTCGCGGGAAGCACGAGCGCGCCCGATCAGGGCGTCCTCGTGCTTCCCGGTTAGCCTTGCTCGAAGAGCGAGACGCCGGCCACGTGGAGGCGTCGCAGTGGAGCGAGATGCGCCGATCGTGGTGCGAGACATGACTTCTCCTTCGTTGGCTGACCTCGGTCGCCGCTGAAGGCTCCACCCGCGCGCGCTTATTCCTGGCCCGCCTCGACCCGGAAAGTCGCGCTAGTGATGAAGTTCGCGACGGTCGTCACCATAAGTCCGATCGCGGGAGCGAACGTGCCCAGGATGCGAGCTGCGCGGAAGTCGGTTTGCACCGCGGTCATGTCCTCCCGCTTCAAAGGATGACACGAGACCTCATCTTTCCGAACACGAAGGGCGCACCAAGCGCAGTGAGCCGAACCGAGATAGAGGCAGTCTGGGACGGTGCGTCTGAACCCCTCGGGAGCCTCGATCCCAACGGAAGCCGCTGGGGACACGGCGCATCTACGCCGTCGCGAGCGCGGAGAGAGCACCCGGCTCCATTCTCTACCGATTCGCCGGCCCCTTCACCGTCTACGAGATCGAAGACGCCGAGACCGGCTCGGAAGACATCCTCTGCGGGTTCGGTTCCGATCGCGAGTTCAACGCTCTTCTGCGCGAGCTTGGACCGTCGGCCGGCTTGCCCGCTGACGGCCCGCCGTGGGTGCCGCCGCCCGGCGAGTACGCGATCGACTAGTTCCGCGAGTTGGATCGTCTCCTCCGCGAACGTCTCGAGCGCGCCGGCTATGACGGCTGGTGGATGGGCGGTGAGCTGGTGCTCTGGAACTACGCGAAGCTGCAACCTGTGCTCACCCCGCGAGGCCAGTGATGCCGGTCATGCGCGTCTGCATCGACTGCGGCCGGATCATCCCAGCCAACGCACCACGCAGCCGTTGCCCCGAACTCGCAAGCCTCGACAACCAAGGGCGAGCCGCAAAGCAGAACGCGCCGGGACGAAGCGCAGCCACTGTTCACCCAAAACGGCTCAACCAAGCCCTTTAGCTCACGTCGTGAGCCCGTTCGGCAGGACGAAGAGGCTCGTCGTCGTACATCCACGACGGGTCGCAGCTTGTCCGATTTGAAAACGACGGCGGGCGTCACCCTTCCTCGGCCGCTCGCCCAACAGGACTTTCGCTGCCACCAGGATTCCTCGAACGCAGAGCGGATTACCCACTGCCAATCCTCGACCGTGAAGTCCGGTCGCGACCTAGTTACGGGTTCCTTCTTCTCCAAAGACACGGAGATCGCCCGGTCCACCGTGTCGGTCGAGCAGCCGATCTCGCGAGCGATCGTGTCTCGGGACGGGTGGCAGCCCTCGCCGTGCCGATCGTGGAACTTGAGCGTCGTCGCGCTCGATCGCGCCGAGCCACTCGCCGTCCAACTGCTCGTGCTGTTCCCGGTCGCGGGTCACGAGCGGGGCTCCGCCTCGACGTGTGGGCACGGAGCGGGCACCGCCACCGGCGGAGTCGGAGCCTTGAGAAGCGAAAAGCCCTACGGGTGCAGGGCTTTCCTTCGATCGGGGCGGTCGGATTTGAACCGACGGCCTCTAGTCCCCCAGACTAGCGCGCTAACCAGGCTGCGCCACGCCCCGCGACCGGTCACCGTAGCAGCCGGCGTCAGTAGCGGTCGGGGCCCTGCACCCGATCGAAGAGCAGCCCGAGCACGAGGTTCACGAACCAGATCACGATCGTCGCGCCGACGTACGTCCAGAATCCGTCGACGCTGAAGCGTGGCGCGATCCACTCCGCCAGCGCGAGCATCGCGACGTTGATCGCGAAGTAGGCGAGCCCGAACGTGAAGATGATCAAGGGCAGCGTCAGAAGCGCGAGGATCGGCTTCAGAACGGCGTTCCCGACCGTGAGCGCGAGGGCGCCGAGGAAGTACGACCAGAAGCCCTTGATCTCGACGCTGTCGAAGATCCAGTTGACGAAGATCAGCGCGACGACGTTGGTCCCTGCCGTCAGGAGAAGCCAGACGAGGAAGCTGCCGCCGGCGGCCTGCCGTGAGGGCGCCATCTCGCGCCTCAGCGTCCTCTCAGCTGCTTGTAGAGCCGGTCGATCATCGCGGGCACCTGCTCGAGCCGCTCCGTGATCACGCGCAGACGGTACTCCCGGAAGTGCTCGGCTTCAACGCCGAGCGCGGAGGCGAGTCGCTCGATCACCTCGTTCGAGGGCACGGGCCGGTTGCCGTGCACGAGGTGGTTGAGGTAGCCCGCAGACAGGCTCGTCTTCGCCGCGAGCGCGCGGTAGGTCACCCCCCTCTCGTCCATCAGTCGCTCGATCGTCGTCCCGAACGGTTCGTCGCTGAAGCGACGCTTGCGTGGCATCAGATCGTCACCTCCTCGGCGGGTACTCGGCGCTCCTCTCCGGTCGCGCGGTCCCGCACGTCCACCGCGCCGTCCTCGAGCGTCTTTTTGCCGACGGTGACCCGCACCGGGAGTCCGATCAGGTCCGCGTCGGCGAACTTCTCGCCTGCACGCAGATCGCGGTCGTCCAGCAGCACCTCCGCACCTCCCCGTTCCAGCGTCGCTGCCACGGCCTCGGCCTGCTCCTCGAGCCCCGGGACGACGACGACGTGGGCATGGTAAGGCGCAATCGATCTCGGCCACGCGGCAATCCCGTGCAAGTCGTGATTCTGCTCGATCACGGCCGCGATTATGCGTCCTAGACCGATCCCGTAGCTTCCTCCGACGAGCGGCTTCTCCATGCCGTCCTCGTCGAGGAATGTCGCATCCAGGCGCGAGCTGTACTTGTCGCCGAAGTTGAAGATGTGCCCGACCTCGATTGCGGTCTGAAACGTGAGCGCACCGCCGCAGCGCGGGCAGCGGTCGCCCTCACGAGGCTCGCGGAGGTCGGCGAAACGCGGCTGGTAGTCGCGGCCGGCCTCGACACCGCGTAGGTGCGAGCCGTCGCGGTTCGCACCCGCGACGAACTGGCCCTCGCGCAGCGTTTCGTCTGCGATCACCTCGAGCGAGACGCCTACCGGGCCGAGCGAGCCTCCTGACGCGCCGAAGGCGTCGCGGATCTCCTCGCCGGTCGAAGGCCGCGATCCCGTCCCGAGCGCCGAGAGCAGCTTCGACGCGCTGAGCCGGTCGTCGCCGCGGACGAGCGCGAGCACGACCCTCCCGTCGTCGGTCGTCACCGGCATCGCCTTCGAGGTCGCCGCGAGGTCGATGCCGAGGAACTCCGCCAGCCCCTCGCAGGTCGTCACGCCCGGCGTCGCGACCTCCTCGGGCCACTCGAGCCGCAGCGGGAACTCGGGCGCGCGCGGGACGCCACGGGCGATCTCCGCATCCGCGGCGTAGTCGCCCCGCTCACAGCGGACGAGGACATTCTCGCCCGACCCGGACGGGGCGAGGAAGTCGACGGTCAGCTTCCCGCCCATGATCCCGCTCTCCGCCTGGACGGCATGCACCTCGAGGCCGCACCGGTCGAAGATCCGGTAGTAGGCCTCCTGGTTCCGCTCGAAGCTCGCGATCGCCCCTTTCTGGTCGCGGTCGAACGAGTAGGCATCCTTCATGATGAACTCGCGGACACGGAGGAGGCCGCCGCGGGGGCGCGGCTCGTCGCGGTCCTTGACCGAGAAGTGGTACCAGAGCTGCGGCAGCTCCTTGTAGGAACGGATCTCGCGTGCATGGAACGTGAACGTCTCCTCGTGCGTCATCGGCAGGATGAACTCGCGCCCCGCGCGGTCGGTGACGTGGAAGATCTCCGGGATCCCGGCACGGCCGCTCGCCTCCCAGAGCTCGATCGGCGTCAGCAGCGGGCAGAGGAACTCCTGGCCGCCGATCGCGTCCATCTCCTCGCGGATGATCTGCTCCACCTTCCGGTGGATTCGCCAGCCGAGCGGGAGAAAGGTCCACAGGCCCGCGCTCACCTGGCGGACGAAGCCGCCGCGGACGAGGAGCTTGTGGCTGACGGCCTCGGCGTCGGCCGGATCCTCGCGCAGGGTCGGTAAGAAGAGCTGTGATGCCCTGGCTGCCAACGTTCGGGCAGCCTAGTCGTTGAGCGGGATCAGCGAGGCCTCGGCCATCGCGAGCGCGGCCGGCTTCGCCATCTTCAGGCGCTTCGGGCGGTGCATGCCCTCGGCGATCCACTTGTCGATCTCGTGGAAGAGCTCATCGATCAGGATGTCCGAGGAGACCTTCTTCAGCACGCGACCGTGCGCGTAGACGAAGCCGACGTCGCGACCGCCCGCGATCCCGAAGTCGGCGTCGCCGGCCTCGCCCGGTCCGTTCACCGCACAACCGAGCACTGCAACTTCAAAATGCTGAGCGTAGGCGCCGAGGCGGTCCTCGACCTGTACGGCGAGCTTCTCGACGCCGACGTTGTCGCGGCCACAGCTCGGGCACGCGATCAAGATCGGCCCGCGCTCGCGAAGTCCCAGCGCCTTCAGGATCTCGAACGCCGTCTTGACCTCCTCGACCGGATCGGCGGTGAGCGAGACGCGAATCGTGTCGCCGATCCCGTCGACGAGCAGCGCGCCCATTCCGACCGCGCTCTTGATCGAGCCCGAGAACGGCGTCCCCGCCTCGGTCACGCCGAGGTGGAGCGGGTAGGGCACCTTCGCGGAGAGCATCCGGTAGGCGCGGATCATCGTCGGCACGTGGCTCGACTTCACAGAAATCTTGAAATCTCTGTAGTCGAGCCGCTCGAGCAGGCGCACCTCCTCGAGCGCGGCCTCGACGAGCGCCTCGGCCTGGTCGCGGTGGGCGACGTCCTCGAGGTGCTTCGGCAGCGAGCCCGAGTTCGCGCCGATCCGCATCGGGATGCCGGCCCGCTTCGCGGCCTGGACGACCATCGCCACCTTGTCCGGCCCGCCGATGTTCCCTGGGTTGATCCGCACGGCGGCGACGCCGGCCTCGATCGCCTTCAGCGCCAGCGAGGCGTTGAAGTGGATGTCGGCGATCACCGGAATCGGCGAGAAGCGCACGATCCGCGGCAGTGCCTCGGCGTCCTCGGTCTTCGGGACGGCGACGCGGACGACCTCGCAGCCGGCGGACGCGAGCGCGGCAATCTGCGCCGTCGTCGCCTCGACGTCGTGCGTCTTCGTCAGCGTCATCGACTGGACGACCACGGGGGCGCCGCCGCCGATCGTCGCGCTGCCGACCGAGATCTGGCGCGTGCTTGCCATCGGGCCTTCTAGCTTAGCTTCCTCCCAGCCGATTCACGTCGTTCGAGAGCCCGATGAACAACACGAAGAGGACGAGCGCGATCCCGATCACCGAGACACGCTCGTAGACCTCGCGGCCGACCGCGCGGCCGCGCAGCCCCTCGATGATCGAGAACGCGATGTGGCCGCCGTCGAGGGGCAGCAGTGGGAGCAGGTTCATCAACGCGAGCGACAGGCTGATCAGCCCGAGCACCCAGAAGTAGCTCTCCGCGCCCTGCTTCTGTGCAGTGTTCAGCGTCTGGCTGATCCCGACGGGGCTCGAGATGTCCTTGCGGCCTTCGCCGTGCACGAGTCGGGCGATCGATCGCCCGATTTCTCGCGTGACGACGCCGGTCAGCTTCACCGATTGCCACAGCGACTCGGCGATGCCGAGCCTCTCGCCGCGCAGGACGAACCCGAGCCGGTACCCGCCCTCGATCCGCTGCGGTCGCACCGGCCCGAGCGCCAGGATGCGGCCGTCGCGCTGGACGACGAGGGTAAGCGGGCGCCCGTGGGAGGCCGCGATCTGCTCGGGGATGTCGTTCGGCTGGACGACAGCGTTGTTGACGGTGATGATCCTGTCACCCGGCCGGAGGCCGATCGCGGCGGCAGGGTGGTTCGGCAGGACCTGGTCGACGGTCGAGGTTGCCTTCCCGCCGCCGACGTAGAAGAGCGCCGCGAACAGGAGCACTGCGAAGACGAGGTTGGTCATCGGGCCGGCAAGGATCACAGCGATCCGCTTGAAGGTGTGCTGGCGCCAGTACGCCTGCGGCGAGAGGCCGTCCTCGAGCTCCTGGAGGCCACGCTCGAAGCCCTCCGGCGGGTTGTCGCCGGCGAGGCGCTTCAGCTCCTCGAGCGCGTTGCGAGCGGCCGCCTCGTCCTCGGCGGCGAGCGCGCGCTTCAGCCGTTGGACCGGGCCGGCGAGCTCGGGCCGCTCTCGCAGCGCCCGGCCGAAGTACACGTCGGCGTCGCTCGGCGCCGGGCGGTGCATCCCTGGGATCTTCACGTAGCCGCCGAGCGGGATCGCGCCGATTCCGTACTCGATCCCGTTCCGGTTCGTCTTCACCAGCGCAGGCGGAAACCCGACGTAGAAGCGCCGCGGCCGCATGCCCACGACGAGCGCCGTGAAGAAGTGCCCGGCCTCGTGGACGAGGATCAGGGAGGCGAGGCCGATGATCGCGATCAGGACGCTCATGCGACCGGAGCTTTCTCCTCTGTCAGGCGGCGTGCCTGTGCATCCGCTTCGATCAGGTCGTCGAGGTCGCGTGCGGTGACGCCGTCGACGGCGGCGAGCGTCTCCTCGACCGTGTCGGCGATCCCGAGGAACGGCAGCCGGCCGTCGAGGAACGCCGCGACGGCGACCTCGTTCGCCGCGTTGTACGCGCATGGGTAGGTGCCTCCGAGCTCGCCGGCGCGGCGCGCCAGTGCGAGCATAGGGAACGTCTCCAGGTCCGGGGCGTGGAACTCCAGGGTCAACCCCGCAGCCAGGTCGAGCGGCGGGATAGGGGTCGCCGCTCGTTCGGGGTAGGTGAGCGCATACGAGATCGGCACGCGCATGTCCGGATAACCGAGATGCGCGAGCGTTGCACCGTCGCGGAGACGGACGAGCGAATGGACGATCGAGGTCGGGTGGACGACGACCTCGATCCGCTCGTACGGGAGCCCGAACAGAAAATGGGCTTCGATCAGCTCGAGGCCTTTGTTCGCAAGTGTCGCCGAGTCGATCGTGATCTTCGGCCCCATGCTCCAGGTCGGGTGCGCGAGCGCCTCGTCCGGGGTGACGTCCCCGAGCTCGTCGCGCGCGCGGCCGCGGAACGGTCCGCCCGAGGCTGTGAGGACGAGCGAGTCGACCTGGTCGGCGGTGCGGCCCTCCAGGCACTGGAAAGCAGCCGAATGCTCGCTGTCGACGGGTAGCAGCCGACCTCCTCCCCGCTCCCCGGCGGCCAGCGCAAGCTCGCCGGCGGCGACGAGGCTCTCCTTGTTCGCAAGCGCGAGATCGATCCCCCGCTCGAGCGCCCAGAGTGTGACCGGCAAGCCGGCGAAGCCGACGACGGCGTTGAGGACGACGTCCGGCTCGGCGCGCTCGAGCAGCGCGGTAGGGTCGCCGCCGACCTGGGTGAGCGGCGCCAGCCCGTCGATCGGCGTGCTGCCGGAGGCCGCCGCGACGAGCTCGAGCTCGGGGTGCGCGTCGACGATCTCGACGGCCTGGCGGCCGATCGAGCCCGTGGCGCCGACAAGGGCGACTCTCTTCACGGAAACAGTATTACTGCGGGCTTGCAGCGTCCCTCTCTCGTCACTTTCGCGTTTCACACGGATTCGGATTTCGGCGATACGATCGCCTCGGGGAGGAGGCTGGGTCCACCGCGGCCCGCCAGAGAGGACACGTTCCGAACCGCCTAGCTGCGCTTGGTCGGTGAAAAGTTCACGGTCCGGTCATGTTTTCAGGCGGCGAGGTCGGCGTCGGTGATGCGGGCGTTGAGGGCCTGCTCGAAGTTGCGCCAGGAGCGCGCGAGCGCTGAGCGGGCGGCGATCTC
>JBKPSO010000004.1:0-4127 GCA_046735055.1 Actinomycetota bacterium
GGTGCCAGTCGAGCCGCTCGAGGACGACCGGGCCGGCGGCTGCCGGCGCGCCGGTCGCGAGGCGGAGCGCGGTGACGGCGGCGGCGAGCTCGGCGGGGGCGTCGGGCGGCGACTCGTCCTCCGCGGAGAGCTCCCGCTCGAGCTCGAGCACGCTGCTGCGCTCCTGCCCCTCGCCGAAGCGCGGCGGGAGAAGATCGGGCGCCTCCGGCCAGCGGAGGGCGAGGTCGGCGGGCGGGGAGGCATGAACCGTGATCCCGCCCCGGAGCGCGACCCGCTCGGCAACCGACAGGCCGACGAGGGGGGCGACGGCCGCGTACGAGCGGCTCGACCCGTACAGCGACCGCTCGAGCTCGGCGTAGATCCGCTCGAAAGCGCCGTCCTCCCAGTCGAACCCGCCGCAGGCCTCGGCGGTCCGTGTCAGCAGCGGCAAGAGGATCGCCTGGAAGAGCGCCCGGTCCTGCGAGGCCTCGCCGTAGGCGCGGGCAAAGATCGCAGCCGCCGGCTCGTGCCTGAGCTCGGCGAGCGCGATCTCGGCATCCGGAAGCTTGGCGAGCCAGAACGCGCGCGACTCGACGCGGTCGCTGATGAGCGGCCGATACTCGTAGAGTCCCGACCCGTGCTCCTCGAGGACGTACGGGATCTCCCCGCCGCCCGCCTCCGGAGCGAGCCGGGCGAAGGCGGCGAGGCAGAACGCGCGCACGGCAGCGTGGAGGTGCGGAGCCCGCGCCATCGTCTCTCTATACCTGGCACCCAGGACACCAGTACGCAATCCGGTTCGCGTCGCCCTGGCCGCGCGAGCGGATCCGCTCGCCGCAACGCGGACACGGGCGGCCGGCGCGGCGGTAGACCACATTCCGGTGGCGGAAGCCGTCGAGCGATCGGCGCATCGGGCGGGCGGCCGCCTCGAGCGTCGCGCGCAGCTCGTCGTCGGTCGCCTCGTGGAGCCGGCGCCACGGCGAGAGCCTCGCCTCCCAGAGTGCCTCCGCCTTCCACTTGTTCCCGATCCCGGCGACGAGACGCTGGTCGAGCAGCGCGTCGCCAACCTCGCGTCCGGCGTTCTCGCGGCGCAGGTTGGCGAAGATGCGCTCGAGCTCGGGCGGGTCGGCGAGGATGTCAGGCCCAAGCCGCGCGACCGAGCGCGCGTGGAGCTCCAGCACCGGCCCGTTCCACTGGCGCGCCTCCAGCCGCGACCCGCGGAGCACGAGCCACGGCCGGCCGCGAAGCGCGGAGCCGCGAGGAACGAGCGTCCAGCGGCCGGACATGCGCAGGTGGCTGTGCAGCACGAGGCCGCCTTCGAAGCGGAGCAACAGGTTCTTCCCGACCGCCTCGACCGAGAGGAGGCGCCGGCCGTCGAGGCGCTCCGCGATCCGGTTGACGGCCGCCCGCGGATGCGGGGTCTCGACCTCGACCCGCTCGCCGACGAGCGGCTGGAGCCGCCGGGCCGCGCGGTGGAGAGCGTCGCCCTCGGGCACTCCCGGAGCCTAGGAGCTCGGCGCGCAGCCGCGCGTCGTCCGGCTCCCCGAACGCCGTGAATTCGGACTCGACGCCGCCGATGCCGGCGGCGAACACTGTGCGGCCGCCGCTGAGGACGTCGAGGGTCGCGACCTGGTGCGCTAGGACATGGGGACGCCGCCGCGGCACCGGCGTGAGGTTCGTGCCAAGGACAAGACGCTCGGTCCGGGCCGCAACGGCGGCGAGCATCACCCAGGGATCGCCCGCCGGCGGGCCCCAGACGAATCCAAGGTGGTCCCAGATGAGCAGCGCCTCCCACCCGGCGGCCTCCGCCTGCTCGGCGAGCCTGACGACGTTCCGCGGATCGGAGTAGGTGCCGAAGTTCGAGAGGCAGAGGCCGAAGCGCATCAGGGGCGAAGCACTGCCCGGCGGGGCCCGGCGAGGAATCCGGCCTCGACGAGGAGCGGCAGCGCGTCGCTCTCGCCGACAGGCGCACCGTCGAACCGCTCGACTGCGAGGCGCTTGCGCGTGAACCGGCGGGCATGCTCGACGAGCGCGGCCAGCGCGACCCGCAGCCACTCCTCTTCCCCAGCGGGGCCGAAGGCCTCGCGGTTTTCTGGCCGGGCGGCGCCGGTTTCGCCGGTGACGCTTCCAGCCCAGTCCTGGAGCGGCACGAGCGAACGGCCGCCCCGCTCGACGAACAGCGCCGGCCTGCCGCCGAGCATGACGACGTACGCCCCGGCGACACGCGCCGCCCTTGCTCCGGCCCGCTTCGGCCAGGGAAGGACTGCCCCGTACGGCTGGGCGGGATCGGCGGCCGCGAGAACGAGCGGCTCGGAATCGTCGTCCTCGCGCGGCCGCAGCTCGCGCAGCCGCTCGACCGCCCCGCCGAGCGCGAACTGGGCCCCGCCGAGCCCCTCGACGAAGTAGCCGCGTCGGCAGAGGCCGAGCGTCTCGAGCGCCTTCAGCTCGCCGTAGACGGCGCCGTAGCCGCCCTGGATGCCCTCGGCGCGGACGCCGTCGCGGGTGACGATCCCCTGCCGCTCGAGGAGGAGCTCGGCGAGCGCGCGCCGATCCGGCTCGCCGGCGAAAAGGCGCTCCGACAACGACCACCGCCCCTGCGTGGCCGTGTCGGCCGTCGCTCTCGACCGCGAGAAGCGGCGGGGTCGCCGTTCTCTTCGCGGCGTCGCGAAGCGACGCCGCGATCTAAGCGGCTGCCACGCGTCGTTCGTCACGTCGCCGGCCCAGACGAGGTCCCAGAGAGCAGCGAGTGCCTCGCTGCTCTCTAACTGGCTCGCTTCGAGGAGGTCGGGCCAGAACAGAGCGGACGTCGCCAGCACACGCCTGAGCCGGTCGTGCACCTCTAGGTCAGGTGCCGGCGCAGCCGGTACCTGACCTAGCACGGCGGCGTCCTCGCGGAAGAAGAGCGCGACCCGGTCGAGCCCGGCGCCAACCCAGACGACCTCGCCGGTCGCGCAGAGCTGGTCGAGCTGCTCGGGCCGGTAGCCGGGGACGCGGCGCGGCAAGACCTCCGACTCCCACAGCGCGACCGGCAGAGACAGCGCCTGGAGCGGAACCAGCGCTTCGCGCAGCGTCGCTTTGCGGTCGATCCCGTGCCAGCTCGGGAGGAAGCGGCCGATTGTCGCCTGCTCGGCCGGCTCGACCTCGCGTCTGAGCGCCGCGAGCGACGCACGCCGGAGCCGGCGGAGCACCTCGGGATCGCACCACTCGCGCTCGGTGCCTCCCGGCCGGAGCTCGCCGCGGACGAGCTGCTCCGCCCGCTCGAGCGCGCACAGCTCCGGCTCGACGTCGCGGCCGAAGTGCTCGTTCGCCTCCCGCGTCGTGAAGGGGCCGCGCGAGCGGGCGAAGCGTGCGACCAGGGAGCGCAGCGGCTCGTCCCCGCTCTCGAGGAACGCCTCGGGCAACCCGGACGGCGGCATTGCGCCGAGCGCGTCTCGGTAGCGGCCGGCGTCCTCGGCGGCGATCAGGCGCTCCTCCCCGACTACGCGAACGATTGCAGCGCGCCGCTCGCGAACGAGGGCATCCGCAAGTAGCGTGTCGTATTCTCCAATTCGCAAATCTCCTCTTCTACGCAGGAGGTCATGCAAGTGATCCGGGGTGGACGGATCTCCGCGCAACTGGCGCTCGACGTCCTCGATCGCGCCGGGGTCGATCAGGTCGCGCAGCTCCTCCTGGCCGAGCAGCTCGCGCAGCAGGTCGCGATCGAGCGAGAGCGCCTGCGCGCGCCGTTCCGCCGGCGGCGTGTCGTCCTCGTACATGTAGGTGGCGACGTAGTCGAACAGGAGCGAGGCCGAGTAGGGCGAGGCGCTCGCGGTCTCGACGTCGACGACGTCGATCTGGCGGGTGCGCAGACCGTGGAGCAGGCGCTTCAGCGCGGGTAGGTCGAACACGTCCTGGAGGCACTCGCGGTAGGTCTCGAGCACGACGGGGAACGCGGGGTAGCGCCGGGCGACCTGGAGCAGCGACTGCGCCTTCAGCCGCTGCTGCCAGAGCGGCGTGCGCTCGCCGGGCCGGCGGCGCGGGATGAGCAGGGCCCGCGCGGCGTTCTCACGAAACCGCGCACCGAAGAGCGCAGTTCCGGCGAGCTCGGTGACGACCAGTTCCTCCAGTTCGGCCGGGTCGATGAGGACGTCGTCGATCGGCGGCGGGGAGTC
>JBKPSO010000005.1:0-4137 GCA_046735055.1 Actinomycetota bacterium
CTCCGGCTCGGCGCGGGCCCGGCGGACGGAGGCGACAAGCGCCTCCTCGAGCTCGACGAGGCCGGCCGGCGCGGGATCGGGCGCCGCCCAGACCGCGAAGACCATCGGCAGCCCCGTCCGGTCCAGCCAGAGCCGGCCGAGATCGTAGTGCGGGGTCGGATCCTCGAATGCGCTCTTCAGGGCGGCGTCGCCGATCAACAGCTCGGCGTCCGCCTCCGCGCCGAGCGGAACGTGCTCGGCCTCCGGGAGCAGCACCTTCGTCAGGACCACGGAGGTGGCGCTCTCGGGCGTGACGGCGACACGGCGCACCTGCTCGAGGGGCCGTTTCGAGACGAGCTGGATCGAGTCGACCGCGCCCTCCGATCCGACACAGAGCCGCGGCAGCAGCCGGAGCCGCTCGGCGTTCCGCGCCCACTCGATCGAGGAGATCGGGGCCAGATCGAGCTCGCCGCCGACGAGACGCTCGTTCAGGTCGGTCGGGACGCCGGTCACCTCCTCGACTTCGGCGTCGAGCCGGTAGAAGACCGGCGCCATGTTCACGTAGGAGATGCGGCCCAGGCGCAGCATCACGACTCCCGGTCGACGACGAGGTGGGTCAGGGTCTCCAGCTCTTTGCGGTGCAGCTGCCCGTCCAGGTAGTCGCGTGCCTGCCGCGCGTACTCGAGCGCGACGTCGCGGGAGGCGTCGATCGCCCCCGTGGCCGCGACGCGGACGAGTGCACCCTCCAAGGACCCACCCGCCAGCGCGTCGCGTACGACTTCGTCTTCCCGCGCCGCGAGGATGAGCGGGAGCGTCGGGGTCCCCTCCCGGAGGTCGACGCCGGCGACCTTTCCGGTCTCGATCGTGTCGCCCGAGCAGTCGAGGACGTCGTCGGTGATCTGGAACGCGATCCCGAGCGCGAGCCCGAAGGAACCCAGCCTCGGGCGGGTGGGTCCACCGCCGAGCAGGCAGGCGGCCTCGAAGAGCTTTCCGGTCTTCAGCGAGCAGCGCTCCAGGTACGCGTCGACGGTCGTGCCGGGGTCGTGGGACTGACGGCTCTGCATCGCCTCGCCGCGGGCGAGGCAGAGTGCGGCGTTCGCGAGCGCCCCGACCGCGTGCGCGTCGCCGGTCGCCGACAGCTCGGCAAACGCGCGCGCGAAGAGATAGTCGCCGGTCGCCCGCGCCGCCTCGGGCCCGTACGCCGACCAGGCGGAGGCGCGCCCGCGCCGGAACTCGGCGCCGTCGATCAGGTCGTCGTGGACGAGCGTCGCCATGTGCACGAGCTCGACCGCCGCCCCGGCGGCGACGGACGGGGCCTCGCCGCGCGGCGTGGCGAAGAAGACGAGCAGCGGCCGCAGCCGCTTGCCGCCGGCGTTCAGCGCATCCGCGGAGACGGCGGCGACGAGCCCCGGATGCGTCCGGACGGTCTGCTCGAGCCGCTCCTCGAGCTCTCCGAGGTAGTCGTGGAGACCCGGTGTCTCGTGGATCGCAGCGAGCGCGGTCACGACTTCAGCCCCGTGTGCAGCGCGACGATCCCGCCCGCGAACGTGCGGTACCCGACGGCGGCGAACCCCGCGCGCTCGAGGAGGACGGCGAGCTCCTGCGGGCCGGGGAAGCGGCGGACGCTCGCCGGGAGGTAGGAGTAGGCGGCGCCGCCCTCGAGCAGCTTCCCGAGCAGGGGCACGATCCGGTCGAACCAGACGCGGTAGAAGGGAGCCAGCAGCCCCGTCGGCGTCGTGATCTCGAGGATGCCGAGCCGTCCGCCCGGCACGAGCACGCGCGCGAGCTCGGCGAGGCCGCGCCCGAGGTCGGCCACGTTCCGGACGCCGAAGCCGACGGTCGCCGCGTCGAACGAGCCGTCCGCGAACGGCAGCGCGAGCAGGTCGCCTTCGATCCACGTCACCGCGCTCGACTTGCGGCGGGCCCGCTCGAGCATCCGAGGCGAGAAGTCGAGCCCGGTCACCTTCCCGCCCGTGCGTGCGCAGGCAACGGCGAGGTCGCCGGTGCCGCAGCACGCGTCGAGTACGCGATCGCCCGGCCGAACGACCGCCTCGGCCGTCAGCCGCCGCCAGCGCAGGTCGAGTCCGGCGGTCATCACGCGGTTCATCACGTCGTAGACCGGCGCGATGCGGTCGAACATCGTCCGCACCTCGGTCGCCGGAAGCGTGCCCGCCGCCATCGCTACTCCGTCCCCCAGCGTCTGATCAGCGTGTTGTCGAGCCCGATCTGGTCGAGTGCGCGCGCGGCGATGAAGTCGACGAGGTCGTCGACTGTCTCGGCGCCGTGGTAGAAGCCCGGGGCGAGGAAGAGGACCGTCGCGCCGGCGCGACGCACCGTGAGCATGTTCTCGAGGTGGATCGTCGAGAGCGGCGTTTCCCGGGGCATCAGGACGAGCTTGCGGCCCTCCTTCAGCGCGACGGAGGCAGCCCGGTGGATCAGGTTCGACATTGCCCCGGAGGCAATCGTGCCCAGCGTCCCCATCGAGCACGGGCAGATCACGTAGGCGTCGACCTTCGCCGACCCGCTCGCGTACGGCGCGCGCCAGTCCTGCGGGTCGTACACCGTCACCTCGCCGCGGGCGTGCTCGGTGAACCGCGCGAGCGTCTCGTCGCGCGAGAGCCGGGCGTCGCCGTAGAGCTCGGTGGCGATCACCTCGAGCCCGGCTGCGGACGCGCAGACGCCGACCTCACAGTCGGCTTCGGTCAACGCTTCGAGGAGTCGAGCTGCGTACGGGGCGCCGGAGGCTCCGGTTATGCCGAGGAAGACGCGCATGGACAAGGAGACAGTGCCAGACTGGAGTCAGGCGCTGTCACCTTCCCCTCTACTTGGGCCCCTTCGAGGCCTCGAGGAAGATCGCGATCTTGCGGAGGTTCTCGTCGCCGAGCGAGCTGAATGACGGCATCGGCGAGCCGGGCGTGACGCACGACGGGCACTTCAGGTGCGCGATCTGGAACTGGATGCCGCGGCCTTTCGCGCCCTCGGCGCTCAGGTCGGGAGCGCCGAGATTGGACGAGCCGGTGCCGAGGTAGGTGTGGCACGTCAGGCAGCCCGACTGGGCGAACAGTTTCGCGCCCGGTATGGCAGACGGTGGAAGGTTGTTCTTCTTCACCCACGACGGCACCGCCCCCACCACCTCGCTCGCGAGCGCCTCTTTCGCTGTCGCGCCCTTGTAGGTCAGCGTCCCCATCGCGATCACGGTCAGGATCGTGATCACGACCGCGACGGGGCGCCGCGACAGGCGCCGCTCCCGCCGCGTGTCCATGAACGGGAGCGCGAGCATCAGCACGATGATGATCGTCGGGATTCCAACCGTCCCCAGGATCACCGAGTCCGGCCACTTGAAGATCCGCAGCAGGTAGAAGAGGAAGTAGAAGTACCAGTCGGGGCGCGGCACGAAGCTCGTCGTCCCCGGGTCGGCCTCGTCGCTGTAGAGCGGGCCGAGCCAGCCGGCCCCGGTGCCGGTGTGGTCGCCGGGAGTCGTCCATTTCCAGACCACCGCCAGCGCGACGATCACGATCACCACGACGAGGCTCATCACCGTGTCGTGGAAGATCGCGTAGGGGTAGAACGGCTTCCCACGCTTCTGGACGTCCTGCTTGTAGCGCGCGAAGTCCGCGCGCCGCGCCCGCAGGCTCGCGCTCGGGTTCTTGATCGTCACGGGGTCGGCCGCCCTCGCATCGTCGGAGTGATGAGGCCCGAGCGCGCCGGCGCGGACGGCTCAGGCTCGATGTGCTCGCTGCCCGCGGCCTCCTTCGACCACGGCGGCGAGCTGACTCCGAGCCTGACCACGAGGTACAGGTGCAGGCCGATCAGCGCGAAGATCGCGCCGGGCGCGACGAGCATGTGCAGCGAGTAGAACCGCGCCAGAGAGTCGGAACCGATCGCCGGGCCTCCCTGGAGGATCTGGGCGAGGATCGTCCCGACGAACGGCCCGTTCGCGGTGATGTTCATCCCGACGACGGTCGCCCAGTACGCGGTCTGGTCATAGGGGAGCAGGTAGCCCGTGAAGCCCTCGAACATCCCGAGGATCAGCAGGAAGACGCCGACGATCCAGTTCAGCTCGCGCGGGTACTTGTAGGCGCCGTACAGGAAGACCCGCGCCATGTGGAAGAAGAGCAGGATGATGAAGACGCTCGCGCCCCAGCGGTGCATGCCGCG
>JBKPSO010000006.1:0-21796 GCA_046735055.1 Actinomycetota bacterium
GTCCCGGACGGAGTCGATCTCGCGCCGGACGTGACAAGGACAAAGGTTCTTCACCGCGATCCGTCGCACGTTCGGGTCACGATCGAACGTAAGCCGAAGCAACTCGCCAACCTGACTATCCGTCGGACAGACGTCGTCGGACGGAACGCCCCAACCCGTTCGGCGCAGAACGTGGTCATACTGCCTCATCGCAAGAGACGATACCCCGCAGGCCTCGGCCTGTTCACGATGCTCACGAGACGCGAATGGCCGTCTCGGCCGCGGCGAGACCCTCCGCCTCCGCCCGCAGTCGAATCTCGCCGCGCTCGCCTCCGGACTTGAGCACCACCAGGCACCGGCCCCTGTACGCCGACCGCCGGTCGCCCGTGTACGGCTCGCTGCTCGCCGGATCGCCGCTTCCGACAGCTGCGATCGAACCCACGCCTTCGACCGCGAAGCGGACGGTGTGGTCGGCGTTCGGGTGCAGCAGCCCGGCCGCATCGACGACCTCGACGGTGACGAAGCTCAGACCTCCCGGATCGCGCCGGATCCGATCGCTGTCGGGCATCAGCCGCAGGGCCGCCGGCTCGCCGGCACTCGCGAGCTCGCACTCGGCGAGGTCTCGGTCACCGCTTGACCCCACCGCTCGCAGCGTCCCCGGCCGGTACGGGACGTCGAAGCTGGCGATCAGCCTCTCGGCGCGCTTTGTGCCGAGCGACTCCCCGTCGAGGAACAGCTCGACGCTCTCGCAGGCCGAGTAGACGTCGACGCGGAGCGTCTGGCCTTCCCAGCCCGGCCAGGTCCAGCTCGGCCGAACGTCTGGCCAGCCCCACGCGGTCACGGTCGGCGTGATCCCGGCGGGCACCGGCGCATGCACCGCGATGAAGAGCGGCTCAGCCCGCCGCCAGAGCACGTCCCGGTAGAAGGACTGCGGCCGTTTGAACCCGCACAGGTCGAGGTCGCCGCAGCTCGCCTGGTGCCAGGGATAGCTGCCGAGCAGCGGCGCCGAGCCGCCGTCGAAGTGCACCCGGCCGATCCCTGCCTCCCCTAGATAGTCGAGGGCGGTCCAGACGAAGTCGCCGATGACGTGCTCGAGCTCGAGCACGCTCGTCCAGTGCTCGAACGCGTTCCTCGCCATGGACTCTGACCCGTAGACGACCCGCCCAGGGGACCGCGTATGATCGGGCCGGTAGGCCGACTCGGCGTAGTTGTAGCCGCAGACGTCCAGCGTTGCGAACAGCTCGTCGAGCTGCTCCCACGGCCAGCCGTCGTGACCGCCGTTGACGCCGGCGGTGACCGGCCGGGTCGGATCGACGCCGCGAACGTGGTCGCCGAGCAGGCGGCCGAGTCGCGCTCCCTCTGGCCGCCCACGCTCGACCACCTCGTTCCCGATGCTCCACATGATCACGCAGGGGTGGTTGCGGTCGCGCACGAGCATCGAGTCCAGGTCACGGCGCCACCAGTCGTCGAAGCTCACGTGGTAGTCGGCGAGGTTCTTGCCGTTCTGCCAGCAGTCGAAGGCCTCGTCGATCACGAGCAGGCCAAGGCGATCGCAGGCGTCGAGGAATGCGGGCGCCGGTGGGTTGTGGGCGCCGCGAACGGCGTTGAAGCCGTTCGCCTTGAGGAGCTCCACCTTGCGCTCCTCGGCGCGGTCGTACGAGGCGGCGCCGAGGGGACCGTTGTCGTGGTGGACGCAGCCGCCCCTGAGATCGAGCGGCTCCCCGTTGAGCCGGAAGCCTGCCTCTGCGCTGAACTCCAGGCTGCGGATACCGAACAGGGTCGTGGCCGCATCGACGACTCTCCTGCCGACCCGGAGCTCTGTCTCGACCCGGTAGAGCTGCGGCGAGTCGGGTGACCAGAGCTTCGGGCGCCGGACCGCCAGCTCCTGGGTGCAGTCCAGTCGGTCTCCGGCCAGGATCGTCTCCGGCAGGTCGACCGCGTCGGCCGTCCTGCCGCTGGGCCTGACGATCCGCGAGCGCAGCGTGACGTCCTGGTCGGTCTCCGTCTCGTTGGCGACGGTGGTGCGGACGCGAACCGTCGCGTCGCTCGGCGAGACCTCCGGCGTCTCGACGAAGACGCCGTGGAGCGGGACGTGCAGTCGATCGCCGACCCAGAGCCAGACATGGCGGTAGATGCCCGACCCGGAGTACCAGCGGCTGTTCGGCTGGCAGCTGTTGTCGACCAGCACCCTGAGGACGTGCTCGGAGCCGAGGGCGAAGTGCGGCGTCAGGTCGTAGTCGAAGCTCGTGTAGCCGTAGGGATGCCTGCCGAGGAAGTGCTCGTCGAGCCAGACCTCGGCATTCATGTAGACGCCCTCGAACTCGACGAGCACCTTCTTCCCGCGCCACTCGTCGGGGGCTGAGAAGCGCCGCTGGTACCAGCCGATTCCGGTGGGGAAGTAGCCCCCTGCACTGCCGCTCGGGCTTCCCGGCTCGCGCTCGAGCTCGATGCTCCAGTCGTGTGGCAGATCGAGCAATCGCCAGCCCGAATCGTCCAGGTTCCCGCGCCAGATCGCCTCGGGGATCTCTCCGAGTCGAAAGCGCCAGCCACGATCGAAGCCGAGCCTACGCACGCCGTGCCCGCTAGTCTTGCGGATCGATCGGCGATGACTCCGGAGAGCCTGCTGAGCCGACTGCGCGCGCCCGGGACGGCGCCGATTCACCAGATCGGGATCGTGGTTGCGAACTGCGACGAGGCGGTGGAGCGCTACTCGGCCCTCCTCGGCTACCGGGAATGGCGGCGGAGCAGCTTTGGTCCAGCCGACGTGGAGCGGATGACGCTGCGCGGATCGGACGCCGTGTACTCGATGAGGCTCGCCTTTGCGGGCGATGCGCCCGAGCTCGAGCTGATCGAACCGGTCGACGGGCGGAGCCTCTACAGCGAATGGCTTTCCGAGCGCGGCGAGGGCCTTCACCATCTCGCGGTCGTCGTCAGCTCGCTGGACGAGGCGATCGCAGCCCTGGAGCAGGACGGCTTCGCCAACATCCAATCCGGCCACGGCTTCGCGCCGGACGGCAAGGGCGGCTACGCCTACTTCGATACGACGGAGGCGCTCGGCTTCATCCTCGAAGCCGTCGAGATGCCCTAGCTACCAGTCGATCTCGCGGCGCTGGTAGAAGAATCGCCCCGACGGGCCGTCGTCCGGCAGAGTGGCGAGGAAGACGGCCGTATCGGCTCCCTCCTCCGGAGAGAGCTCTGCGTCCGGCCCGCCCATGTCCGTCTTGACCCAGCCCGGGCTCATTGTGTTGACGAGGATTCCGTCGCCGCGCAATGCCGCGGCCGCGACCACCGTGACGGCGTTCACCGCCGCCTTCGAGACGCGGTAGCTCAGACCGTCGGCGCCCATGCCGCCCGAGAGCTGGCCCGCCCCCGAGGAGAGGACGACGACCCGCGCGCTCCCCGCGGCCCGGAGCGGCCCGAGCAGCGCCTGCGTGAGGAAGAGCGGCGCCATGACGTTCACGCGCAGGACCTCGTCGAAGATCTCGTGCTCGACCTCGTCGAACGACTCGTGGCCTCGGGGATTGATCGCCGCGTTGTGTACGAGCACGTGGAGCGCCGGAGCCGCCGCGACCGTCTGCGCTGCGACCGAAGCGACGCCCTCCGCGGTGGAGAGATCGCCGATGATCGCCACCCCGCCGAGCTCGTCAGCCAGCGTGCGTGCATCGCCCTCGCGACGCGCATGGCAGAGGACGCGTGCCCCTTCCGAAGCCAGCGCCCTCGCGATCGCGGGCCCGATGCCGCGCGACGTGCCGGTGACGAGAGCGTTCTTGCCGCTCAGCCTCACGACCCGATCCTATCGCGCCTCGGCGCGCCCACCTCCCTCGTCACACCGTGTCGTAGAGGGCGGGGTCGGGGAGGCTCGCGCGCAGTTTGTCGAGATCGGGCTCGATCCCGAGCTCGTCGAAGGCGAGGAGGAGCGCTCCCACCGCCGGCTCGAACTCCGCCCGCGTCGGGACCGCTTTCGGGATCTCCGCGGCGATCGCGTCGGCGAGCACCGGGGAGGGGTGGCGCAGGACGCCACCGGCGAGGACCAGCGGGTGTCCGGCCGGATCGAGCTCGACCTGGCGCGCGGCAACGCACGCGTAGCGACCGAGCCCACACCCGAGCGTCTGAACGATGGCCACGGCGACCTCGTCACCTGCATCGGCGGCCTCGAGCACGAGCGGTGCCAGGCGGCCGCCGTTCGCAGGAGCCGCCGGCGTCCGCGAGGTGAAGGCGTGCAGGAGCTCGGGGACCGAGCCAAGACCGAAGAAGGCGAGCGTCTTCTCGGTGAGCGCGGTGGGGCGCTCGAGGCCCAGCTCCGCGCGCACCACGGCCCGGACGGCCCGCTGGCCGAGCTCGTCGGCGCCGCCAAGGTCCAGCCAGAAGCTCGCGTGCCAGAAACGGCGTCCAGGCGCACCGGCGCCGATCGCGGAGGCACTGCCGCAGATGACCGCTACGCCAACGCCGTCCGTCGTGCCTGCCCGTAGGCCGCCGATCGCGTCGTTGACGACGAGCGGGGGGCGCTCGATCCCCACTCGTGCCGGCAGTGCATCGTGATGCAGGGCGAAGTCCTCCGGCCAGTCGGCGCCGGCGAGGCTGAACGCGGCGGCCGAGAACGGTCCCGCGCCCGCCTGCTCGACCGCCGAGACGATGTTCTCGACGGCCTGCTCGGGACCGGCGTTGTAGAGATCGGCGCACCCGGCCCGTCCCAAGCCCACGATCGTCCCGTCCTCGCGCGCGACGAGCGCGATCGTCTTCGTGTTTCCCCCGCCGACGCCGAGCAGAAGCGACTCCATCCGAGGGCGAGCGATTCCCTAGGCGAGCAGCCGGTCGGGCAGGTAATCGCGGTGGGCGGCGGCCATCTCGTCGTAGATGGCCTCTGCCTTCGTCAAGGAGAGGACAAGCGGATTGCTCGCGAGGGCGCGGATGCCGTCGCGCCGCGTGCCCTTCCAGGCGGCCTCGGCCGTCAGCGCCTGGTACTCGGCGAGCATCTCGACGAGTCCGCGCACCTGCCGCGGCAGCGGCCTCTGCTTGTCGGGACGAATGCCGTCGCGATCGCAGTGGCCGGTCGTCTCGACCACGAGATCGTCCGGAAAGCCGGGGATCGAGCCGTTGTTCGGAACGTTGACGGGGAAGGTCGCGCCGCGATCGTTGTAGATCGCGTCCATCACGTCGAGCGCCAGCTCCAGCTCGTGGATACCGCCGCGCGAGCGCTCGGGGTCGAGCTCGGGCCGCTCCTGCTCCGCCTGTTCCTCGTAATGCCGCCAGTAGCCCGGCGCCTCGCTGAGGATGTCCTCGGCGCGCGTCGTCGGCTTCGCGAGAGCCTCGGCCAGCATCTCGTCGCGAAAGTAGTAGTACGCGAGGTAGCTGTTCGGAAACGAGCCCATTGTCGCGGCGATCTGAAGGGCGCGCCGGTCGAAGGGTCCGAAGCCTTCGCCCCGCGTCTCCTCCCACCTCTGCTCGATCAGCGGAATCAGGTCCTCGTCGTCGTAGCGTGCCTCGACGGTCCAGCTCCCGTGGTTGAGGCCGACCATCCGGATGCGCACTCGCTCAGGGTCAACGCCCGCGATGCGCGCCGCGGTCCGGACCTCGTAGATGGGGCCCTCGCAAAACGAATAGGTGGTCAGGCCCGAAAACCGCGTCATCGCCTCGGAGACGATGTTGATCGGGTTCGTGTAGTTGAAGACCGTCGCGTCGGGGCAGACGCCGCCGATCTCCTCGCTCAACTCCTGCATCACCTTGATCGCCCGCAGCGCCATGAAAAAGCCGCCCGGTCCCTGGGTCTCCTGGCCGATGACGCCGTGCTCGAGCGGGATCCTCTCGTCCAGCACCCGGTGCTCGAAGCCTCCCGGCCGAAAGCTCGTCAACACCGCGTCGCAGCCGTCGAGCGCGGCGCGACGGTCGGTCGTGCTCGAGATGGCGAGGTCGACGCCCTCGGCCTCGGCCATTCGCTTTGCCAAACGCTCGACGAGCGCCAGGCGCTCGGCGTCGAGGTCGACGAGGACGACCTCCGAGCCCGCGAAGCTTGCGCCCTTCGCGATCAGCGCCGCCATCGTGCCCGGCGCGCGCGTCGAGCCGCCGCCGACGTAAACCAGCTTGATCCCCGCCATCCGCGAGGGCCGCCTACTGCTGTCTGGTCAAAGGTGCGACGGACTCGCGCGTGATCAGGGTCCCGGCCAGGAGATGTGTCTTCTTCTGTGGCTTCCGGTCGCTCACTTGACCGATGACCAGAGACGCGGCGAGGGCGCCGACCGCCTCCATGGGTTGACGAACGGTCGTGAGCGGCGGATCGGCGAACGCTGCCACCTCGATGTCGT
The DNA here is from genome assembly GCA_046735055.1 of Actinomycetota bacterium. Taxonomy (GTDB): domain Bacteria; phylum Actinomycetota; class Thermoleophilia; order Gaiellales; family Gaiellaceae; genus DATBLE01. Next base: position 6,279 of record JBKPSO010000006.1, read on the forward strand.
CGAAACCGACGACGGAGACGTCCTTCGGCACCTCGAGCCCGTGCGCCCGCAGCTCGCGCACGGCTCCGAGCGCCAGCAGATCGCTGTGCGCGAACAGCGAAGTGAAGGACTCCCCGCGCGCCAGAAGCCGTGCTGCAGCAGCCTGCCCGCTCATCGGCGACCAATCCAACGCATGTTCGATGAGCTCCTCTCGCGGGAGGACTCCCCATTCCTCGCAGGTTGCCGTGTAGCCGTGTATGCGGTTCTGCACCGCGGGCCAGTCCGCCGGACCGGTGATCATCGCGATCGACCGGTGCCCGGACGCCAGGAGATGCGCGACCGCTTCCCGGGCGGCCGCGACGTTATCCACGTCGACGGAGACGTGAGCGCCCACGTGCGGACCGATCGTCACGATCGGCATCCCCGTATCGCGCGCCTGCGCCACCTGCTCGGAGGCGCCATGTGCGCGTGCAAGGATGAGGCCTTCGATACGCCGCTCGACGAGCAGGCGGAGGTACTGCCCACCATCCTCGACCGCAGCTTCCTCGACACTCGCAACCATCAGGTAATAGCCGAGGCGGCGCGCCTCCTTCTCTGCGCCCGCCACCGCTTCGGCAAAGGAGTGGTCGGAGACGTCCGTCGTCACCATTCCGATGCAATGGGTGCGGTTTGCGATCAGCCCGCGCGCCATCGGGTTCGGGACGTAGTTGAGCTCCTCGATCGTCTTCAGCACCCGGGAGCGGGTCTCCGGGCGAACGCTCGGCTCGCGGTTGATGACGCGGGAGACCGTCTGGTGCGAGACGCCGGCCAGGGCGGCGACGTCGCGGATCGTCGGGCGCTTCGGCCGTGTCCGGCTGCGCGTGCGCGTCGACCCGTCGACCCGGCTCGTGTGATCGGTCATCTTGACACCACAGGCTATCACGTGTTTACTGTTACCAGTCACACCGGCCGAAAGGAGCACCTATGTCGAACGGGTTCGAAGAGACCCGCATCTCGCGTCGCAAGCTCCTGGCGGGCGCGGGGGGAGTTGCGGGTGCGGTTGCCACCAAGTCGTTGTTCGGCCCGGGACTGGCCAGAGCGATCCCGCGGCGAGGCCTCTCACCGGTGACCGTCACCGTCATGGGCAACGACGAATTCACGCCCGCCTACATCGAGGACTTCCAGAACAAGAATCCGAACATCAAGATCAACTTCTCGAACTTCGACCCCGCAAAGTTCCAGGCGATGATGGCCGCCGGTACGCCGCCCGACATGTGGCGCACCCAGGCCCCGCTCATCCCGCAGTGGGCCAAGCGCGGCCAGCTCCTGAACCTCGACAAGTACTTCGCCGCGAGCGACCTCATCCACCCGGGCAACCTGCTGCCGGCCAGCAACTACTACCGCTTCGACGGCAAGCGCATCGGCAGGGGCCCGCGCTACGGCATGGTCAAGGACTGGTCCCCGGACGGGACGGTCTTCGTCAATCTGCAGATGCTGAGGGGGATCAAGGGGATCGAGATCCCGGGCCCGACCGACAGGTGGACCTACGACGACCTCTGGAACATCGCGTGGAAGCTCAAGCAGGCGAACAAAGCGAAGTGGATCCTGGACGTCGCGAACAGCTACACCTGGATCGACCGCCAGATCATGGCGATGCTCAACCAGAAGGGGAAGGCGCTCTATCCACCGGACTTCTCCCGAATCAACATCACGAACAGCCCGGAAGCGGTCAAGATCTTCTCCCACCTCTTCCGGTATTCGAAGAACAAGATGGACCTCGGCCCGGAGAACTCGAACCCGGACGGCTGGTCGGGCCCCGGCTTCGTCGCCGGCAAAGGGACCGTGGCCATGACCCAGTACGGCTACTGGTTCACCGGCAATTTCGTGGGTAATGCGCGGGCCGAGCGCCGCTCGCGGATGCTGCCGGCGCCGATCTGGAACCACGGCAAGCGCGCCGATCCGACGATCACCGCCACCGGCTTCGTGATCGCGGGCCAGACGAAGGTGCCGGACCAGGCCTGGGCGGTGTTCGAGTACTACATGGGTGGAAAGCCGGCTTACGAGCGAGCGGCGACGGGCTGGGGCGTCCCGGCGCAGCAGTCGCTGTTCGACCGGCTGCCGCATTCGAACGCCTTCCAGCGGAACAACTTCAAGGTGCTCATCCACGAGCTGCCGACTGCGAACGTCGTGCTCCAGTTCAACCCGAACCTCGTCGGGCTCGGCGACACGACGGCCGTCGCGGCCGCGTACCTGAAGTACCTTCCGGACGCGGCCAAGGGCCGCATGTCGTTCCAGAGCTTCCTGAAGAACATCGAGCGCGACGCGAACCGCGCGATCGAGGCAGGCAAGAGCGGGTAACCGCAACGCCATGGAACCGTGGCTATCGAGGCGAAGGCAGGCTCTGCAACCGTAGCCCGTAGACACAAAAGGCGAGCGTCGTTCCGGCGACGGGAGACGCTCGCCTTCTACGGGTTCATCTCGCCCTGGCTGCTCGGTTTCATCTTCCTGGGACTGCTCCCGATCATCGCGGGCTTCCTGATCTCGCTCTCGAACTTCAACGGCGGCAACCTCCACGGGTACACCGTGAACGGGGTCCACTACCGCGGTGCGCACTACATCGGGTGGGAGAAGTACATCCGCGCGCTCCACGATCCGTACTTCTGGCAGTCGCTGGCGACGACGAGCAAGATCGCGCTCATCGTCATCCCGCTCGGGCTTGCGAGCCAGCTCGGCCTAGCGCTGCTACTGAACTCGGGGATCAAGGTGCTCGGCTTCTGGCGGACGATCTTCTTCGCGGCCTTCGTCATCCCCGTGGTCGCGAAGGCGGACATGTGGAAGGCGATCACCGCTCAGGACGGCGGTCTCCTCAATCGCCTGATCGGCCTCGTCGGCGGACCGAACGACATCGACTGGCTCACCGGCCATCCAACCTCTCTGCTCGTCATGCTCCTGATCTGGAGCGGGGCCGGCCTCGGAATGCTGATCTTCCTCGCCGGACTGAAGTCGATTCCCGAGGAGCTGTACGAGGCCGCGAAGATCGATGGGGCGAGCAAGCTGAGGTCATTCACGGCGATCACGCTGCCGCTCCTCACGCCCGTGCTCATGTTCCAGCTCGTCACCGGAATGATCTTCGTCTCGAGCATGTTCCAGGAGCCGCTCCTGCTCTCGCCTGGCCTGCAACAGGGACTCGGCTCCTACGTCCCGAGCGGAAACCGGGTCTTCAACATCGAGGCGCTGCAGCAGATCACCGTCACCGGCGACTGGGGGTACGGCGCCGCCGAGATCTGGCTCTTCGTTCCCATGCTGCTCCTCGTGACCGCAATCGTCTTCTACAGCGGCAAGTTCTGGGTCTACTCGGGAAGCGAGCAGTACAGCAATGAGTAGCCTGGCGCTCTTACGGCGGCGAGCACAGCCGCGCCGGCGGCGTCGCAGGCGGCGCTCTCCGACCTGGTTGCTCGGTCGGGCGCTGCTCTACGTGACGGTGCTGGTCCTCGCCGCTCTGTTCGTCGCGCCGGTGGTCTGGGGCTTTCTCGTGTCGCTGCGCCCGCTCAACGCGGGGATCAGCGGAGCGCTGATCAGTCATCCCCTGCACTGGGGGAACTACTCACGGGCCTGGCACTACCCGACGGTGAACTTCCCGCACTACCTGAAGAACACGATCTTCCTCACCGCGCTCGCCACGATCCCGATCGTGCTCACGAGCGCGATGGCGGGATTCGGCTTCGCGCGCCATCGCGCCAAGGGGCGCAACGCACTCTTCCTGGTCATGATCGCGACGACGTTCATCCCGTTCGCGGTCACCTTCTTGATGACCTACTTCCTGTTCCTCCAGATTCACCTGGTGAACACCTACTGGCCGTGGCTCCTCTGGGGCCTGAGCGCGAACGCGGGCATGATCTTCCTCTTCCGCCAGTTCTACGTGAACTTTCCAACCGAGCTCGACGACGCCGCCTCGATCGACGGCTGCGGCAGGCTGCGGACGTTCGTGCAGGTCTACCTGCCGAACTCGACGTCGATCCTCGCCGTGGCGTCGGTCATCATGGGCATCGGCTGGTGGGGCGACTACATCTGGGCTCAGCTCCTGCTCAGCGGCGAGCAGACGACGCTGGCCCCGAAGATCGCGTACGGCTACTACGAGCCGCCGGGCGTGCAGTCGATCATGTCGGTGCCGGAGACGCTGGCCGGCGCCATGCTGTACACGATCGTGCCGCTGATCTTCTTCTTCCTGATGCAGAAGAAGCTTGCCCGCGGCATCGTCACGACGGGAGTGAAGGGTTGAGCGGCATCGATCTCCAAGACATCCTCAAGGAGTTCCCGAACGGGGTCCGGGCTGTCGACGGCGTGACGCTGAAGATCGAGGACGGCGAGTTCATCGTCCTCGTCGGCCCGTCCGGGTGCGGGAAGACGACGCTTCTCCGCTGTATCGCCGGTCTCGAGGAAGTCACGGACGGCGCCGTCCTGATCGGCGACCGGGACGTCACCGACGTCGCGCCAAAAGATCGCGACATCGCGATGGTGTTCCAGAACTACGCGCTCTACCCGCACATGACCGTGCGCAGGAACATCGCCTTCGGACTCAAGGTGCGCGGAACGCCGCGCGCGGAGATCGCGGACCGGGTCGCAGAGGCCGCGCGCCTGCTCGGGCTCGAGGACCTGCTCGACCGCCGTCCGCTCGCGCTCTCCGGCGGGCAGCGGCAGCGGGTTGCGATGGGGAGAGCGATCGCCCGTCGTCCGGCCGTGTACTTGATGGACGAGCCGCTCTCGAACCTCGACGCGAAGCTACGCGTCCGCGTGCGGGCAGATCTCGCGCAGCTCCACGAGCAGCTGCGCGTGACGACGGTGTACGTCACGCACGACCAGATCGAGGCGATGACGCTCGCCGACCGCGCAGCGGTCATGAACAAAGGCCAGATCCAGCAGGTGGACACGCCAGAGGTGCTCTACCGGTCGCCGGTGAATCTCTTCGTCGCGGCCTTCATCGGCTCGCCGTCGATGAACCTCCTCGAAGCCCTCGTCGAGGACGGGAATCTGAGATTCGGCGGCTTCTCCCTCCCCCTGGACGAGCTCGGCGACGACGCCCGGAAGCTTCCCTCTCGCGTCATCCTCGGCGTCCGCCCGGAGCACATGGCGGAGCTGCACGGCAACGAGACGTCCGCCTGGTCGATCGAGGCAGAGGTCACGGTCGTGGAGAACCTCGGCGCGGAGACGCTGGTCTTCTTCCCGCTAGACGTCGCCCCCGTCGAGCCCGAGGACGTCGTCCGCGTCCGCGAGGGCGAAGAGCAAGAGGGCCTGATCGCCGCAGACAAGCGCACCATCTTCACCGCCCGGCTGGCGTCGATGGCGCGGGCGAGGGCGGGGAGCCGGATCCGGCTCGCCCTCCATCCGAGCCTGTGCTACTTCTTCGAGCCCGAGAGCGGCAAGTCGATTCTGGTCCGGCGCCCGGCAGCGGACGAGGAGATCCCGCTCTCCCTCGCCGGCCGCGCGATGTAGTGCCGGGAGCCAGTGTCGGCGTGCGCCCGAGCATCCACGTCCTGAGCGGCGGGCCTTACCACCCGGTCGCGGCCCAGTTCGCCGTCCTGCAAGAGGCGCTCAGCGATCGTGCCGAGATCAGCTGCTATCCCGGCGCGTCCGCGTTCGACCAGCTCGACGCGTGCGACCTCTTCGTCCTGGCGGGTATGCACTGGACCGACTGCGCACCGGATCGGCACGTCTGGCCCGAGGGGGTCGAACCATGCTCCTACACGGCGCCGACGGACGCGCAGAAACAGGCCTTCGTCGAGTACGTGTCCTCGGGGAGGCCCGTCCTCGGGTGGCACGGAGGGGTCGCGAGCTTCGACGACTGGCCGGAGTTCGGCCGGCTGAACGGGTTTCGTTGGGACTGGCGCGTGACGACGCACACCGAGTACGCGAACTGGACGATCACCGTCGAGCCGACGGGTCATCCCGTGATCGCTGGCGTGGGCGACTTCGCTCTCGACGACGAGCTCTACTGCAATGTCCAGATCACCCCAGGCCTCGATTTCGTCGTGCATGCATGGGCTCGCTACCACGAGATTCGACTGCCGATGATCGTGACAGCTGAAGGCGGTCGAATAGCCGGAGCCGGGCGCACGGCCTTCCTTGCCAACGGCCACGACCTCAAGACGATGGCTTGCGAGAGCTATCGGCGAGTAGCGGTCAACACGCTCATGTGGCTGCTGGCGATATGAGTACGCGGCACGTGAGGCCGCGGCTCACAGTCTTGAGGGCTGCTAGATCAGTTGTCGGAGTTCGTCTTCGAACGTCAAGACGTGCTCGGCGGCCACTCTCTCGGCTGTTGCGCCGTCGCCTCGGCAGATGGCTTTGAGCAGTGTTCGTTGTTCCTGGACGACGTCTTCGAGGCGTGGCGTGAGGGTCGGGTAGCGGCGCATCGCGACTTGGAGGATGCGGAGCGAGAGGTTGTGGTAGTGGTCGAGCGTCTGGTAGAGAAACCCGTTCTTCGAGGTGCGGTAAACGAAGCGGTGGATGCGACGGTCGAGGGCGAGCAGAGGCTCGTAGCCTTCGGCATCCGTCAACGTGTCGAGCTCCTGGATCAGCTGCTCGGCTTCGCGGCGGTCCTCCGCTCTCGCGCGCTCGGCGGCGAGCCGTGCCGCCCACGACTCGAGGCGGGTGCGTACCTCGTAGATCGCGGCGAGGTCGGTGATGTTGATCTCGCTGACGAGCGTTCCGCGCCTGGGGATGATGGTGATGAAGCCGTCGCGGTGGAGTCGGATCAGGGCCTCGCGCACCGGCGTGCGGCCGACCCCGAGACGGTGCACCAGCTCGTCCTCGCGTAGCAGCGTGCCGGGCGGGAGGTCGGTGGCGATGATCTCCTCGCGGAGGCGGACGTAGGCCTCGTCGGCGCGCGTCGAAGCGGCGCCGTCGCTCCGCATCAACTCGCTTCCGAGCTCAAGCCTCGGCTCGCTCACGGCCGCCTCGGTCGTCGCATGGACGGATCGTATCCTTGACATGACGCACTCAGTATATAACTATTCCCCCGATCTTGATATATCAAAGGAGGATAGTCATGAGATCGGCGGCTGGTTTGACTCGGCTGAGGCGATTGGCGGGGCTAGCGAGCATTCTCGTGGCCGCCGCGCTGGTGAGTGTTGCCGGCTTCGCGTCCGGCGCGACTGGCGGGGCGGCGACGACCGGCCTCGACACGCTGAAGCCCGGTGTGCTCAAGGTCGCGATCGAGCCGTACGCGCCGTACACGTCATTCGAGCACGGCAAGCAGGTCGGGCTCGAGGCGGACATGCTCTACGCGGTCGCCGCGAGGCTGCACTTGAAGGTACAGACGGTCGTCACCGACTTCACGGGGATGATCTCCGGCGTTCAGTCGCGCCGCTTCGACATTACGACCGGAGGCATCGCTTGGTCGGAGAAGCGCGCAGCGGCCGGGCTCTTCAGCGACCCGCTCTATTACTCGCCGACCGCGATCGGCGTGACCAACGGCAAGACGTACAAGAACATTCACGACCTCGAGGGGTTGAGGCTGGGCACCGTCACCGGCTACGTCTGGGTGGACGGGATCAAGGCGATTCGGGACGCGAAGCTGCACGCTTATCCGAACACGCAGGTTGTCTTCGACGACCTCAAGAACGGGCGGATCGACGTGGCGATCATCGACCCGCTGCTGCTCGTCGACGTCCAGAAGAAGCGGCCCGACCTGCAGATGAAGGTGCAGTACCTGGCGCCGCCGACGGACGCCGAGGTAAAGGCCAATCCCGACTGGACGTGGTTCAGGCAGTACCAGGTCGCCTGGTACATCCCCAAGCAGTCGCCCATGCTGCAGAAGGCGATCTCGGCTCAGATTCGCGCGATGTACGCAAGTGGCACAGAGGCGAAGTTCATCCGCAAGTGGGGCGGATCGCCAACCGAGTTCCTCAGGCCGGGCCCCTGGATCTCGAAGCAACGCCGAGGCGTCGACCGCCCGACCAGCTGGCACGCGCCACGCATCCGGTAAGGCCGGGGAGGAGTTGGCGATGCCACTCGCTTTCTTCAAGGTCGACTGGGGCGGCTATCTGCCGGATCTGTGGCACGCGCTCCTGCGGACGCTCGAGTTCACCGCCGCGGGCTTCGCCGGCGCGGCGGTGCTCGGGCTCCTGCTCGCGCTGATGCGGCTGAGCCCCGTGTGGCCGTTGCGTGTCCTCGCGGCGATGTACACCGAGCTCTTCAAGAACGTGCCGTTGATCGCGATCGTCCTGCTGATCTACAACGGACTGGCCCAGATCGGGATCGTGTTCGGCATCTTCCAGGCGGGGGTGCTGAGCTTGGTCGTCTTCTACGCCGCCTACCTGTCGGAGATCTTCAGGGCGGCGCTCACCGGTGTCCACTCCGGCCAGAAGGAGGCCGCGGAGGCGCTCGGCATGAGCCGACTGGCGACCTTCGCGCACGTCACGTTTCCGCAGGCGCTCCGGCTCGCCCTGCCCGGCACGAACACGATGCTCGTCGACCTGCTCAAGTCGACGTCGCTGCTCGTCGTGATCGGCGCCTTCGAGCTGATGACGCAGGCGCAGCTGATCGCGTCGTCGACGTTCCGCGCCTTCGAGGTGTACTCGGTGATCGCCGGCATCTACTTCGTCCTCTGCTTCTCGCTCTCGCAGGCGCTGCTCTGGTTCGAGCGTCAGGTCCGCGGTGGGGTCGCCCTGTCACCGGGCCGGCGACGGCGCCTGAGCGCGGCGCGAACGCTGCTGGAGGAAGGGGCACCGGCATGACTACCGTCGAGGAGAGCCAGAATCTGGAGGCGATGCCAGTCGAGGAGACCCCGAACGAGGCGACGGTCGCCGTGCGCGTCGAGGGGTTGAGCAAGTCCTTCGACGCCGGGCGGCTGGTGCTCGACGACGTTCACCTGCGCGTCGAGCGCAGCAGCATCGTCAGCATCATCGGCCAGAGCGGCGGCGGCAAGACGACGCTCTTGCGCTGCCTGAACCTGCTCGAGCGCCCGGACCGCGGCCTGATCGAGGTCGACGGGCAGCCGACCTTCTCCGGTGACCGGGTCGTCTGCCGCGATCTCGCTCGTCTACGCCAGTCGGTCGGCATGGTCTTCCAGCGCTTCAATCTGTTCCCGCATCTGACCGCCGTCGAGAACGTGACGCTCGCCCAGATGAAGGCGGCGCGGGTTTCCGCCGCGGCGGCGACCGATCGCGCGGTTCGGCTCCTGCGCCGGGTGGGACTCGCCCACCGGGCGCTGGCCTTCCCCGAGCAGATGTCCGGCGGCGAGCAGCAGCGGGTCGCGATCGCGCGCGCGCTCGCGCTCGAGCCGCGCGTGCTCCTCTTCGACGAGCCCACCTCATCGCTCGATCCCGAGTCGACGGCGGAGGTGCTGCGCGTGATGAAGGAGCTCGCCCGCACGGGCATGACGATGGTGATCGCCACCCACGAGCTGCCGTTCGCGCAAGAGGTGTCGGACTGGATCGTGTTCATCGACGGCGGTCGCATCGTCGAGGAGGGACCGCCGGGCGAGGTTCTGCAGCGGCCGCGCCAACAGCGGACGAAGGACTACGTGCGCACCTACGCCACGCCCCGCTAGGCGCCGTGCAGAGAAGCGCTCGCACTGGACGACCCGCAACTCGCCACGGCGATGACCCCGCCGTCGTGATCGGCGGCGGCGCGGTCGGTCTCTGCATCGCCCACTACTTGGCCGCGGCGGGTGTCCCCGTCGAGGTCATCGAGCAGGAAACGGTCGGATCCGGTGCCTCCGGGGGCAATGCCGGCTGGGTCTGCCGCAGCCACTCCGCACCCGTGCCGGCTCCCGGGGTGATCCGCTATGCGCTGCGGTCACTTGGTCGGCCCGACTCGCCGCTGTACGTGCGCGCCTCCGCCGACCTCGGCTTCCTCCGCTGGGCCTGGCGATTCTGGCGCAGCTGCACAAGATCGCAGTTCCGGAAGGGGTACGCGGCGCTCGCCGAGCTCAACCGCCCCACGTTCGAGCTCTTCCGCGAGCTGGCAGACCGCGGTGTCGACACGACACTGCGGAATCCCGGGATCGTCCACGCCTTCCTCTCAGTCGCGAAGGCCCGCCACCACCTCGACGTCCAGCGGGCGAACGCGGGCGCCGGCTACGAGGTTCCCAACGACGTCAGCGTCGGCGACGCAGCCCATGCCCTCGATGCGGCGCTCTCGGCGGACGTCGCGGCGGCCTACCTCGTTCCCGAGGAAGGCATCGTCGAACCAGACCGCTTCGTCCGGTCGGTCGCAGCCTCCCTGGTCGCGTCGGGCGGCGTGGTGCACGAGCGCCTCTCGGTCACGGGGTTCGAACGCGAGCACGGAGCGGTAACTGCCGTGCGGACCAGTCGCGGCGACCGCCGCTGTAGCGCGGTCGTCATCGCGGCCGGCGTTTGGTCGGCTGGGCTAGTGGACAAGCTCGGATATCGCCTGCCGCTGCGGTCGGGCAAGGGCTACAGCTTCTCCGTCGGGCTCGAGCCGGCCCCGCGCCGCCCGCTCTACCTCGGTGACAAACGGATCGTCGTCACACCGATGCAGGGCCTGGTGCGACTCGCAGGAACGATGGAGCTCAACGGGAACGACGGACAGCTCGACTGGCGGCGAATCGTCGCGATCGCCGAGGGCAGCCGCTACTACCTCGGCCGCTGGTACGACGATCCACGTGAGCTGCGCGACCTGATCCGCGACCCCTGGGTCGGGGGACGGCCGTTACTCCCGGACGGGCTGCCCGTTCTGGACCGCATCGAGGACTACGGCAACGTCTTCCTCGCCACCGGGCACGGGATGCTGGGAATCACGCTCGCGCCAGCGTCGGGGAAGGCGCTCGCCGACTACCTCGTCACCGGCCGGCGGCCGGAGCTCCTCCAGCCCTTCCGGTTCGACCGGTTCGGCCGACGAGCCACGAGCAGGGGGTGAGCATCATGCAGCGACGCATCATCGGCGACTCAGCGAACCTTGCGCCGCCGGCCGGCCCGTACTCACCGGCAGTCCGGATCGGCGACAGTATCGCCGTGTCGGGCCAGGTGGGAGTCGATCACGCGGGCAACGTCGTCGGGGAGGGCATCGTCCTCTGCGATGTCGTCTGGCAGGACGGCTCGCCGGTCGGGCCGTCGCCGCGTCAGGTGCTGCGCTCGCAGGTGGAGCGGGCGCGGGCGCTCGGCTTCGAGGCGATGTTCGGCTCGGAGCTGGAGTTCTTCCTGTTCCGCGAGAGCTACGAGGAGGCGTGGGCAAAGCACTACCGCGACCTGACGCCGTCGGTGCCCTACATTCTCGACTACCACATCCTCGCGGCGGGCTACGACGAGCCGTTCCTGCGCGAGGTGCGGAAGCGATGGCTGCGGCGGGCATGAAGGTCGAGAGCTCGAAGGGCGACGGCAACGAGGTGGTCGACCACTACCTCACCTACGCCCGCACCGAGCAGCGCCTGTTCGACGAGGCGGTCACCTGCTACGAGCGGGAGAGGATGTTCGAGCGCTGGTGAGCCGCCCCATGATCGGGATCACGAGCTACGTCGAGCCCGCCCGCTGGGACCACTGGGCGCTCGATGCGGCGCTCATCCCGTACGCGTACGTGCAGGCAGTCGATGCCGCTGGCGGCCGGCCGCTGCTCGTCCCGCCGAGCGAGGAGGCGGTCGAGGAGACGCTCGACGTGCTCGACGGGCTGCTCCTCTCCGGCGGCGCCGACCTCGACCCCGAGGCATACCGGGCCGAGGCGCACCCTGCAACGACGGGCACGCGGCCGCAGCGCGACCAGGCCGAGCTGGCGCTGCTGACCGGCGCGCACGCGCGCGACATGCCGGTGCTGGCGGTCTGCCGCGGCTCACAGGTGCTGAACGTCGCCCGTGGCGGCGACCTCGTCCAGCACCTACCCGACGTCGTCGGGCACGAGGAGCACCGGGCCGTGCCAGGAATCTTCTCCGAGCATCAGGTGCGGATCGAGGAGGGCTCGCTGGTCGGCCGACTGCTCGGCGAGCGCGCGCCGGTGAAGTCGCACCACCACCAGGGGATCGGCCGCGTCGGCGCGGGGCTGCGCGAGGTGGCATGGGCCGACGACGGCACCGTCGAGGCGCTCGAGGACCCGGAGCGGCGCTTCGCCGTCGGCGTGCTTTGGCACCCGGAGGCAGGGGAAGACGCGCGGCTGTTCGAGGCGCTCGTCGCCGAGGCGCGGCGTTACCGAGAGGGGCGGCGACGATGACGCAGGTGCTGAACCCGGCGACCGAGGAGGTGCTCGCCGAGCTCGAATCGGCCGGGGTGGAGGAGACGGACGCGGCGGTCGCGCAGGCGAAGCGGGCGTACCGCGCCTGGCGTGCGGTGACGCCGACAGACCGAGCGCGGCTGCTGCGGCGGCTGGCGACGCTCGTCGAGGAGCAGCACAAGGAGCTCTCCTGGATCGAGTCGCGCAACGTCGGCAAACCGATCTCCGGCGCCCGCGGTGAGGTCGCGATGGTGGCGCAGGTCTTCCACTTCTACGCGGGCGCGGTAGACAAGCACCACGGCCAGACGATCCCGGTCACCGGCGGCGTCGACATGGTCTTCCGCGAGCCGCTCGGCGTCGTCGGCCTGATCACGCCCTGGAACTTCCCCCTCAACATCGCCTCCTGGAAGCTCGGGCCCGCGCTCGCGTGCGGCAACACCGTCGTCCTCAAGCCGGCGGAGCTGACGCCGCTGTCCGCGTTGCGGCTCGCCGAGCTCGCGCTCGAGGCCGGGATTCCGGAGGGCGTGGTCAACGTCGTCGCCGGCAAGGGTTCCGTCGTCGGGCGGCAGTTGATCGAGCACCCGGACGTCGCAAAAATCGGCTTCACCGGCTCGACCGAGGTCGGGCAGCAGGTGATGCGCGGCGCCGCGGGCACGATCAAGCGTGTGACGCTCGAGCTCGGCGGCAAGTCGGCGAACGTCGTCTTCGCGGACGCCGACCTCGAGCGCGCGGCCGCCTCGGCTCCATACGCCGTCTTCGACAACGCAGGCCAGGACTGCTGCGCCCGCTCCCGCATCCTCGTTGAGCGCTCTGCCTACGACCGCTTCGTCGAGTTGCTCGTCGAGGCGACGCGGAACGTGAAGGTCGGCGACCCGGAGGACGAGGCAACCGAGATGGGCCCGCTGATCTCCGCCGCGCAGCGCGAGACGGTTGCGAGCTTCGTCGAGGCCGAGCCGCTCTTCCAGGGTGATGCGCGGGAGGGCCCCGGCTTCTGGTTCCCGTGCACGCTCGTCGAGGCCCGGCCCGGCGACCGGATCGAGCGCGAGGAAGTATTCGGGCCCGTGGCCGGGCTGATCCCGTTCGCCGACGAGGCGGAGGCGGTCCGGATCGCGAACGACTCCCACTACGGCCTCTCGGGCTCGATCTGGACGCGCGACGGCGCCCGTGCGCTCCGGGTGGCGCGAGCGATCGAGACAGGCGTACTCTCGATCAACTCCAACTCATCGGTGCGGGTCGCAACGCCGTTCGGCGGCTTCAAGCAGAGCGGGTTCGGCCGCGAGCTCGGGATGGACGCGCTCGAGGCCTACAGCGAGATCAAGAACGTCTTCTACTCAACGGAGGTCTAACGTGGGGCGGCTCGAGGGCAAGGTCTGCGCGATCACCGGCGCGGGCAGCGGCATGGGAGCAGAGGCGACGGTGCTGTTCGCGGAAGAGGGCGCGCTCGTCTGCGCCGCCGACGTGAACGTCGAGGCTGCGGAGGACGTCGTCGCCCGCGCGCGCGATGCCTTCGCCGTCCGGGTCGACGTCACTGACCCGGCGTCGGTGCAGGCAATGTATCGCGCGACCGCAGAGCACTTCGGCGGCATCGACATCCTCTACAACAACGCGGGCATCTCGCCCGCGGACGACACCTCGATCCTCGAGACCGAGCTCGACGCATGGGAGCGCGTCCAGGCGGTGAACACACGCGGCGTCTTCCTCTGTTGCAAGTACGGGATCCCCTATCTGCTCGAGCGCGGCGGCGGCTCGGTGATCAACGTCGCCTCGTTCGTGGCGATCGTAGGCGCCGCCACCTCGCAGATCTCGTACACAGCGTCGAAGGGCGCGGTGCTCTCGCTGAGCCGCGAGCTCGCGGTGCAGTTCGCGCGCCGGGGCGTTCGCGTGAACGCGCTCTGCCCGGGCCCGGTCGAGACGCCGTTGCTGCTGCGGATCTGGAGCGAGACGCCGGGCGCCGCCGAGCGCCGGCTCGTCCACCTGCCGATGGGACGGATGGCGAAGCCACGCGAGATCGTGAACGCCGCCGTCTTCCTCGCCAGCGACGAGTCCTCCTACGTGACCGGCTCGACCTTCCTCGTCGACGGCGGCCTCGCCGCCGCCTACGTCACGCCCGAATGAGGGCCAACCGCAGCGGCGCTCCGCATCGAGGCCCACCGCTTTCCCCGCCGCATGCTTCGAGGGGAGGCGTAGCCTTCGAGGTACGAAGATTGCGGGCGCTCTACCGCACGCTAGTCCCAGGCGGAGAGGACCAAAGGTTCGCCGACCCGGTGGCGCTTTCGTCCGCCACGCCTGGGAACTTTCCGGCTTCTGCCTTGCGGCGGTCCCCGTACAGCCTCCGGGCGAGGCTTCAACCTAATCGCGCTCCGTGGTCGGCGCGGCAGGAACACTAGACTCCACATCCCTCCTGGACAAGACCTCGCCCCATCCGCTTGTCGCTCTTTGCGGAGAAATCGCGCGGACCACCGCCTCGCTCATAGATCGCGCCACACCACTCGGAGGACTCGGCCGACTGATCCGCGCGCGCGTCATCGTTCCTCCTCCCGATCAAGCGCCACCCGCAGCTCCTCTATGAGCAGCTCGAGGGGCGCGGCCTGAGCCGCGCCCCTCGTTGCGTGGACGTTGACCCTACAGCTTGCGAGTGGCCATCGGCGGCATCTACGAGAGGTTGCTGAGCGAGAGCGGGGGCCCGAGGATCTCGCAGTCGTACCCGGCGAACAGGCGCACCAGCTCGTCCATCGGCGGCATGAACGCATCGGTCGGGGGTTCGGAGCCGGTGACGGGCACACCTAGGCTGACGAAGAGCTCTTCGACCCCTGCGGGGCTGACCGTCACGAGCATGCGAGCGCGCCCCGACCGAACGATGTAGGCGTGAGCGATCCCCCGAGGGCCGAAGCAGTAGTCGCCTGCGGTGAGGTCGATCCGCTCGTCGCCGACGAGGACGGTGACCTCACCGTCGAGAACGTAGAACGTCTCGTCCGCGTTGTGGTGCAGGTGCAGGGGAGGCCCGCTGCCGCGCGGGTCGTCGACCTCGATCTGCGAAAACGCGTGGCCGGTCTCGGCACTGCCTGCTTTGACGGTGACGCGGCCGCTCTTCCACCAAACGTCGGCGATGCCTTCGCCGGACGCGACGCGGTAGGGCTTGGTGAACGTGACGGTCTCCGGGGGCATGGCACTCCTTTCAGTGGCTAGCGCGAACAGCTCGTCGCGCCGATGGCGAGGGCATCGCGGGCAGCATGGTTGCGGGCGAGCATGATCTGCTCGATCACTCCTGCGTCTTCCTCGTGGCAGCCGCAGGCCGCGATGATGGAGGGCGCTGTCCGAGTGTGCGGCCAGAAGCTGGTTGCGGTTCATCGCGGGGGATCTCCTTGGCTTCGGTGGGACGGGTGTGGTGCGGGGAGAGAGCT
>JBKPSO010000007.1:0-6728 GCA_046735055.1 Actinomycetota bacterium
CACGGCAGACGTCCTTCACCATCCGGTCGCCGCGCAGGCCGGCCAGCACGATCTCGATCTTCTGCCGCGCCGTCCAACTGCGGTACTTCCTCTGCTCGCTCAACCTCATCTCCTCGTCGGTCGAGCGGCCCATCCTGAGCCAGACGCCGGACGGTCTCTCCGCGGCTACGCCGCTCCGAGACCGTCCGGCACTCCAACCCAACTACCTGTCAACGCGAGACCGGGGAGCGGGGCACTGCCGGTTCATGCTGCGAGGTGGTCGTTTGTTCGCGCCAGGTGGGCGAAGGGGTGGTGGAAGGCGTCGAGGGCGTGCTCGCGGGCGACAGTGAAGGCGATCGTCTCCTGGGTTGCGGGTTGGTGCACCTCGACGCTGGTTGTTTGCTCTTCGGCGTCCCAGTAGAGGGTGATCTGGAGGCCGCCGCTGGTGCGATGGGTAAGCTCTCGGCGCGGAGCGGGGATCGGGATCAGAGTGCGGATTGGGATTGGGGTTGCGACACTCATGGCTATCCATCTCCTTTGTTTCTTTGGTCGGGTGCGGCAGGGCGCGACGGTG
Organism: Actinomycetota bacterium; assembly: GCA_046735055.1. Taxonomy (GTDB): domain Bacteria; phylum Actinomycetota; class Thermoleophilia; order Gaiellales; family Gaiellaceae; genus DATBLE01. Next base: position 554 of record JBKPSO010000007.1, read on the forward strand.
TCGGGCCCTGCCGCTGTCTGGTTTTGGTCAGGCTGCGATCGTGAAGGTCTCGAGAACGACGTTGGAGATCGGTTTTTCGGTGCCTCTGATCAGCGCGGGGGCAGTGCCGTCGACCGCGTAGACGGTCAGGGTCGCCTGCTTGGCCTTGCCGAAGAAGCCAGGGACGGTGACGATCCAGCTGTTGAAGGTGCGGGTCAGGCCCTTTGCAGTGGTCACGTCGTTGATCTGGAAGACGCCGGCCAGGTTCGTGTTCGGGCCCTGGAGCGGCGTGCCGGCGATCCTCGGCGTGGTCGAGAGGAGCACGACCAGTCCGGGCGCGGCGGCGTTCGGGCCGGGGTGGAAGGTCGGCTTGCTCGGGTCGTTGAACGCTGCGGTGTAGCCGGATAGCAGGCTGTTCGACTGCGCGGTCCGGGCCTGAAGCGAGACCTCGACGCTGAATGTCCCGCCGACGCCGGCCGTCTCGCCCGGGCCTGGCGAGATGATGCTGGCCTGCAGCGGGGCGGCCGGGGCTGCCTCACTGCCGTAGCCGCCGTCCGAACCGGAGCTGCCGTTGCTGCCCTTGCGGACTGCCTTGCCGGCTGCGGAGACGGGGTCCCAGCGGCCGCCGAAGCCGGTCAGGGCTTCGCCGTTGGTCTGCCCGGGCTTTGTGTCCTTGACGAAGTAGTAGAGCGGGTGGCCGGCGTAGGTGACCTGAAGGCGGCCGTCGTTGCGCTTGCTCGTGCCGAGCAGGTTGCTGTTTGCGCCGGCGATCGCCTTCGGCCGGCCCTGAGTAGTGAGCGGGGGCCAGTACTCGGCGCAGTCGCCGTTGCAGGTGCTCTTCGAGCTCTTGTCGTGCGCCCAGAGATAGAGCGTCTTTCCGTGGGCGTCGACCAGAACCCGCCCGAGGTTGCTCGGGCCGACTTTGACGATCGCGCTGCCGCTTCCGCCGAACGCGGATGCGGCGATGACCGCCCCTGCCGCGAGCACGACTGCGCCCGCGAGCAGCTTCCTGACGTACTGCATTGCTGAACCTCCTTGATAGTGCCGATACGCTCCGTAGCGTCTCGCATTAGTCCCGTCAAACGCTACGTCGCGTTGCTATATTCCCGGTGGCCCAATGGACACCAATCGGAAACCAGATCGACGCGCGGAGCGCTCGAAGCGGGCGATCCTGGACGCGACTCGCGAGCTGCTCGCCGACCAGGGAGGCGTCCGCGCCCTGACGGTCGAGGCCGTGGCTGCGCGCGCGGGAGTGGCGAAGACGACGATCTACCGGCGCTGGCGCGACAAATGGGAGCTCGCGCTGGACGCGGCGATGATCGACATCCTCTTCAACTTCGCGGAACCCGTCGACGTCGGAGATACCCGCAAGGAGCTGCTCCGCTTCGTCGACGGCTCGATCAAGTCACTTGGCTCCGAGCTCTACGGCCGCACAATGCAGGGACTCGCCTCCGAGATCGGGAACGATCCGCAGCTCGGGCGGGTCTACCAGGAGCACGTCGTCGAGCCGCGTCGGCAGCAACTCCGCCAGGTGATCGATCGGGGTATCGAGCGAGGCGACCTCCGGCCCGACACCGACCTACGCCTCGTCCACGAGCTGATCAACGGCGCGATCTACTACCGGCTCCTGTTCAGCGGGCCGCCGATCGACCGCAAGCTCGGCGAGCGGCTCGTCGACGCAGTTCTCGACGCCTACCGCGCTCCGCCTAGGCAGCGATCGGCGAAACGACCGCGGCGGTCGAAGAGCTAACCGAGGCCGCGGCCACCGTCGACAAGCAGGCGCTGGCCGGTGATGAAGCCGGCCTGCTCCGAGGCGAAAAAGCTGACCGCATGTACAATGTTATCGGCGGTGCCCATGCGGCCGGTCGGAACCGAGGAGAGGTAGGCGCCCTTCTCGTCAGCCGACACGTCAGCGTGGCGCTCGACCGGGACGAAGCCCGGCGCGACCGTGTTCACGGTGATGCCGAACGGGGCGAGCTCGCGCGCCCAGCTCCAGGCGAGGCCGATCTGAGCGCTCTTCGCCGTCACGTAGGCGGACCGGCCGGGCGGCGGCAGGTCGACGACCTCGGAGTCGACGTGAACGATGCGTCCTCAGCGACGCTCCTGCATTCCGGGCACCACGGCCCGCCCAAGAAGCACAGGACTCTTGACGAAGAAGTCCAGCTGCGCGAGGTGGTCTTCCCAGCCCACCCCGGTGAGCGGCGCCTCCGGCTGCGGCCCGGTCGCGTTCAGCACCAGCACCTCGACCGGGCCAAAGCGCGCGTCGATAGAGGCGACGAGGTCGGCGACCTGCCGCTCGTTGGTCACGTCGGCGGTGAATGCCTCGGCGACCCCAGCCGCCTCACGGATCGCCTCTGCGACCTCGACCGCCTGCTCGTTGTCGTGAAGCCGTTGACGGCGACCGCCAGCCCGTCACCGGCAAGTCGCAGGGCAATGAACCGGCCGAGCCCACGCTAGCTGCCCGAGACAAGAGCCACGCGTCGACCCATCGCGCGAGTATCACACCACGTAAGCGGGTGACTGCCGCCGTCCGCTGCGTCGAGCAGGTCGCCGGGCTACCGCTCGCGCATTTGCGGCGGCGCCGCGGGCGCCGAACTGCATCGGGACTGGAGGGATTCCGCGCCCGTTCTCTCGCCCGCGGGAGGGGGCGTGGCCCCGGCGGGATGTGCGGGTTCTGCGAGCGCGGGGATTCTGATGTCGCGCAGCCGCCGATTTCGGACGTCCTCGGTAGAAAACGCGGTGGAAGATCGCCAGTGCCTTAGTGCTCCCGGCCGTAAGTTCGCTCGCCATCATGCGGCGAGCTGGAGCCGAGGCTCGTGGGCCGTGAGACGCTCGATCAGCGCGGCGAGGTCGTCGCGGGTGAAGTCCCACTCGAAGGGCTCTGCGATCTCGTTCCAGCGGCGCTCGAAGACGTTCAGCGTGCGGGCGACCTCTGCGGCGTCGTCGAAGTCGTTGGGCTCGAGCACCTTGCGCTGGACGATCGAGAAGTAGATCTCGATCTGGTTGAGCCAGCTCGCGTGCAGCGGCAGGTGGACAAGCACGAGGTTGGGCCAGCGGCGCTCGAGCGGCTCGACCGACTTGCGACCACGATGGGAGAGCCGTTGTCGACGATCCAAAGGACGCGCCGCGCGGAGGCGTAGGGCTCCTTGATCATCACCTGCCAGACGAGCCGGTCGAACGGCTCGATCCCGCCCCTCGCTTCCGAGCGGCCGAAGACCCGGGGCCGGCGATGCCCTCGGCGCCCGATGTCGAGCGCGGCCAGGTAGGTGAGGGCGCCCTGCGCTCGTAGGTGTGCTCGACCCGCTGCCCGCGCGAGCCCGGCTCGGGCGGTCGTGGCTCGTGGATGCGCGCCCTTGCCTGGATCGAGGGCTTCTCGTCGGCGCAGACCACGAAATCGCCGGGGTGCAAGAGCTTCCCCTCCCAGCGTCCCTGGTAGAGGTCGAGCACGGGGCCCGCCTTCTCGAGGAAGTCCGGGTCGGTGGGGAAGACCCAGGAGCGGTGCTGCCAGGGCTTGAGCGCGTCCTCGGAAAGCCAGCGGGCGATGGTTGAGGCGGAGGCCTCGCTGATCCCCCGCTCGACGACGAGCCGGTGGAGCTCAGCGCGCGAGAAGCGCGAGAGGGGCAGGCCGTGCTCTTTGGGCAGCTCGCAGGCGATCGCCTTCACCTGCGCCACCTCTTCCGGGGGGAAACGCCGCGGACGGCCTGGCCGCGGTTTGTCGCGCAGGCCGTCGAGGCGCTGCTCGAAGAAGCGCTTGCGCCACAGCGCAACCGTTCGCAGCGAGCAGTTGAGGCGGCGGGCGATCTCCGCGTTCGTCTTCCCCTCGGCGGCGAGCAGCACGATCTTCGCCCGCAGCACCTCGCCGTGCGGGACTGTGTAGCGGGCCGCCCGCGAGCGCAGCTCCCACGCCTCCTCCTCGCTCAGCTCGATCTCGAAGGGGCTCCTCGCCATCGCGGCCAACCGTTTCGGCCGCGGGGTGGGCTTCTCCTCCAACAAGATCGTGTGCGTATTAACGGCCGGGAGCACTAAGGCAGGCGCAATCTTCTGCAAACCTGACCCCCTCGGTTTTGGCGCAGCCGAAGATAACAGGCTTTACGCTGCGGGCGTACTCGGGCAGGGCCTCGCCGCCCTATCCAGTAACTACAGAGTTGTCTTTATCCCCGACTGGCTCTCGAGCGAGAGTACGCTCGCCCAGGCGAGGGCCCTCTAGTTGCCGACGGTTGGGTCGGGCATGAACTCGCGGACCTCTTGAGCACAGCGGCAGGCGATGGCGATCTTGGCAGCCCACTCCAGCGCCTCCTCGCGTGAGCGCACGTCGACGACACAGAACCCGCCGATGGCCTCCGGGTACGGGCCGTCGGCGACCGTCCCGTCGGTGGCCACGACGCTCGCTTTCTGGTTTTCCAGTCCGCCACCGAAAACCCACACGCCGGCGTTCAGCGCCTCCTGGACAACCTCGTGCGCGGCCTTATCCACGGCGGGCATTTCCTCGTCGGGGATGTGGTCCATCGCGTGGGCATCGAACGAGATCAGGTATCGCGTCATCTGATGGCTCCTTGTCCCGGCGGCCTGCTCGGGCCGCATCGCGGTAGAGACTGACAAACCACAAAAAACTCATCGGCGCGTTATTTAGCAACGCTGGCCCAGCCGGGCGTCCTGCCGCTGACTACAGAGTTGTCTTTATCCCCGACTGCTCTCTTAGCGAGCGACAGTACGCTCGCCCATGCGGGGGCAGTTGGGTCATGCATCGAGTCGGAGTACGACCTCGTCCGTCTCCTCGTTGCGCCCATGGGCGAACCCGCGCCCTTTGCCCACGATGAGGAAACCGCACTTCGTCAACACACGGATCGACGCGGCGTTGTCGCTCGCAGCGCCAGCGTAGAGAGGACGGGTTGTCTCGAGCTGCAAGAACTCTTGTAGCGCACGCGTGGCGATGCCGCGACCCCAATCTTCACGGCCGATCCAATAGGTGACCTCGCGGTGACCCTCCAAGTCGAAGCTTGCAATGTGACCTACGACTCGACCGTCGATCTCGATGACCCTGTTCGTCGTGGAGGCGTCGCTTCTCAGCCGCGCCCACCGTTGCTCGAAGGCGGTTCGATCATCGGGGTCCGCCGATGTGAACGCCGCCATCCGTATCGCCTCGCGATCCGTCCAGTGCTCGAACAGCACGCTGAGATCACGATCTTCGATTTCGCGAAGGACAAGCTGTCCCGAGCCCTCCCACACGGCGTTAACGCTAGCGGCAGTCTGAGATCGTCTCGGCAACTACAGAGTTGTCTTTATCCCTGACTAGTGCGCGCGCGTCGGACGCCACAGCGGCGAGGACGGGTACCAGTAACCGGTGACGCCGCGTACGGGCTGCGTCGCGACCACGGTCGCGCCGGATCCGTCGGGGCGGATCGTCCTTATGGTGTTTCCGCGTCCGCTGATGTACGCGATCCGATTGGAGCGCATGGTAAGGAGGGGGTCGACGGTTCGAGTCCGTCAGAGGGCTTCCGTAAAGCGCCCGCTTAGAGCGCTTTTTCGTTACCGGAAGCGGCGTCTGTCGAATCCTGTGTGACCAATATGTGACCAAGGCGGGCGCCGAGCTTCGCGGCAGAGTTCAGCGTCGCTCGTTGCGAGCTCGCTGGAGCAGAGCACGCGCACAGAGCGGTTAGACCGTGGGGATCGTGCCGCCGTCGATGACGTAGTCGGCGCCGACGATCGAGGAGGCGGTCGGAGACGAGGAAGGCGACGAGCTCGGCGACCTCGTCGGGCCGGTTTGGCCGACCGAGTGGTATACCGCCCAGTGAGTTCATGAGCTGGTTCAGGGCGTCGTCTCGCGAGAGGCTATCGGCGTGCGCGATGCGATCGATGAGCTCGTCGGCGGCGGTCGTCTGCACGAAACCGGGTGACACGGTGTTGACTCGGACGCCGTGGGGAGCGACCTCGTTGGCGAGGCCCTTGCTGTAGGTGGTGAGGGCGGCCTTGGCGGCGGCGTATGGGAGGGTGCCGTTCCACAGCGGCATCCTGGCCTGGATGGAAGAGATGTGCACGATGGCGCCGCGGCCCGCGTCGATCATGCCCGGCAGGAGGCCGCGATCGAGCCTGACCGCGGCGAGCAGATTAGTGTTGAGCTCTCGGTGCCAGTCGTCCTCGCTCAGGGCGGCGAAGCCGCCGGCCGGTGCGGCGGAGCCTCCGAGGTTGTTGACGAGGA
>JBKPSO010000008.1:0-4981 GCA_046735055.1 Actinomycetota bacterium
TCGGGACGCTGCTCGAGGCGCATTACCCGGCGGCCACTCGTCCCGGTGTAGACGATCGCCCGCACGTGGAGAGCTTGTCAGACGAGAGGTCCTGGGCGCTTCGTTGAAATCAGTGGTACCAGGTGCTTAGACTGACGGGTCGCTTTCGGGACGGGCGTTCTACGACGCGGGGCTCGGCGAACGAGAACAGAGGAGGAAGCGAATTGGATAGGGAAAGTCGCAGACGCTTCGAGGAGTACCGCCGGAACGAGGCGGGCGACGTCGAGAACACAGTGATCGACGAGCTCGTGGAAGGCGTGCTCGACCGGAGCGAGTTCCTGCAACGTGCAGCGATGTTCGGCATGTCGGCGACCGCGATCGGCGCCGCTCTCAAGGCCTTCGGGCACGCGCCGCTCGCGTTCGGCGCGACCGAGGCGGCCAGGGTCGGCGGGCGGCTGAAGGTCGGCATCATTCCGCCCCCGACCGGTTCGCTCGACCCGCACACGTATCTGGACCTCGGCGGGCTCCAGGTCGGCAGCATCACGGGCGAGTTCCTCGTCCGCGCGACCGAGAGCCTGACCCTGGTCCCCGAGCTCGCTCTGAGCTGGAAGCCGAACAAGGACGCGACCGTCTGGCGGTACAAGCTCCGGCCGAACGTGAAGTTCCAGAGCGGCCAGTCGTTCGGCGCCGACGACGTCGTCACGACCTTCAACCGCCTCGTCTCCGACCCATCCTCGCAGGCGCTCTCGGCGTACAAGGGCGTCCTCTCGAAGGGCGGGATCCGCAAGATCGACAACCTCACCGTCGACTTCCATCTCGATGCGCCGACCGGGGGCTTCCCGTACCTGTCGAGCTCGACGACCTACCAGGCAATCCTGCTCCCCGCGGACTACAAGAAGGGCACCTTCGAGAAGACGCCGCAGACGACGGGCGCGTTCATGCTCACCTCCGCCCCCCCAGGCGTGGGCGCGAAGTACGAGCGCTTCCCCGGCTGGTGGGGCGGCCGCGCAGCGCTCGACGGCATCGACGTCACCTTCTACAAGGACGACGCGGCAACGACCGCGGCGCTCCTCAGCAAGCAGGTCAACCTGATCGGACAGATCAACTACGTATCGGGGCGGCCGCTGATCAACAACCGAAACGTGAGGATCTTCAACGCGCACGGCGCGACACACCGTGAGGTGTGCATGCGCGTCGACCTCGACAACCCGCTCAAGGACTGGCGCGTGCGCCAGGCGATCGCGCTCACGCTCGACCGGCCGGCAATCGTGAGGGCGCTCTTCGGCACCTTCGCGCGGCCTGGCAACGACTCGCCGTTCGCGCCCGTCTACCCGTCTCGGAACCCCTCCGTGCCGCAGCGGCACAAGGACATCGCGAAGGCGAAGCAGCTCATGGCGGCCGCCGGCTTCCGCGACGGCTTCTCGATCACGCTGACGACCGAGCAGACCGGCGAGATCCCGCAGCTGGCGCAGATCATCCAGCGCTCGGTGAAGGCGATCGGGATCAACATGAAGCTGAAGATCCTGACGGCGACGGCGTACTTCGCCGGCTCTCAGTCCGGGCCGCCGTCCGGCTGGGGCACGACGCCGTGGCTCAACGCGCCCATGAACATCACCGACTGGGGACACCGGGCGATACCCAACGTCTACCTCTCGTCGGCGTTCGAGACGAAGGGCATCTGGAACGCGGCGCACTACTCGAACAAGGCCTTCGACCGTGCTGCGAAGTCCTACATCGGCGCGATCGCGCTCAAGGACCAGCGCAAGTACGCCGGTCAGATGCAGCGAATCCTGCTCCACGACACCCCGGTGATCATCGCGTACTTCTACGACTACCTCGGCGCCGGCACGACGAACGTCAGGGGCTACAAGGCGGACGCGCAGGGGTCGATCTTCCTGAGCCATACCTCGCTCGCTTGAGCGAGTTGGATTTCTCCGCCCGGTCGTCGCGCTTGCGCACGGCGGCCGGGCGGAGCGAGGATTAACGAGTGATTCGGTTCCTCGTCCGGCGGCTCGGGCTCTCGCTCATCACGCTCTTCCTCTTGAGCGTGATCGTGTTCGCCGTCGCGCAGCTCCTCCCGGGCGACGTCGCCCGGAACATCCTCGGGCCGTTCGCCGACCAGCGCTCCGTCGACTTGCTGGACCACCAGCTCGGCGTCGACCGTCCGGTGACGACGCAGTATGTGGACTGGATCAGCCACTTCTTCCGCGGCGACATGGGCGAGTCGCTCCAGTACCGGGGCAGCTCGGTGGCGAGCCTTCTCGGGCCCTCGCTCGTCAACTCGCTCAAGCTCGCCGCCCTGGCGTTCGTCCTCGTCGTCCCGTTGAGCATCGTCGGCGGTGTCGTCGCCGCGCTCAAGCAGGGCCGCTTCGCCGACCGATCGATCACGATCGTCGGCCTCTCGCTCACCGCGGTACCGGAGTTCGTGACCGCGATCGTGCTGATCATCATCTTCGGACTCGCCCTCGGGTGGCTCCCGGTGACGGCGACCGCGCCGGAGGGAGCGGGCTTCTTCACGCAGGTGGAGTACCTGCTCCTGCCCGCGTTCGCGCTCGTGATGGTGCTCTTCGGGTACATCGCCCGCATCGCTCGCGCCGGGACGATCGAGGCCCTCGACGCGGACTACACGCGCACGGCGTACCTGAAAGGGCTGTCGACCGCGACGGTGATCCGGCGGCACGTTTTGCGGAACTCGCTGCTGCCGACGATCGCCGTCATCGCGACCCAGACCGGCTACCTGATCGGCGGCCTCGTCGTGATCGAGACGATCTTCAACTACAACGGCATCGGCCAGCGGATCTACACCGCGGCCCAGAACAAGGACCTCACGATGCTCGAGAGCGGCGTCCTCATCGTTGGAATCGTCTACCTCGTTGCAACCCTCGCCGCCGATGTCATCTACACCCTCGTGAACCCGCGGATCCGGCACGCAGCGGACGAATGAGCCCATGACCACCGCGCTCCCGGTTCCGCTGCAGCCGACGCCCGAGACTCGGGTTGCTCGACGCGAGACACTCAGGCAGCTCGTACGCTCGAAGGCGTTCCTCGTCGGTGCGCTCGTCGTCCTCTTCTGGATCTTCTGGGCCCTCGCGAACTCTCGGCTGACGCCGTACGACCCGCTCGAGCAAACGAACGACTTCCTCGCCCCGCCGTCCGGGAAGTACTGGTTCGGCACCGACAGCCTCGGCCGCGACGTCTTCTCGCGCGTACTCGCCGGAGCGACCAGCGTGCTGAAGATCGCGCCGCTCGCGATGCTGCTCGGCATAGTCGGCGGAACTGTGTTCGGGCTGATCACGGGGTACTTCCGCGGACTCGTCGACGATGCGATCAGCCGCATCGTCGACGCCGTCCTCGCGTTGCCGTTGATCGTGATCGCGGTGACCGCCATCGTCGCGCTCGGACCGTCAACGGCCACGCTGATCCTCGTGATCGGCGTCGTGTTCACTCCGCTCGTCACCCGTACGGTCCGCGCGGCCGTCCTCGCGGAGCGGGAGCTCGACTACGTCCGGGCGGCACGGCTGCGCGGCGAGCGCGCCCCGTACGTGATGTTCGTCGAGATCCTCCCGAACGTGATGGGCCCGATCGTCGTCGAGTCGACGGTTCGCCTCGGGTACGCGATCTTCGCCGTCGCCGGACTGACGTTCCTCGGATTCGGCGTGCAGCCGCCCTCACCCGACTGGTCGCTCCAGATCAGCGAGAACTACAAGCTGCTCGCCGGCGGCTCGTACTGGTGGACGGTGCTCTTCCCGGCGCTCGCGATCGCGTCGCTCGTCGTCGCCGTGAACCTCATCGCCGACGGGTTGACGCAGGTGCTCGATCGGTGAGCGTCCAGGTCTCGGAGACTGCGCCGGCCCTCGAGCTTCGGAACCTCGACGTCGTGTACCGGGTCCGCGGGCGCGACCGGCAAGTGCTGTACGACGTCTCGTTGACCGTCGAGCGCGGCCACTCGTACGGGCTCGTGGGCGAGTCGGGCTGTGGCAAGTCGACCGCCGCGCTCGCGATCGTCCGCTACCTCCCGCGCAACGGGCGCGTTGCGTCCGGCTCGATCCTGATCGGTGCACGAGACGTCGTCGACTTGAGCGGCCAGGAACTGCGCCGAATGCGCGCGGAGGACGTCGGCATCGTCTACCAGAACCCAGGCGCAGCGTTGAACCCCGGGATCCGTATCGGACAGCAGGTCGCCGAGGCCTTCGTCGTCCGCGGCGTACAGCGGACAGAAGCCTGGGAGCGCGCGAGCAAGGCGCTGCATGTGGTGCAGATCGCGGACACGCGCTCGGTCATGGAGCGCTATCCGCACCAGCTTTCCGGCGGCATGCAGCAACGCGTCGTGATCGCGATGGCGCTCGCGAAGAATCCGGCGCTGCTGATTCTCGACGAGCCGACCACGGGACTCGACGCGACGGTCGAGGCGGAGGTGCTGGACCTGATCGCGACGCTGCAAAGCGAGTTTGCGACCGCCGTGCTCTTCATCAGCCACAACCTCGCCGTGATCGCGAAGATGTGCGAGCGTGTCGGCGTCCTCTACGCCGGGCGGCTCGTCGAGGAAGGCGACGCCGAAACGGTCCTGCACGATCCTCGGCATCCGTACACGGTTGGGCTAATCCGCTGCATCCCGCGCGGCGGCGTCCGCAAGGACCACGGCCGCCTCGACACGATCCCCGGCTTCCTGCCGAACCTCGGAGAGCAGCCGCCGGGCTGCATCTTCACCGATCGGTGCGCACTCGCGCAGCCCGTGTGCAGCTCGGACGATCCTCCCCCTTACCGCGTGGGCTTGCGACACACGAGCCGTTGCCATTTCCACCAGCGGGCGAGCTCGCTTCCGCGGCGGGAGGTGGCCGATCTCGAGCTCCCGGTCGTCGACCGGACCGCCGCTCCGCTCGTCCGCTTCGACGAGCTCGGAAAGGTCTTCCACCAGCGCGGGCACTCGGTGCATGCGCTCCAGAACGTCTCGGCCGCGATCTGGCCCGGCGAGACGCTCGGGCTCGTCGGCGAGTCGGGGAGC
>JBKPSO010000009.1:0-6778 GCA_046735055.1 Actinomycetota bacterium
GCGCCCTCGGCCTTCGAGCGCGCCAAGCTCCGCAAGGCCGCTTTCCAGGCGCGGGCCCAGCAGGTGGCCGAACGGGCGGAGGCCGCCCGCGAGGACCACGCGACCCTCGACGCGATGTTCGAGGCCGTCGGCCGCGACGTCGAGGTGGGGGGTGGGATCATCGGCGGGGCACTCGCGTACCGGTTCTTCATCTGGCTGCTGCCGTTCGCGCTCGTTCTCGTTGCCGGGCTCGGCATCGCCGCCGACGCGGCCGGCGACTCGCCCGTCGAGGCGGCGAAGACGCTGGGCCTCGCCGGAATCGTCTCTCAGTCGATCGCGTCGGCCGCGTCGGGCGCGAACCGCTGGTACGCACTCATCGTCGGGGTGCCGGTTCTCCTCTACGTGACCCGCAGCGTCCTGCGCGCGCTGATCGGTGCCCATCGACTCGTCTGGACCGACCTCCGCGCCGCCGCACCCCGTCCGACTCCAAAGGCGACCGCGAGGCTCCTCGGCCTGCTCCTCGGCTTCTTCGTGCTCACCGGCCTGGCCGGAGCCGCCCGAGCGTGGTCGACCGGGGCCGGCTTCGTCGTCACCTTGTTGATGGTCGTCCCCTACACCGGCTTCTGGCTCCTCGTCACGATGCGACTGCCGCACCGCGACGCCGACTGGAAGGGGTTGCTGCCCGGCGCCATCGCGTTCGGGATCGGCATCGAGCTGATCCAGATCTTCACCGCGTTCGTCATCGCGCCGATGTCTCTCACCAAGCAGGGGACGTACGGAGCCCTTGGAATCGCGGCCGCGCTGCTGTTCGGCCTCTACCTGATCGCGCGGCTGATGGTGGGAGCGGCGGTCATCAATGCGACGCTCTGGGATCGCCAGGTGCGGGCGCGAACGCAGGAATCAGACAGCATTACGACGTGAGCGACGCCGCCCCGCCACTTGAACAGGAGGTGCCGCCGAGCGAGTCGGCCGAGGACGAGACGATCTTCCAGGCGCCGAACGTGCTGCGGATCATGTGGGCAGATCCGCAGCACATGGCCGAGCAGCTCGTCGTCTGGTCGCTCGCCAGGTTCGGTCCGCGCGCCGACTCGGCCGTCGAGACGTTCCGCCGCGACTACCCCGAAGCGGACCGGGACGAGCTCGAAGGCCTCGTCGTCCAGCGGCAGTCGCGGGTGGCGGCGACCGAAGGGGCGTTCGTCGGCGGGCCGTTCATCGTCCTGCTCCCGGTTGCCTTCTGCGCTGCGCTGCTCGCCCAGGCGCAGATGGTCTACGAGCTCGCCGCCGTCTCCGGACGCGACCCACGCGACGCGATGCGTGCCGCCGATCTCCTCGTGCTGCTCGGCGCGCACGACTCGATCCCAGAGGCGGAGGCCGCGATCGCGACAATGAAGAAGGATCCCCGCCAAGAGGGCAAGAAGCTCCCGGCCGGTGCGCGCGTCGACATGGTCAAGCGCATGGCGTACCTGCTCGGCCTGCTCGGGTCCGACCTGGGCTACAGCCGGTTCCGCGCGATCATCGGGTGGGTTGGGATCGGCGTGCTCCTGCTCGTCGGGTTCGTGCTGCCGCTCGTCTGGGTGCCGTACCTCGCCTTCTCGACCCGTCGCAGCACACTCCGGCTCGCCGTGCGCACCCGCCAGTATTACGCCGCAGGGCAAGGGAGCGAGGCCGGGCTGATCGTCCGCCGCGGCAAGCCCCGCGCGAGTTTGGGCGGGAGCGTCGCATTCGGGCGGACGGCCGTGCTCATCCTCCTACCCCTCGGCACCGCGGTCGTAGCCCTGCTGACCGGCACGTCGCCGGGCGGCGGTAGATGGCTCTTTGCCGGCCTCGTCTTCGTTGCGGTGTCGTTTGTCGCGACGTTCCTGTGGCTGGGACTTCGCTGGTTACGCCGCACGGGACGCCGCGTTGTCCGGTCGCGGCGCGCGGCGAGTGAGGCCCGCTGACGGCGATCTAGCGGCGCGAGCGTGATCCGCTCGTGGTCGAACGACGGCGGCTCGAGCTGGTCGATCTTTGGCCGCTGCTAGCTGACGGCCGCCGCGCGGGCGTCCTCCGCTTCGGCGCCTCCTTGGTGTGCGCCTCGAGGCTCGCCCGCAGTGCCTCCATCAGGTCCGGAGCCTCCTCCGGCTCGATCTCCGGCGCCGCATGGACCTCCTCGCCCCTCCGCTTCCGCCGGATCAGGTCGAGCAGCCGCTCCGTGTAGGTGTCCTCGTAGTGGTTCGGGTCGAACTCGCCCCGGAAGCGGTCGATCAGCGAGGCCGCCATCTCGAGCTCCTGCTTTTTGACGCGAACGCCGCTCGGGCGCAGATCGTCCGGCGGCCGGATCTCGTCCGCGAAGTACATGCGTTCGAGCGTGATCACGCCGTCCCGGATGCGCAGGCAGCCGAGGTACTCCCGTTCCCGCATCAGGAACGTCCCGACCGCGGCAAGGCCGGCGTCCTCCATCGCCCGCACGAGCAGCAGGTAGACCTTCTCGCCGCCGTCCTGGGGCGCCAGGTAGTAGCTGTGCTCGAAGTAGATCGGATCGATCTGCTCGATCGGCACGAACTGCTCGATGTCGAACGCGTGCCCGCCCTCGGCCCGCGCGGTCTCGAAGTCCTCGTCCTCGACGTAGACGAACTCGCCTTTCTCGATCTCGTACGCCTTGACGATCTCGGAGTCGGGAACCGCCTTGCCCTCGAGCTTGCAGACCTTCTCGTAGCCGATCGGCGACTCGTCCTTGCGGTGGAGCAGGTTGAAGTGGAGCTTGTGCTCGGACACCGCGGCGAACATCCGCACCGGGATGCTCACGAGCCCGAAGGAGATCGTTCCCGACCAGATCGCGCGCGGCATGGGGGACCTTGTGCCCCCCAGGGTCACCTGGCTAACCCATCGGTCGTTTCCAGGCTGCTCGCTGAGTCGACCGCCGATCTCGGCCTCGCGCGGCGGCTGAACCGGGCCGGATGCCCGGTCGCGCTCGCATTCCGCATCCTCGCCTGAGCTGAGCGTAAGCTGACGCTCGTGCGAGGGCGGTCACCGTCCGAGCGGACGCGTGTCCGTCGGGTCCCCGAGCGGGGCGCCTACGACCGCGAGCAGATCCACGCGATCCTCGATGCCGGGCTCGTCTGCCACCTCGGCTTCGCCCACAACGGCCATCCGTTCGTGATCCCGACGCTCTACGGCCGCGTCGGCGACGACGTCTACGTCCACGGCTCGTCGGCGAGCCGAATGCTGCGCATGCTCCGCGACGGCGTCGACGCCTGCCTGACGGTCACGCTCGTCGACGGGCTCGTCCTCGCGCGATCGATCTTCCACCACTCGATCAACTACCGCTCGGTCGTCGTCCTCGGGCGCGCGGTCGAGGTCGACGATCCGGACGAGAAGCTGCGTGCGCTCGAGGCGTTCGGCGAGCGGATCCTGCCCGGCCGCTGGGCGGAGGTGCGCCCGCCGACGCGCCTGGAGTTGAAGGCGACCTCGATCCTGCGACTGCCGCTCGACGAGGCCTCCGCGAAGCTGCGCGAAGGGCCCCCGGCAGACGAGGAGGAGGACTACGACCTGCCGGTCTGGGCCGGCGTGATCCCGCTCGCCCTGCGCGCCGGTGAGCCGCAAGCGGACCCGCGCCTCGCCTTCGATCTAGCCCCGCCTCCGGTCCCGCCGCGTTATCGCGACACGCAGAGGAGGTAGGCCGTCACCGGGCCGCCCGGCCGGAACGGCCAATAGCGGGCTCGGGCGGATCGCGCTAGAACCGTTGCGGAGTTGCAGTTTCGTTCCAGTCTCGTCACACGCGCGTTACAGCTTCCCCGTTACCGTTGTCGCTGATGACAACAACCAGAGGAGGTAGCGATGTTCACCGAGCTCAAACAGGAGCTGCTCGACCTGCGGGTGACCGAGAAGGGCTACCGCAACGTCCCGTACGCCAGGAACCACCCCGGCGCCGGCAGCTCGAGCAGTACGGGGTCATCGTCCAGCCTGACCTGCTGCAAGCTGTCCTGGAACTGACGAGGCCGGGAACGAGGTGCGGGCCGTGAATTCCCTCCCTGCGTTCCCGTACCTCGCGCCCTGGTACCGCGTGGCGGCGGACGGCGGCAAGGTCGTGCTCGAGTACGGCCAACGAATCGTGTGCCTCGAAGGCGGGGCCGCCGCGCGGCTCGTCCCCGCACTCCTGCCGTTGCTCGACGGCACGCGGACGTTGGACGAGATCGTCGCGCTCCTCGGCGACCCCGTCCGCGCCGCGGTCGAACACGTGCTCGGCGAGCTCTCCGACCGGGGGCTCCTCAGGGAAGGGCCGCCGCTCGGCCCGGACCAGACGCGACCAAGCGTGGCTGCGACCGAGCTGCTCGCGTCCCTTCGCCCAGGTCTGGAGCCGCTCGGGGACATAGCGGCTGCCGTGGCGTCCTGTTCGGTCGCTGTCGTCGGCCTCGGCAGCGCCGGTATCGAGGCCGCTCGGCTTTTGCGCCTGAGCGGTGTCGGCGTCGAGCGGCGCGATCGGCTCCAGAGCGGCGTCGATCTCGTCATCTGCTCCCCGGGGCCAGAGGAGCTCCCGCGCCTTCGGGACTGGAATGAGCAGGCGCTCGCGGCATCCCAGGCCTGGCTCCAGGTCCTTCCCTTCGATGGGCGCTACGCGGCGGTGGGGCCGCTCTACCTCCCGGGTGACACCGGGTGCTACGAGTGCTTTCGCCGCAGGCGCGCAGCGAATCTCGGAGCGGGCGAAGAGCTCGCGCTGCTCGAGGCGGTGCCCGCCGCGTACCCGTCCGGCCCTGCATTCGACGCCGTCCTCGGCGGGCTTGCGGCCGAGCTCGCGCTTCACTGGCTCGTGCTCGACGATCACTACGCACCGGCGGGCTTCTACGCATTCGAGCCTTTGCCGGCGCTCGCGCTCAGCGTCCACCACCTGCACCGCGTGCCCCGCTGCCAGGCGTGTTCCGGCCTCGCAGACGTCGCCGCGCCGCTGCCGTGGTACAAGGAGGTGCCGGTTGCCTCCGACGGCTGAGCTCCGGCCCGTGCAGCCGACTCCGCCGGCGGCGACGCTGCCGCGGCTCCGCTCTTTCGTCTCGCCGCTGACGGGTGTTGTTCGCGGGCTGTCCGAGACGATGGCTGCTCCTGACGAGCTGCGTCTCATCAGCATCGGGTGCGAGCTCGCCGACGGACTCCCGACGATCGGGACGTCGCTCGAGTCGTACACGGGAAGCGAGCACTGGTCGCGTGACGCCGCCGAGGCGGCGGCGATCGGTGAGGCGCTCGAGCGGTACTCGGGCTCGTATGTTCCGGACGAGCGAATCGTCGTGGCCTCCGCCGCCGAGCTCGGCGCCGACGCCGTCGACCCGGAACGCTTCGCCCTTTTCTCCCAGGAGCAGCACATGCGTTCCGGCTTTCCCTTTCGGCCGTTCTGCCGGGGCAGCGTCGTCGGCTGGGTCGAGGGCTTCTCGTTACCCGTGGGTCGGGGTGCGTACCTGCCCGCGCAGCTCGTCTTCATGCCGTGGGTGCGGCAAGCGCCGGACGAGGTTCGGATCGGTCATGCGACCAGCAGCGGCCTGGCCTGCGCGGCCACGTTGGAGGAGGCGATCCTCGCCGGCCTGCTCGAGCTCGTCGAGCGGGACGCGTTCATGCTCGCGTGGCACAACCGGCTCTCGTTGCCCCTGCTCGACTGGAGCGCCGACGACGACCTCGTCCGGCTCGACCGCCGCTATTTCGCGCCTTCCCGGTTGCGTTACGCGGCGGTCGACCTCAGTGCCTTTCTCGACGTGCCGACCGTGCTCGGCGTCGTTCATGGTCCCGCCGGTTGTCTCGGCGCGCTGGGCGTCGGCGCCGCGAGCGCTCCTCGCGTCGGCGATGCATGGCGCAAGGCTCTGGCGGAGGCGTTCTCGGTACGCCGCTGGGTCTCCGACCGGGCGCTCGAAGAGCCCGAACGCCTGCGCCGGCCCGCGGCGGCGATCGAGACCTTCGACGACCACACGCTCTACTACGCGGACGAGGAGCGCGCGCAGCGGGCAGCGTTTCTCGATGCCGCGGGCGAACGTCGGGATATCGCCGACGTCGAGCCGCTCGAAGGCGAGAACGTCCTGGAGCTGATCGACGCGGTCTGCGACCGGCTCGCCACGCGCGGGGCCTCGGCCTATGCGGTCGAGGTCACGAGTCCCGACGTCGCGGCCGCCGGGCTGAGCGTCGTCCACGTCCTCGCTCCCGAGCTCTGCCAGCTCGACGTCGTCGAGGGCGCGCGCTTCCTCGGTGGGCGACGGCTGTACGACGCGGCCTTCGAGATAGGCCTCGTCCCGCGTCCCTTCGAGCCCGTCGACTTGAACCCCGACCCACATCCTTTCCCGTGACAGAAGCGCCCGCTTCAGTCCCGCGCCAGACCGCCCGTTGGCTCGAGCTCGTCTACGGTGGAAGACTCGACCCGTTCGATCCGGCCGAGTGCTACCACGAGGCGTCGAAGGTCTCGCCGACGCAGATCGGGCGTCAGGTCTCGGGCGCGGCACGCCTCGAGGCAGTGCCCGCCCTGCAGCTCAGCATGATGCGCGCCGTCCGCAGGCTGCCGCTCCCGCAGCGCGAGCTACCACCGCCGCGCCGCCGGGACATGCCCCTCTGGGACGCGATCGCTGCGCGGCGCTCGTGCCGTCGGTTCGCCGACCAGCCGATCGACGCCCACGACCTCGCCGGTCTTCTGGAGGCCGCCTACGGCGTCACCCACGCGTTCGAGTCGGACGACCGCCGGCGAGCGCTTCCGCTCCGCGCCGTTCCCTCGGGCGGCGCGCTCTACCCGCTGGAGTTGTACATCGCCGCGCTTCGCGTCGACGGGCTCGGTCCGGGCCTGTACCACTTCGACCCG
>JBKPSO010000010.1:0-3767 GCA_046735055.1 Actinomycetota bacterium
TACCCCTCCAGGTCGTGCTTTTGGAGATAGTTCAGGAACCGACGACGGCGGCCGACGAGCTTGAGCAGCCCGCGCCGCGAGTAGTGGTCCTTCGGATGCGTCCGCAGGTGCTCGGTCAGCTCGTTGATGCGCTGGGTGAGCAGCGCGACCTGCACCGTCGTCGAGCCCGTGTCGGTCTTGTTCGAGCCGTGCTTACGGACGATCTCCTGCTTGGCTTCCTTCGTGAGGGTCATGCATCTCCTTTTGTCTCGTCAGTCCCAGCTAGCCGCCGGAAGCAGGCGGAAAGCCGCGGCTGCGTCGCGAGACAGGGTAGCTACTTTAGGAGGAGCTTGCCGATGCGCCGCCGCGCGATCACGAGGCCGACCGCGCCGAAGACGACGAGATAGGCCGCGTTGACGAGCTGGGACGGGCCGAGCACGCCGAGCATCAGCCCGCGGATCAGCGAGATCGCGTTGTAGAGCGGCGTGCAGCGCACGACGATCTGGAGCCAGTGCGGGTACACCGACAGGGGGTAGAACGTCGCGGAGAAGAGGAACAGCGGCAGCTGGACGAGGGTCACGAACTCGAAGTCCTGCCACGTCCGCATGAACGTGGCCCCCGCCATCCCCATCCCGGCAAAGGCGAAGCCGACCAGGAGCGCCGCCGGGAGCGCGAGCACCGCCCACGGTGAATGGACGTCCCCGAGCGCCGACACCGTGATCAGAAACGTGACGGCATAGAGCAGCCCGCGGAAGAGCGCCCAAGAGAGCTCGCCGATCGCGACGTCGATCGGGCCGAGCGGCGTCGCCAGCACCGAGTCGTACAGCTTCATGTACTTCATCTTCCAGAACGTGCTCGACGCGTCATAGATCGCGCCGTTCATGGCGGCGGTCGCCAACAAGGCCGGCGCGATGAAGCTCGCGTACGAGACGAGCTCGCCGTTCGGCCCAGGGACCTTGCCGACGAAGTGACCCAGCCCGACACCCATCGAGAGCAGGTAGAAGAGCGGCTCGAAGAAACCGGAGAAGATGACGAGGAAGTGGCGCCGGTGTGCACGCGCGTTGCGCTCGAACAGCGCGGCGCCGCGCGGGAGCGCGATCGCGGTCACTTGAGCAGCCTTCGGCGGTAGGTGTAGAGCGCGGCGACGAGCCCTGCCACGGCCCAGGCGATCAGGTAGACGACGTGCACGAGCGAGAGCGCCCAGCCGGCGGTCCCGAGCGTCAGCGAGCGGCAGAGGTCGACGCCGTGCCAGGACGGCGTCGCGTACGCGATCCACCGCAGCACCTCCGGCAGCCGCGAGACCGGAAAGAACGTTCCCGAGAACAGGAACATGGGGACGAGGGCGAAGCGGTTCACGACCACGAAGGCAGCGTCCTCCTGACGCGTGGCCGCGTACGCTGCCATCGGCGCCGAGAACGCCAGACCGATCAGCAGGCATGCCGGCAGCGCCAGCAGGGCGAGGGGCGAGAGGATTGCCCCGAATGCCGCGATCACCGCGAGGTACACGGCGCAGCTGGAAACGACGCGCGTCGTCATCCACGCCTGATGGCCGAAGACGACGTCGCGGATCTGCAGCGGCGTCGCCAGCATCGCGAAGTAACCGCGCGTCCAGCGGATCGAGCCGAGCACCGGCCACATCGCCTCGTTCGCGCCGACCTGCATCGCGGTCGCGGCGAGCACGCCCGGGGCGACGAACGCGAGGTAGTCCACTCCCCCCGGCGTCGTGCTCGATTTGTTGACCAGGGTCCCGAGCCCGACGCCGAGCGCGCCGAGGTAGAAGACCGGGTTGATGATGCTCGTCGCGACCGTCCCGCGCCACGTCCGCCGGTAGAAGGTGAGCCAGAACTCGTAGGAGCGAAGCGCGTAGGTCATTCGTCCACGAGCGTGCGGCCGGTGAGGTAGAGGAAGACGTCCTCGAGTGTCGAGCGTCGCACCAGCGTGCTCTGCGTGTGGACGCCGAGGTCGTGGATTCGCTCCGCCGTGTGGTCGCCGTCGTCGGTGTAGAGCAGGAGCCGGCCGCTCAGCGTCTCGATGCGGCGAGCTAGGCCGTCGATGCGGTCGACGAGATCGCTCGGCGGAGACTGGGTCGCGAAGCGGAGCTCGACCACTTCGCGCGTCGAGTAGCGACGGATCAGCTCCATGGGCGAGCCCTCGGCTGCGATCTTGCCCTTGTCCATCACCACGAGGCGATCGCAGAGCTGCTCGGCCTCGTCCATGTAGTGCGTCGTCAGCAAGAGCGTCGCCCCTCGGTGTTTGAGCTCGTGCAGCCGGTCCCAGACGACGTGGCGCGCCTGCGGGTCGAGTCCCGTCGTCGGCTCGTCGAGCAGGAGGATGTCCGGCTCGTTGATCAGGGAACGCGCGATCGTCAGGCGCCGCTTCATGCCGCCCGACAGCGGCTCAACCTTGGAATCGATCCGCTCCTCGAGCTGAACGAACTTGAGCAGGCGTTCGGCACGCTCGTGCACGACCCGGCGCGGGAGCCCGAAGTAGCGCCCGTAGATGAGCATGTTCTCGCGCACGGTCAGCTCCATGTCGAGCGTGTCCTCCTGCGGCACGACGCCAAGACGCGCGCGGATGTCGGCGCCCTTCTTCATCGGGTCGAGACCGAGGACGCTCAGCATGCCGCCGCTCGGCGGCGAGACGCAGCCGATCATCCGCATCGTCGAGCTCTTGCCGGCGCCGTTCGGCCCGAGGAACCCGAACGCCTCCCCCTTCTGCACGTCGAAGTCGATCCCATCGACGGCAACGAGGTCGTCGAAGCGCTTGACCAGTCCGCGGGCATGGACGAGCGGCAGCTCGGTCGCTGCGTTCACGACCTGCAAACTACCGGCCGTGATCGACGCAGGCGTGGCGGCCGGACACCCCGCGACGACGGCCGCCGGAATCGAGACTCTGGCCGCGGACGGCAGCGCGGCGGACGCCGCCGTGGCGGCCACGCTTGCGTCGTGCGTGGCGGAGACGGTGATGACGGGGTTGCTCGGCGGCGGCCATGCGATCTACTTCGACGCCGCGACCGGCCGCGCGCAGAACCTCGACTGCTTTGTCGCGGCGCCCGGCCTGGGCGCCGAGCCCCGCGCCGCCCAGCTGATCCACCTCGAAGTGCCGTTCGGCGCTGAGCTCGTGCACTACGCCGTCGGGCCGGCGTCGTGCGGCGTGCCGGGACTGCCGGCCGGGCTGGTCGCCCTCTGGGAGGCGCACGGACGGCTGCCGTGGGCGCGGCTCGTCGAGCCCGCGCTTCGACTGGCGGAAGCGGGTGTCGAGTTCCCCCCGGCGCACGCTGCCTGCCTGGCGATGCTCGCGCCCGTCATGACGATGAACGAGGGCGCCGCGATCTACGCGCCGCGTGGTGAGCTGCTCCGCGCCGGCGAGCGCCTCGAGCAGCCGGGGCTCGTCGCCGCACTCGGCGCGCTGGCCGACGACCCGGCCTCGGTGTACCGCGGCTCGATCGGCGCCCAGCTGCTCGCGCTCTGCAACGAGCGCGGCGGGCTCCTCACCGATCGTGACCTGGAGGCGTACGCCGCCGTCTGGAGCGAGCCCGTGGTGGTCCCGTATCTCGGGCTGGAGCTGCTCACCCGCGCCGGCCTCTCCGGCATGCCGGCGACGATGCCGCGCCTGCCGCGTCTCGCCGAGCTCGACGAGACGGAGCGCGTGCTCGCGCTCGTCGACGTCCTCGAGGCGCCGAGCGGCGGCGGCGGGGACACGACCAACGTGAGCGTCGTCGACCGGTCCGGAAACGCCTGTGTGCTCACGACCAGCCTCGGCCTCGGCTCAGGCGACTTCCTCCCCGG
>JBKPSO010000011.1:0-9924 GCA_046735055.1 Actinomycetota bacterium
CTGCGCGCTCGCCGGACCAGACAGCTCGATGAGCGCCGCCGCCGCCGCGAGCAGGCCGAGACCGGCAAGGAAAGTCAACGCTCCGGCGCGCCGGCCCAGTCGGGCAAGCTCGGCTCGTTGGGATCGAGCGGTGTTCGTCTCCGTGCATCGTGTCGGCGCCATGCGGGTGCCTTTCTGTCGGGATTGCTGCTAGGGCGCATCGTGGAAACTGGGGGGTGACAGCGGGGTGACATGAGCCCACACGATTGGCGATGCCTTGTCCTGGCCAACGAGCTCCGGGACCTGGCGGCGGCGATCGGGAACACGAACGGAGTCGTGCACGTATCGTCTGATCAGGTGAGCGGAAACGACAACGGCACGGGCGGCCGGACCCGCGTGTGGCGTTTCCGGCACGTTGTGCACCGCTACATCAATCCGATCACGCGGCCCGTCGCGAAGCAGCTTACCCACCTTCGCCATCCTGACCCACCGGGCGCAAGAGCGGACGTACATACCGAACGCCGATCAACGTCTTCCGGCGGGGCAACGACACTTCTTCTTCCTGACCTATGGGTCGGACGTGCAGTTACAGACTTACTATTCGACAGTCCCGACCACAAGATCCCGCCCGGTCGCCAAGGACGAACCGCCGCTGCGCCGTTTGATCAGTGGTCACCTAAGTCAGGATCTCGATGTACCCGTCCGTTCCATGCACGCGGATCCGCTGCCCATCCCGGATCAGCCGGGTGGCTTGCTCCACCCCCACGACGGCCGTCAAGCCGTACTCCAGTGCGATCACTGCGCCGTGGGTCATCAGGCCCCCGACCTCCGTCGGCGGAGGCCGATCTCGAACCGGGCGACATCCTGGCCACGGCCTTACCAGGCCCGTGATCGTGACGAACAGGGGCGACCAGCTGGGGTCGGTGTTACCCGCTCCAGGCCGCATGGCTGAGGGGTAGTGCCTGGGACAGAAAGTCCCAAATGCCGGCGTCGGCCGCGCCCCGGGACACACACAGCGCACGTCCTCTGAGCCTTGTAAGCCCGCGCACCCTGCGGGCTCAGAACGAGAAGAGGTCGAGCAGGTTGCTGATGTCTTCGCGTCCATCGCGCGGCGGCGCGGCCGCGCCGTTTGCTTGGTAGTTGGACCCTGTCGGCGTCGAGTTGTCGAACAGGTGATTCCGCGTCGACAATGGCTGCAGGCCGTGTAGCGCCTCGATCAGCTTCAGCGTCGAGGTGTGCTCGGCCGGCAGGCTCGATTTCACGGGGCCGACCTTCGCGTATGGGGAGACGACCCACAGCGGCACGCGTACGCCCATACCGTAGGCGTCGACTTGCGGAGGCGCGACGTGGTCGAAGTAGCCACCATGCTCGTCGTAGGTGAGCAGGTACGCGGAGCTGTTCCAGATCGGCGACTCACGCACGGCGGTGATCAGTTCTTGCTGGAGGCCCATACCGACGGAGACGTCGGCCGGCGGATGCTCGTCCTTCTGATGGGCGAAGCTGGAGACGAGCCACGACACCTGGGGTAGCTGCCCCGTGCGTGCATCGTTCAGGAACGAGCCCTTGCTGCCCAGCGCGCGCTGGTCGTGAGCGAAGTTCTTCCAGAACACGAACACGTTGTCCGTGTTGCCAAACGGCACAGAGTCCCAGTTCATGTTGTAGACGCCCCAGGTGACCCCGGCCCCGTCGAGCAGGTCGAGGATGATCGGGTAGTCGAAGACGCCGTAGCCCCAAACGCCGTTGGTCGTGATCCCGCCCGACGTGCCGGCTGCAAAGTAGAACCGGTTCGGCCAGGTCGGACCGAGCACCGAACAGAAGTAGTTCGCGCACAGCGCGGAGTTGTCGAATAGGCTGTAGTAGAAGGGCAGCTCTGCTGCCGTGTAGTAGCCGATCGCCGCGTCGCCGTCGCCGATCCGGTCCTGCGCCGCCTGCCAGAATCCGTCCATCTTTCCGTTGTCGTACTGCTGGTGCACGGCCGACCACGAGTGCGGCGGATCGGCAGTTGTCAGGCTCGTGAACTCGAACGGATAGTGCTTGCCGCCGCCCGAGTCGGGCTGGAAATACCCCGCGCGCGGCCCGTACTTCTTCGCCTGCACCTGTGGCGCGTAGCCGTAGTAATGATCGAACGATCGGTTCTCCTGACACGCGATCACCAGGTGCTTGATCGGCGTCTCCACCTTCTCCACCCGCCGCGCACGCGCGGCAGCCGGCGCCGACGCCCACACCGTGCCCCCCGCCACGGCGACTGCGGCCGCCCCGGTCCTCTTCAGGAACGCACTGCGCGTGAAACGCCACTCGCTCGTCCCGCCGCTGCTCTCCACCGACACCGAAATCCCCCCTCAATCGTCGTCGAAGCGAAACCTGCGAAGGCAACCGACGATAAGGAACGGCGACCGCCACCGTCAACTGAAGCCTCCGCTTTGTCTCCGCACCGCAACCGACCGGCTACAAACGAGAGCGACGCTGCGAAAGTCTGCACTACTCGCGCAGTCGGTCAGGATCGCTAATACGGCTGCTCAGGCGGAGCCAGTGCGGGAGCAGAACACCGACAGCAGCGCCGGAGGCGCGATCAAGGTTCACGAGCAAGGCACGGTGAAGTGAGCGTGAGCGACAACCCCTCGGACAAAGTCCCGTACCAGCAGCACACGGTTTCCTTCAATCCTGATACGACGATCTGCGGTAGCAACCTGCTCGTCTGTCAAGTCTCCTTTCCGGCAGTGCCGTCGGGTAAGCGTTTGATCCTTACCTACGCCTCTGCTGACTACGGTCTTAGTCCGGGCGGACCCTTTCCGCTTGTCAAGATCATGGACAGCAACTCCATTTTTGGAGCTACGCGCATCGCGTTGCCCGCGAATGTCCGCCAAGGCAACGCAGGAGACTCCTAAGCTGCCGCCGGGCCTATCACGCTCTACGTGGAGGCGGGCAAGACGCCGGCGATGCTCCTCTCAGGCCAGTTCGTGAGCGCTTCAAATAGTGCGACGACGAGCCGTTGGCTACCTCGTGTCCACGAAGTAGACCGCATCCGCTTACAGAACTCGTCTTGTGACGCGGCGGCGGGCTTCACGGCTCGCCGCCGCGTCGCACCAACTCGGCGAACAGCTTCGCCGTAGCGGCACGTTCTCCGACTCGAAGCTCCGCCAACGCCGATACCGCGACCTGCGCCTTAAACAGCGAGACGTTCGTTCTTTCTTGACGTCGGTCTGGGGTTTGGGTTTGGGACTCCAACACCGGCGGCATCGGCCTCGGACTCGCGATCGTCAAAAGCGACTGCTGAGGCACACGGCGGGGCGTCTCGATCGAAGGCGCGGCCGTTCACGTCCACCTCTTGACGCTCGCCGCCGACGCTCAACCTAGTAGCGCCCTCCGAGGCAACGCTACAGCCGACCGGCCAGATGCGTTGTGCTGGATCGAGGACAGTTGAATGTCTTCGCTGCCGCCGTTGAGAGCGATCGCCTCCAGCATGCCGATGCCGGGCGCGTAGAACTTGTACTCGCTGTGCGGCTCGATCAGGGGAGAACTCCTTTGTCTGAAGGACGTTCCCGCTGTAGCTCCCGTACGGAACCGAGCGAGACGCGGTGAGACTGAGCACCTGGGCCGCGTCCTGTGCGAGTCCTGGGGCGTTCTCCTGACAGTAGGCATCCCCGACCTGCGGCGCCGCCTCCATGATGTAGCCAGGCTGGGCGCCGTCGACGCCGGCGGTCCAGGAGCAGCCGGCCCTCGACGGCGCTGGCTTACGTGTCCTCGCCGTCGGCGACCGCTACGCCGTCCTCCTAGCGAGCAGGTCGACCCCGACCCCGCCGAGGCCGAGCGCGTCGTCGGCACCCCTCCGCACCCTTTCTCGTCCGTCTCGTCAGGCCTCCCGCGTGAATAGGCGATCGCGCTCAGCTCGACGACCGGTCTGCGATGTCACGCGGATGTCACGCGCCCGGGGTCAAGCTCGAGATCGACCATCGATCGAAGTAGGGAGGCAGCGATGCGATTCAGATCACGCAGAACTCTCGTCACGGCAGCGATTACAGCCGCTGCGATCACGGTTGTCGCCGGGGGTGCGACCGCACTCGCGGAGTCCGGGTCGGGCTCGGCCGGTGCCGCTCCGCAGGCGTCGATGACGGATATCGCCCTGCTCGGCCCGGTCACCGTCGCCGTCCCCGTCGGCTCGGTCGAGGACTGTGGACCGCTTCCGGGCGACCCGGGCGGCGGTCCTCTCGCTGGGGTGGCCGAGTACCTGGGGCTGTCGGCCGCGGAGCTCAAGAACGAGCTCGGGAGCGGGAAGTCCCTCGCCGAGATCGCGACCGCGCACGGGAAGTCCGTCGACGGGCTGAAGCAAGCCGTGCTCGACGCGGCAAAGACAGACCTCGACCGTGAAGTCGCCGACGGAGACCTCCCCGCCGAGCAGGAACAGACGATCCTGAGCCAGCTCCGCAACGGCCTCGACGACTTCGTGAACGGAAAGGACGGGCTGAGGATCAAGATCGAGGCGAAGGGCGCCGGGCCGGATCTCGCTCTCGGCGGGCCGTTCGAGACGGCCGCCGACTATCTCGGACTGTCTGTCGACCAGCTGACCGAGGAGCTCCGGGCGGGGAAGTCACTCGCCGAGATCGCGTCGGCGCACGGCAAGTCGGTCAGCGGCCTCAAGCAGAAGCTGATCGACGCGGCGACGGCGGACATCGAGAAGGCCGTCACCAAGCTCATGAATCAGAAGGGCCTGCCCGAGCCGTCGTGCGTCGAGAAGGTCTCCGCCTTTGCTGCGCCCGACACTCCCTGAGCTCCGCCTTGCCGGTGCTCCCCCGCTCTCGTTGTCGGAGCGGCGCCTCTCTGCAGGCGCCGCTCCGGCGACCGGGAGGCCGCACGTGCCACCATCTTGAGGAGATGACGCCACCGGGGGAGCGATGATCCGCGTCCTCCTCGTCGAGGACGAGCGGCCGCTGGCCGCCGCACTAGCTCGCTGGCTCCGCCGCCAGGGAATGGCGGTCGACGTCGCCAACGACGGGGAGGCTGCTCTGGTGAAGGCGCGGCTCGTGCCGTACGACGTCGTCGTCCTCGACCGCCATCTGCCGGTGCTGCACGGCGACGAGGTCTGCCGCCGACTGGTGGCCGACGGCGCAGAGACGCGGATCCTGATGCTGACTGCGGCCGACACGAAGGACGAACTGGTGGACGGGCTCGACCTCGGCGCCGACGACTACCTCGTGAAGCCGGTCGTGCTCGAGGAGCTCGGAGCCCGGCTACGCGCGCTCGCGCGCCGCGCCGCGAGCCCGGCACCGCCCGTCCTCGCGCGTGGCGATCTCGAGCTGGACCCGGGCAGGCGCACGGTCCGGCGGGCCGGCCGACCGGTGAGGCTCACGCCCCGCGAGTTCGACCTGCTCGAGGCGCTCCTGCGTGCCGAAGGCCGCGTACTCAGCTCGGACGTACTGCGCCGCCGGCTGTGGGACGAGCGATTCGAGCCCTTCGACAACACGGTTCGCGTTACCCTTGGACGGCTACGGCGCAAGCTCGGCGACCCGCCTCTGATCGAGACCGTAACCGGCTCCGGCTACCGGATTGCGTGATGCGCCCGAGCGTCCGCCTCCGGCTGACGGCGTGGTACGCGTCGATCTTCCTGCTCTGCGGCGCCGTGCTGCTGGCGATCAGCTATGTGATCGTCAGCCGCAACACCAGCGACTTCCCGACGCGGGTCGCGAAGAAGCTGACCGTGCAGCAGGGTGGGACGGTCGTCGCGGTGCCGGCAGGAGCGGGAGCCGACGCCGTTCCACCGAAGCAGGTGCCGCTGCTCGGCCCGGTCGTCCAGCCGGATTCCGAGCTCGTGCTCAAGCTCGAAAAGGCACGGAAGGAGGCCGAGCAGAAAGTGACCGGAGATCTCAATCGCGAGACGATGATCGACTTCGCGTTTGCGCTCGTCGGCACGACATTGATCTCGGTGCTCGGCGGCTGGCTCGTGGCCGGCCGTGCGCTGCGACCGGTCGCCCGAATCACAGCAACGGCGCGGAAAGTGGCGGCTGAGGGCGACCTCGGGCAGCGGATCGCTCTCGACGGCCCCGCCGACGAGCTGCGCGAGCTGGCGGACACATTCGACGCGATGCTCGACCGGCTCGACCGAACATTCGCGAGCCAGCGGAGCTTCGTTGCCAACGCATCGCATGAGCTGCGCACGCCGCTCGCGATCATCCGCGCGGAGATCGAGGAGCGGCTCGACGATCCGCGCGTCACGAAGGCCGACCTCGAGGCGATGGCGAGCGTCGTCCACGATGCCGTCGCCCGGAGCGAAGCGCTGATCACGAGTCTCCTCATCCTCGCCCGCGGCCAGGCGGCCGTCCGGCGTCACGACCGCGTCGACCTCGCGGAGCTGACGAGGGCGGTGGTGGCGCACAACCGGGTGGCGGCAGCCGCGCTCGGCATCGGCATCGAGCCGGTCTGCGAGCCGGCGGCCTGCCGCGGGGATCGCCAGCTCCTCGAGCTCCTCGTCGCGAACCTGACGGAGAACGCTCTTCGCTACAACCACTCCGGCGGCTTCATCCGCATCGAGCTCTCCGAGAGCGATCGCTGTGCGGTGCTCGAAGTCAGCAACAGCGGCGAGCTCGTTACGACCGCGGCGGTCCCGCGTCTGTTCGACCCGTTCTTTCGTGCCGACGAGTCGCGCTCTCGCGACACCGGCGGCGCCGGGCTCGGACTCTCGATCGTTGCCGCGGTCGCCGCAGCACACGGAGGCCAGGCCGTAGCGACCGCACGCGAAGGCGGCGGTCTTGTCGTCACCGTCACACTCCCGGCAGATACGGCCACGCCGACCGCCGAGCAGCCCCCCCGCCAACTTGATGGGGGGATGCCAGCACCCAAGCCGGAGCAGCGCGCCCTCGCATAGGCCACCCCGGTGGCTACCCACCGACGCGCGGGACGGGCGTTCGCGGGCGCGGGCGATGCCAGCGGGAATCCAGGTGGCAGGGGAGGGATCCTCGCACGCCGGGCGGTGGAACAAGTCCTGTCCTCCTCTCGGCGTCTGTCCACCCCAGCCGAGCGAGCGTTAGCCGACTGTCGACTGGAGGGACCCACGCGCTCGTCGCGCTTCGGAGGGGAGGGGGCGTGGCCCGGCCCGGCACGGCCGGCCAGGCGCGTTCGCCTAGCCTCGCTCAGGCAGTGCGCACCCAAGCGCCCTGCCGGGGTAACGCCTGGGTAGGCTCGATCACAACGCTCGATATCTGGAGCGGCATTTATGACCTCAGCAAACTGGCATGGGTCGCACAGTTCAAAGGAGCGAGCGCCAGTGCCGCACACAACACCAACAGAATCCGCATCCTCATCAGGTCAACCTCCCTCTCCCTTGTTGTAGAACCACGATTTGGCGGCGGATCCTACGCCGCGCCGACCACGCCTGCCTAGTCCATGCGCGTCAAGAGGTACGCGCCAGCTCACGCACCACCCGCTTTGCCGACTCGCTCCCTTCGCGGAGTTTGCTGACGTAGCCGCAATCCGCCGGCGGCTACGCTCGGGTGGTGCCGGCGGCGCTTACGACCCGCGACCTCTGGAAGCGCTACGGCTCTGTGGAAGCGCTGAAGGGGGTCGATCTTTCTGTGGGCGAGGGCGAGCTCGTCGGCCTCCTCGGCCCGAACGGGGGATTCTGCAAGTCCAGTAGCCCCGAGCCGCAATACCGAGTGCATCTGGACTTCGTCCTCGACGGGAGACCGCGTCACGATCGCGTCGGGGCCGAGCCCGCGACGGAACTGCGAGACGTAGCTCTGGACGACCTTCGCCGCGGTGGCCGGTGGCCGCTCTCCCCACAGCTCGTCGATAAGGCGTTCGCTCGAGACGACCTCGTTCGGGTGGAGGAGAAGCACCCCCAAGAGCGCGCGTACCTTCGGGGCGTCGAGCGAGAGCCCGCCCCGGGTGTTGACGAGCTCGAGCGGCCCGCATCTGATCGCGTTCACCCGAGGCCCGGACGGAGTCGCCGCCGGACTCGCTTACGTCGCCTGGGGCAACGACATCCTTCCTCACTAACGACCTATCGCCTACAAGCGGAAGTCCGCCAAAGCGCGCGTGCCACCGCAGGGCCGCCCGCTCGAGCTTCGCGGGCTCATGCTCCGCGTGCGAAGCGGCCACCGAATCTCGAGCCCCCTCGTGAGATCCGGTGCGCTTCGCACTCTGTTCAACCTGCTAGCTCGTCGCGCGGATACGTCGTCGCAGGAAAAGGGGCGGCGTCAGGCGGACGGAGAGGCCCCCGAGAGGGCCTCTCCGGATCCTGTTGGTCGTGCGGTCTCCGACACCCTCCGGGGCGTTAAGCCGAGAGGAGTCGGTCGAAGAAGGAGCGGTAGCGGGTGAGTGCCACGCGGAGGTCTTCTGTTGAGACGTCGGAGGTTGTCCCGTCTGTCGTAGAACTTGAGGTGGCGGTCCTCCCGCCTCGTCCGGTCGCGTAGCGACCGTGGCGAGTTGTCGAAGTCGTCGAGAGACAGGAGGAACCGCCGTGAGGACCGTAACGCGGGATCAGGTCGGACACGAGGAGCTGGCGTTGCCGCCGCGCGTGCAGGAGGCGCGGGGGGAGCTGGTCGGCTCGGCGAAGGAGGGTCTGCTCGCCCTGAGCGTCGGGGTTGGGTTGGGCGTGCTCGTCGAGTTGCTCGAGGAAGAAGTCGTCGAGGTTGTTGGCACGAAGGGCAAGCACGACGCCGATCGGGTCGCGGTGCGGCATGGGCACGAGGCGGGTGAGGTGACGCTCGGCGGCCGGCGTGTCGGGGTGGAGCGGCCGCGGGTGCGGAGTGCCGACGGCGCCGCGGAGGTGCGGCTGCGCACCTACGAGTACTTCGCCGACCGTGATCCGCTGTCGCGGTCGGTGTTGGAGCGGATGCTCGCCGGAGTGTCGACTCGCGGCTACCGGCGCACGCAGGAGCCGGTCGGCGCCGAGGTCGAGCAGGCGGCGCGGTCGACGTCGCGCTCGTCGGTCTCGCGCACCTTCATCGAGCGGACACGGGTGTCGTTGTCGGGGCTGATGAGCCGCCGCCTCGACGATGTACGCCTGGCGGTGATGATGATCGACGGGCTCGAGCTGCAGGGGCGCACCAACGTGGTCGCGCTCGGGATCAGCACCGACGGGGTCAAGATCCCGCTCGGGCTCTGGGATGGCTCGACCGAGAACGCGACCGTCGCGACCGCGCTGCTCTCGGATCTGGTCGAGCGCGGCCTCGACCCCGAGCAGGGGATCCTGTTCGTGATCGACGGCGCCAAGGCGCTGCGCAAGGCGATCCGCACCGTCTTCGGGGAGGCGCCCGTGCAGCGGTGCGTGCGGCACAAGGAGAGAAACGTGACCGACCACCTACCCGAGCGCGACCGACCGGCGGTGAAGCAGCGGCTACGCCGAGCGTGGGCGCTCGACGATCACGCGCGTGCGCTCGACCAGCTCCGCCAGCTCGCCCGCGAGCTCGAGCGAACGTATCCCGGCGCCGCCGGCTCGCTGCGCGAGGGGATGGACGAGACGCTCACGCTCACCCGGCTCGGCGTCACCGGCTCGCTCAAGCGCACGCTCGCCTCGACCAACCCGTGCGAGTCGATGCTCGAGATCGTCCGCCGCACCCAGCGCAACGTGAAGCGCTGGTCCTCCGGTGAGATGGCGCTGCGCTGGACCGCCGCCGGCATGCTCGAAGCCGAACGCCAGTTTCGGAAGATCATCGGCTACCGCGACCTCGCCACCCTCGTCATCGCGATCGAACGCGACCACGACCGCCGCCACGCATCTCACACCACGACCAAGGAGGAGCGTATCCTCGTCAATGGCTGATCGTCACACCGGGACCGCCGCCGAAAATCCACGGCGAGCGGGACATCCTCCTCGACCCCACTAAACGTGACCGCGAGTACACAAACGTCGCCTTGATCGCCTGCATGAAGACAGGATCCCGGTGGGTGTCATGAGACGAGTGGCTGTGTCACCATCGCAGTACGAGATCCTTGGCACAGCGTTCGTCACCC
>JBKPSO010000012.1:0-41250 GCA_046735055.1 Actinomycetota bacterium
GATCGCGCTCGTCCAGACGGACATCAAGCGCGTGATCGCGTACTCGACGATGTCGCAGATCGGCTACATGTTCGTCGGAGCCGGGATCGGCGCCTACGCGAACGCGATGTTCCACCTGATGACGCACGCGTTCTTCAAGGCCCTGCTCTTCCTCGCCGCCGGGATCGTCATCCACGCGCTGGCCGACGAGCAGGACATGCGCAAGATGGGCGGGCTGCGGCGGCTGATGCCTTGGACGTGGACGGCGATGCTCGTCGGTGGGCTCGCGCTCGTCGGGATCCCGCCGCTCTCCGGCTTCTTCTCCAAGGACATGATCCTCGCCGCGGCGCTCGACCGCGGCTGGTACGGGTACCTGCTCTTCGCCGCCGGCATCGTCGGCGCGTTCCTCACGGGCCTCTACACGTTCCGGATGCTGTTCATCGTCTTCGGTGGGGACGAGTCGCCGTACGTCCAGGAGCACCCGCCCCACGCGCACGGTGACGGCGTCGCACGCTGGTCGATGTATCTGACGGTCGGCGTGCTGACGGTGCTGGCCGCGATCGGCGGCGGTTTCCAGTTCGCCGGCGTCTGGACGACGATCTCCGACTGGCTCGAGCCGGTCGCGCGCCCGCTCGTCGAGGCGAGCAACACCCAGGAGGCGGTCGCGAGCATCGCCTCGGTCGCCGTCGGCGCGGCCGGCATCGGGGTCGCCTGGTGGATCTACTCGGCGCGCCGGGCGCACGCGCCGAGGCCTGCCCCGGTCCTCGAGCACAAGTTCTACTTCGACGAGCTCTACGACGCGCTCTTCTACTGGCCCACGGTCGCGCTCGCGAAGGGCCTCTACTGGGTGGTCGAGGTGCCGCTCGTGAACGGCTCGATCGCGAACATCGCCTCGCTCGGGCGCTGGGCCGGCACCCGCGTCCGTTCGCTCGAGACGGGGCTCGTCCGCTCCTACGTGCTGGCGGTCGCCGCCGGCGTCACCGTCCTCGTCCTCGTCTTCGTGGCGGTGCGATGAACGTAGGCTCGACGGAGTTCATCAAGGAGCGGCGGCGCCGGCTTTGCCGGCGGTGGAGCGGGGCATGAGCTCCCACGGCTGGATCACCGACGTCCTGATCCTGCTGCCGCTCTGCGGTGCGCTGCTGGTGTGGCTCGTGCCGATGCCGCGCGTCTGGATCGCGCCGACCGCGCTCCTCGTCGCGCTGTTCGAGATCGGCTTCTGGATCGAGGCGCTCGTCCGCTTCGACTTCGACCAGGGCGGGCTGCAGGAGTCGAGCAAGGTGACGTGGCTCGACGACCTCGGCGTCTCCTACCACGTCGGCATGTTCGAGGGGTTCTCGGTCTGGCTCGTCGGCCTGACCGTCGTCGTGCTCGCGGCCTCGATCGCGTACGGGCTCTGGGCCCGGCGTGATCGGCCGCGCGCCTACTACGGGCTGATGCTCTTCCTCACCGGCGCGATCGTCGGCGTTTTCACCGCGCAGGACCTGCTGCTCTTCTACGTCTTCTGGGAGGCGATGCTGATCCCGCTCTACGTGCTGATCGGCGCGTGGGGCGGGCCGGGGCGGCTGAGCGCGACGATCAAGTTCGTCATCTACACGATGGTCGGGTCGCTCCTGATGCTGGCCGCCGTGATCGTCTACGGCCTCCAGGCGGGGACGTTCTCGATGATCGACGGCGGCACGAACGCGAGCTCGTGGATCTTCCTCGGCTTCGCCGCCGCGTTCGTCGTCAAGGCGCCCCTCTTCCCGTTCCACGGCTGGCTGCCGGACGCCTACCGCGAGTCGCCGGCCGAGGTCTCGGCCGTGCTCTCGGGAGTGGTCTCGAAGGCCGCCGCGTTCGGCTTCTTGCGGATCTGCTTCTCGCTCTTCCCCGCCGGCGTGCACGACTTCCGGACGCCGATCCTCGTGCTCTCGGCGACCGGGCTCGTCTACGGGTCGCTGCTCGCCTTCCGCGCGCCGGACATCCGCGGCGTGATCGCGTACTCGTCGCTGGCACAGCTCGGGCTCGTCACGCTCGGGCTGTTCGCGACGAACGACCTCGGGATCGACGGCGCCGTGCTGCAGATGGTCAACCACGGGCTGATCTCCGCGGTGCTGTTCATGCTCGCCGGCGCGGTCGAGCGGCGCACGTCGACGGGACGGTTCGATCGGCTCGGCGGGATGGCGCGCGGCCGGCCGGCGCTCGCGACCGTGCTGATGACGATCGGCGTGATCGCGCTCGCGGTGCCGGGGTCGTCGGCGTTCGCGGGCGAGTTCGCGATCCTCGCCGGCGTCTTCCGCCAGGGCTGGTTCTACGCGGTCGTCGGCGCCGTCGCGATCGTGCTCGCGGCAGCGTACGTGCTGCGTCTGATCTCCGCGGTCCTGCACCGGCAGCCCGGCGCAGCCGTCTCGGAGAGTGCGCTCGACCTGCGACCCGCGGAGCTCGCGATCGTCGTCCCGCTCATCGGGCTGCTCTTGTTCCTGTCCGCCTGGCCGGCGGCGATCACTGACCGGGTGACCGGATGATCGCGGCGATCGAGCGCCCGCCGGTCGACTGGTTCGCGATCTCGCCCGAGTTCGCGCTGCTCGCGGTCACGGGCGCGTGCCTGCTCGTCGCGGTCCTCGTCCCGGAGGGCGCACGCCGCGCGACCTCCGCGCTGCTCGCTGCCGGCGGCTTCGCCGGCGCGTTCGTCGCCGCCGCGATCCTCTACGACCGGAGCGAGGGCGGCGAGAGCATCATCGGCGGCGCGATCCGCCGCGACCGCTTCGGGGCGATCGCGGCACTCATCGTCGCGGGCACCGGACTCGTCGCCGTCGGGATCTCCTACTCGGAGCAGATGAAGGAATACGTCGGCGAGTACTACGCGCTGCTCGCCGCGGCCGCCGCCGGGATGATCTTCCTCGCCCACGCGAACAACCTGATGACGCTCTTCCTCGGGCTCGAGTGGTTCTCGATCTCGCTCTACATCCTCTGCGCAATCGACCGTGACCGCGAGCGCTCGCTGGAGGCCGGGCTGAAGTACCTGATCATCGGCAGCTTCGGCTCCGCCGTGCTCCTGTTCGGCTCGGCGCTCGTGTACGGGGCGACCGGTGAGCTCCAGTTCGAGAAGATCGCCGACTCGGTCGGCGCGAACGGACTCGCACACGACTCGCTGCTCCTGCTCGGGCTGGCGATGATCCTCGCCGGGCTCGGCTTCAAGGCCTCGGCCGCGCCGTTCCACATGTGGACGCCTGACGTCTACGAGGGCGCGCCGACGTCCGTGACCGCCTTCATGTCCGCCGCGACGAAGGTCGCGGCGCTGATGCTCACGCTGCGCGTGCTCTTCACCGCGTTCCCGCAGGAGGCGTCGATCTGGACGATCGCGGTGGCAGTGATGGCGTGCGCCTCGCTCGCCGTCGGGAACCTCGCCGCGCTCGTCCAGCGGAACCTCAAGCGCCTGCTCGCGTACTCCTCGATCTCGCATGCGGGCTTCATGCTGATCGCGATCGCCTCGCACAACGAGCTCGGCGCGAAGGCGCTTGTCTACTACCTGATCCCCTACTCGGCGATGTCGCTCGGCGCCTTCGGCGTCGTCGCCGCGCGGGAGCGCGAGCTCGGCCGGGAGGCGACGCTCGACAACCTCGCCGGGATGGGCTGGGAACGGCCGCTGCTCGGCGCGGCGATGTGGGCGTTCATGCTCGGCTTCGCCGGCCTGCCCCCGACCGGCGGCTTCCTCGGCAAGTTCTACGTCTTCTCGGCCGCATACGACCGCGGCTGGCTCTGGCTCGTGATCGTCGGCATCGCCGCCACCGCGGTCAGCCTCTACTACTACCTCGCGGTGATCCGCGCGCTCTACCTCCGCCCGAGCGCCGAGCTCCAGTTCGTCGCCGGAGGCCAACCGCCGCGCGACTGGCTCCTCCAGCTCGGCGTCCTCGCGTGCTTTGCCGTCACGATCGGCTCGTTCTTCGGCGCGCAGTGGCTGATCGACCTCGCGGAGAACGCGATCCAGACGCTCTGAGCCGCGTACGAGCCCGTTAGGCGGCTACGGGAGCGGCAGCTCGGTGGGCTCGGGCACCGCGGGCGGGCGCAGGCGGAGGCCCCGCCTGAGGGCCGGGAGTGCGGCGAGGACGCCCTGGGCAGCGAACACCGCGAGGCACGCGATCACGGCGGAGACGGCCGCGCGCGGCACCGTGCCCTCGGCGCGGAGCGGAGCGCGGAGCGCGGCGGAGACGAGCACCAGCACCAGTGAGACGGCGTGGAGAATCCCGATCGCCCGCCGGTGCGGAAGCGCGCTCTCCTCGAGCAGCTCCTCGACGGCGGCGAGCCCGGCGACGACGATCGCCGGCACCGCGGCGAGGAGGAAGTAGAACGAGAGCGTGGGGACGTCGGCGGCGTCGCAGACAGTGACGAGGAGAACGAGCCCCATCGGCAAGAGCTCTCGACGCGTCACAGTGCAAGCTTCGCCGCAGGACCGGACGTTCCTGCGTTAGTTTTCGCGATCGATGGCCGTCCCGCTGACCTGGCTCGGACACGCGTCGTTCCGGCTCGACAGCCCGGGCGGCAAGCGCATCTACGTCGATCCGTGGCTTTCCGGCCCGACCTGCCCCGAGTCGGAGAAGGAGCCCGAGCGCGTCGACCTGATCGCGGTCACGCACGGGCACGGCGACCACGTCGGCGACACGGTCGAGCTCTGGCGGAAGTTCGTGCCACCCGTGATCGCGCTCGTCGAGCTGCGGGGGTGGCTCGCCGGGCAGGGGCTACCGGAGGACATGTCGCAGGGGCCGAACAAGGGCGGCACCGTCGACGTGGACGGCGTCAAGGTGACGCTCACGGACGCGAACCACTCGAGCAGCACCAACGACGGGACGTACGCGGGCGAGGCGGCCGGGATCGTGCTCGAGCTCGAGGACGGCTTCACGCTCTACTTCGCCGGCGACACGAACGTCTTCGGCGACATGGCGCTGATCCGCCGCATCTACGAGCCCGACATCGCTGTGCTCCCGATCGGGGACCACTTCACGATGGGCCCCCGCGAGGCCGCCGTGGCCCTCGAGCTGCTCGGGGTGAAGCGCTGCGTGCCCTGCCATTACGGCACGTTTCCGATTCTGGTCGGGACGCCCGAGGAGCTGCGCGCGCTCGCACCCGGGGTCGAGGTGATCGCGCCGCAGCCGGGCGAGACCGTCGAGCTGTGAGAGAGCGCTGGCTCGGGGCGACCGGTACGCGCGTCCCCGAGGTCGCGGTAGAAGGAGAGCTCGAACTGCCGGGCGATGTCCTGTGGCTCGAGGAGGCGACTCGGGAAGACGTGAAAGCCGCCCACGCCGCAGGGCGCCCCGTCGCGGCACACGCCGACACGCCCGAGAGCGTGCAGGAGGCTCTCGCGCACCCGGAGGTCGCCTGCGTGCTGGTCCCGCCGGACAGGCGCGAGCTGCTCGAGCTCGACCTGACCGAGCTCACGTATGGCTGAGCCCGTCTTCGCGACGTACTCGATCGTCGCGTGCGACCTCGCGGCCGGCCAGTGGGGTGTCGCAACGCAGTCGAAGTTCCTCGCCGTCGGCTCGGTCGTGCCCTGGGCCGAGCCGCACGTCGGTGCGATCGCGACGCAGTCCTACGCCAACCCGCGCTACGGGCCCGACGGGCTCGCGCTGCTCCGTGAGGGCCTCTCGGCGGAGGACGTCGTCGCGCGGCTGACGGACGGCGACGAGGGACGCGCGCAACGCCAGGTCGGTGTCGTCGACGCACAGGGCGGCGCCGCGACCTACACGGGTGACGAGTGCCTGTCGTGGGCGGGCGGGCGAACCGGCCCGGGCTACGCGGCTCAGGGAAACATCCTCGTCTCGGCGGAGACGGTGGACGCCCTCGCCGAGACCTTCGAGGCAACCGCAGGTGAGCCGCTCGCCGTTCGCCTGCTCGACTGCCTCGACGCGGCGCAGGCGGCGGGCGGGGACAGCCGCGGCCAGCAGTCCGCCGCGCTCCTCGTCGTCGAGAAGGACAGCGGCTACGCGAACCTCTCCCACGTCCTCGTCGACCTCCGCGTCGACGACCACGAGCGGCCGCTCGAGGAGCTCCGCCGGATCTATCGCCTCCACGACGCCCTCTTCGGCGAGACGCCGCGCGAGGAGTGGCTGACGGTGGACGACGACCTCGCCGCCGAGCTACACAGGCGGCTCGCCGCGCTCGGCTACGACGGCGACCTCGCCGTAGCGCTCCGCGCGTGGGCCGGGAAGGAGAACCTCGAGGAACGCGTTGACGGGAGCGAGCAGATCGATCCCGTCGTGCTGGAGTCGCTCAGGGAGGCGAGATGACCGGAAAGGGTTACGAGGTGGCGCACATCGACGAGCTGGAAGAGCTCCCGATCAACAAGGGCGAGTTCGTCTGGCGACCGGTACGGCGTAGGTTCGGGATCAGCGCGTTCGGGACGAACGCCTACACGGCGAAGGCGGGGCAGCGCGTGATCGAGGAGCACACCGAGAGCGGCGGCCACGAGGAGCTGTACGTCGTCCTCCGCGGCCGCGCGACGTTCACGCTCGGCGACGACGAGGTCGACGCTCCCGCGGGGACGCTCGTCTTCGCGCAGCCGGGCACCAAGCGCGGCGCGATCGCGGCCGAGGACGGGACGGCAGTGCTCGGCGTCGGCGCGAAGCCCGGCGTCGTCTTCGAGCCGTCGCCCTGGGAGGACGTGTTCGCAGCCGGCTCCTATGCCGACATGGGGCAGGTCGAGAAGGCACGCACGCTGATCGAGGGCACCGTCGCGGCCCGGCCGGACGAGTGGCAGGGCCACTACAACTTCGCGTGCTTCGAGGCCCTCCATGGTGGCCAGGAGGCCGCGATCGCGGAGCTCCAGCGCGCATACGAGCTCGAGCCGGCGCAGGTGTCCGAGCACGCCCGCGGCGACTCCGACTTCGACTCGCTCCGCGGCGACCCACGGTTCTCAGCGATCGCCGGGCAGGCGGACGCCGTCGGCGAGCGTTCGTAGCGCCGGCACCGGGTCGAACTCCGGCCGCGCGACGACGAGCACCGCGCCGGGCTCCTCGCCGGCGAGCGCCGAGACGAGCATCTGCGTCCCGACCGCGAGCGCGAACGCCTTGTGGGCGCGGTCGCCGCCGAAGGGCACGAGGTCCTCCGGCGCCGCCGTGCCGGCGAGCACGTCGCCGTGGGTGACGCGCCCCATCGAGACGTCGGCGACGAGCGGCCGGCCGTCCGAGCTGGGGATGCCGATCGCGATCGGGTTCGTCCCGGCGAGCGGCGGGCCGCCCTCCGGCGAGGCGAGCCGCCGGGGCGAGGTCGCCGTCAGCGCGGCCGCGAGCCCGCCTGCGGCGAGCCGGCGGACCCAGTATCCGAGCGCGCCCGTCGGGAAGCAGCGCGAGGCGACGACGACGCGCGCGCGCTCCGGGGGCTCCGCCAGCTGCGTGTCGACGAGCGCAGCGAGCGTCAGGTAGCCGACGGCTCGGCGCCCGTCCCAGCGCTCGTAGCCCGGCTCGGCGGCGACGCGCTGTGGGCGGGCATTCGGGTCGAGATCCGGGAGCTCGGCAAGCCAGTCGATCCGCGACAGCCCGTGGCTCGGCTTCCCGCGCCGCTCGGCATCGAGAAAATGGTCGGCGAGTGTCTGGGCGTCCGCCTCGGAGAACCCGATCCGGCGTAACCGCACGAGCGGGGGCTCCACCGCCGAATTCTCACACAATCCTTACGGCGCTCCGGGTGGGGGTTCGACGTGTCCGGGTAAGGATGGGCTGTCACCGAAGGAGGGAAGGCATAGAGGAGGCTCACGCTGGTCGTTACGGCGGCGCTCGGCCTGGTCGCGGCGAGCGTCGCGATCGGCGCCCTCGCGCGCGATTGCTCGCGCGCCGAGATCTCGCGTCAGCACATCCAGGTCTGCGACCGGGTCAGCGCCTTCTGCACATTCAGGGCGGGTACCTGGACGCTCTAGCTCGAGAGCACGGTAAGCGGCTTGAAGGTCTGCCGGGCCGCGTGGATCACCTCGGCGATCGCGACGATCGCCCCGGCGGTGTCGGACTCGGGGTCGGCGAAGACGAGCGGCTCGCCTGCGTCTCCGCACTCGCGAAGCCGCGTGTCGAGTGGCACCCGACCGAGCAGCGGAACGCCAATCTGCCCGGCTAGACGGTCGCCGCCGCCGAGGCCGAAGACCTCCGAGGTCATGTTCTCGATCACGCCGATCAGGCGCATGTTCGTCTTCTGCGCCATGATCGCGGCCCGTGACGCGACCTCCTGGGCGAGCGGCTGCGGCGTCGTCACGATCACCGCCTCCGCGCGCGGCAGGAGCTGGCCGAGCGAAATCGAGACGTCGCCCGTCCCCGGCGGCATGTCGACGAGCAGGATGTCGAGCTCGCCCCAGTGGACATCGGAGAGGAACTGCTCCAGCGCGCGGTGGAGCATCGGCCCGCGCCACATCACGGGCGAGTTGTCCTCGAGGAAGAAGCCGATCGACATCAGCTTCAGGTCGTCCTTGACCGGCGGGACGATCATCTTGTCGACGACTATCGGGCGCTGGTTGACGCCCAGCATGTGCGGGATCGAGTGGCCGTACACGTCGGCGTCGAGGATCCCTGTGCGGTGGCCGAGCCGCGAGAACGCGGCGGCGAGGTTGACCGTCAGCGACGACTTGCCGACGCCCCCCTTGCCGCTCGCGACCGCAAGGACACGTGTGCTCCGATCGACGGAGATGCCCTTCGAGCGGCTCTCGACGCCGCCGCGCAGCTTTGCCGAGAGCGCGGCTTTCTCGTCCGGGCTCATCACGTCGAAGCCGAGGCGCACGCGCTCGACCCCGGGCAGCCTGCCGACGTGCTCGGCGACCTGGGACTGGAAGCTGTCGCGCAGCGGGCAACCGGCGACCGTGAGCGCAATCGTGACGGAGACGTCGCCGCCGTCGATCTCGACGCCGCGGACCATGTCGAGCTCAGTGACCGGGCGCTTCAGCTCCGGGTCGATCACATGCTCGAGCGCCTTCAGGATCGCCTCGCGCGAAGGTTCCACATCACCGAGCGTAGCCAATGAGAGGATTGCCGCGTGACCTGGCCGGGCCTCGTCCTCAAGAACCTGCTGCGGCGGAAGGTGCGGACGGCGCTCACGGTCGCCGGGGTCGCGATCGGGGTCGGGCTCATCGTCGCGCTGCTCTCGATCACGAACGGCGTGAAACGGACGGCGGGAGAGCTGATCCACGTCGGCCGCTCCGACTTCGGCCTCTTCCAGACCGGCGCGTCCGACCTGACGCGGTCGCTCCTCCCGGAGAGCCTGGCCGGCAACGTCCGCGACACGAAGGGCGTCTCGCGGGTCGCGCGGATCTTCCTGCTCGTCGGCGCCGTCGAGGGAAGCGAGTCCTCACTCCTGTTCGGGTACGTGCCGGACGAGTTCCCCGAGCGGAGACTCGTCGTCGTCTCGGGGCGGCGGCCCGTCGGCGAGGAGGCACTCGTCGGCGACGGCGCAGCGCGGATCTACCGGCTTCGCGTGGGCGGACGCGTCCGGGCCGGTCGGCGCAGCTTCCGCGTCGCCGGGATCTTCCACAGCGGCAACCGCTTCGTCGACCGTGCGGTCGTGCTCCCGCTGAAGGCCGTGCAGGCGATCGCGCAGCGGCCGCACGAGGTGACGACCCTCGGGGTGATCGTCTCCCTCGGCGCGACCCCGAAGGCGGTCGCGAAGCGGCTGGAGCAACGTTTCCCGGGCGTCACGGCGGTCGTCGAGCCCGGGCAGGCCGTGAAGATCGACACCTCCAGCCGCCTGATCATCACCGCCGGGTGGGTCTTCTCGCTTCTCGCCCTGATCATCGGCGGAATCGGGGTGACCAACACGATGGCTATGGCGGTGTTCGAGCGTGTGCGCGAGATCGGGATCATGCGCGCGGTCGGCTGGAGCTCGCGGCGGATCGCAGCACTGATCGTCTGCGAGGCGGTCGGCATCGGCCTGATCGCGCTCGGAATCGGGCTCCTGGCCGGCTGGGGCGCGGCCGTGCTGTTCACCGACCACAGCTCGCTCTCCACCCTGACCGAGGCCGATTTCACCGGCGGCGTCTTCGCCTGGGGCCTCGCGTTCGCCCTCGGCGTCGCCCTGCTCGGCGCGCTCTATCCGGCGTGGCGGGCGATCAGCCTGACGCCGATCGAGGCGCTGCGGCGAGAATAGGCACGGATTCTTTTCGGTTTCGTCGCCGTTGGGGTCAGACCCCTGACATGGCCGTTCCGGGCAACGCGGCGGGCTCGATCCGGCCGTCGCGGATCCTGAGGATGCGGTCGGCTCGCCCGGCGACGTCCGGGTCGTTCGTCACCAGCAGCACCGTCGTGCCGCGCTGCGCTCGGACGCTCTGGAGGAGCTCGACGATCTGCCCGCCGGTCGCCGAGTCGAGCGCGCCGGTCGGCTCGTCGGCGAGCAGGAGCCGCGGCTCGTTCGCCAGCGCGCGGGCGATCGCGACCCGCTGGCGCTCCCCGCCGGAGAGCGTCGGCGGGTAGGCCGCCGCTCGGTGGGAGAGGCCGACCTCCTCGAGCAGCAGCTGCGCGCGCTCGACGCGGCCGCTGCGCGGAAGCTCGTGCCCGAACATCGGCAGCTGGACGTTCTCGAGCGCGGTCAGGGTCGGGATCAGGTTGTGGAACTGGAAGACGAAGCCGACGACGCTGCCGCGATAGCGTGCGCCGTCCAGGCCCCCGACGCGGTCGCCGCCGACGAGGATCTCGCCGGAGGTCGGCCGGTCGAGCGCGCCGATCAGGTTCAGAAGCGTGCTCTTGCCGCACCCGGACGGGCCGGTGATCCCGACGAACTCGCCCGGCTGCACGCGGAACGAGACATCGACCAGCGCCGCGATCCGGCCGTCCTCGAACGAGCGGGAGACGTGCTCGACGACGACCTCGGCGCCGCCGTTCCGCGCGGTCATCTCGGCTTGACCCAATAGCTCAGCACGCGCTTGCCGCCCAGCGCCCTGACAGTGACGCGGAACTTGAGCTTGAACCCCTGCGCCTCCGGCGGGAACCTGACGTAGTCGCGGAAGACGCCCGCGAACGGGCGGTTCGTGACATTGCGCTTGCAGCACCCGAACTCGACCGGGTGCACGCCCCCGTAGGGGTCGACGATCTCGGAGGTGATCGTCGCCTGCACCGGCGTTCCCGTCAGCGTGGTCGCGCGAACGGTGTAGAACCACTTCACGTTGACCGTCGGCGTGTGCGTCGGCGCCGCGAACGTCGCCCTGAACCCGGGCGCGGCGCCCGCCGAGACCGGAAGCGCGAGCGCGGCAACGCACAGCGAAGCGAGCCGGGGCTTCACCCGGCCAATGCTATTCCTCGTCGCGCCTCACCTGGAGGTCGGGCTGCGCTGCGGCTCGGTGGCGGCCCGCGGTGAGGTTGTTGATCGGCGTAAGGCGGCTACCCACCCAGTTGCTCCTCGAGCCAGAGGCTGTTCTCGACCGCGAAGCCGCCCCAGTCGTTGTTGAAATACGCGTAAACGTCGACCTCGGCGCGCCACTCCTCGATCCGGCGCGCCCAAGCCGCGAGCTGCCGGTGCGAGTAGTTTCCGTCGCCGCCGCCGTGGTGAAAGCGCAGGTACGTGAAACCCGCGGTCAGCTCGCGGGTCTGAAAGGGGCGCCGGCGGTCGTCGGCGATAACGAGCGCAACACCACGGCGCCGGAGTAGCCCGTAGGTCTCGGCGACGAACCACGTCGGGTGGCGGAACTCGAAGGCGTGACGTCCGGGCGGGAGGTGGTCGAGTGCATGCGCGAGGCGCTCGTCGTTCCGTTGGAAGTTCGGCGGCAGCTGCCAGAGCACCGGCCCGAGCTTCGGCGAGCGCACCAGCGGCTCGATTCGCTCGTAGAGCCGCCGCACCGGCTCGCCCATATCCGTGAGCCGCTTCAGATGCGTGAGGTACCGGCTCGCCTTGACAGCGAACAGGAAGTCCGGCGGAGTCTGCTCGACCCACCCTGTGACCGCCTTCACCGTCGGCAGCCGGTAGAAGGTCGTGTTCACCTCGACGGTGTCGAAGAGCGTCGCGTAATGCTCGAGCCAGCGGCCCGGCGGCAGCCCTTTCGGGTAGACGACCTCGCGCCAGTGCTTGTAGTTCCAGCCAGAGCAGCCTATGCGGACAACGCCGCGGCGATTTGCGCGCACAGCTCGTCGGTTCCCGCGGCGACGACGCGTGAACGCCCCTCGAGGTCGAGCGGTGCCGCGCCGAACGGCGGCTGCTCGGGCAGCTCGATCGCGAGGCCGCGCTCGCGCACCAGCAGCTGGGCGGCCGCGATGTCGACCGAGCGCGCGGGCTTCAGCGAGCACACCGCGTCCACACGGCCGTCGGCGAGGTGGCAGAGCGAGATCGCGAGCGAGCCGAAGATGCGCAGGCGGTGGACGAGGCCGACAAGCGGTGGCGTGTGCCGGGCGACGAGGTCGGTGCGGGTCGCCTCCAGCGCGAGAATCTCGATCCGGTCCTTCGGTCGGTCGCCGTCGAGCGCCGCGCCGTTCAAGCGAGTGCCCGCCCCGCGCTCGGCGGTCCACTCCTCGCCCGTGCCGAAGTCGTAGACGTAGCCGAGGAGGACGTTGTCCATCCTTCCGCCCTCGGCGATCGCGACCGAGAGCGCGAAGAAGGGCAGACCGCGCTTGGCGTTGATCGAGCCGTCGACCGGGTCAAGCACGACCCATGTGTCGCCGCCGGAGCGGACGCCGAGCTCCTCGGAGACGAGCGTGAAGTCGCCGCCCGCCGAATCAAAGCGCGCGACGACCGCCTGCTCCACCGCCGCGTCGATCGCGGTGGTCTCGTCTCCGCC
Organism: Actinomycetota bacterium; assembly: GCA_046735055.1. Lineage (GTDB taxonomy): Bacteria > Actinomycetota > Thermoleophilia > Gaiellales > Gaiellaceae > DATBLE01. Next base: position 12,677 of record JBKPSO010000012.1, read on the forward strand.
CATCCCGGCGCCGACGACCGGCTCTCGGTCGTCGCGGCGCGGCAGCTCTCGCGAGCACGCCCCGCACGTCCCCGACCGCGGCGCGGCACAACGAGAGCCAATCAGTCAAGCGGCAGGAAAAGCAGCCCCGACGTGAGCTTCGGATAGAAGAACGTGCTCTTCTGCGGCATCGTCTTCCCCGCTTCGGCGACGGCGGCGACCTGCTCGACCGTCGGCGGACGGAGCAGGAAGGCCGCCTCGGCCTCCCCCGAGTCGACGGCCGCGCGCGCTTCCTCGGCCGACGGCGTGTAACGCACCTCCCGCGCATAACGAGCGACGAGCTCGGTGTCGAGCTCCCCGCGCTCGCCATACAGGTAGCCGGTGCCCTGCCGTGTGTAGACCTCGGCGAGCGCCCGCTCGTCTCCATCGGACTGCGGCTCGAGCGCCGGCAGCGGCTTTGTCCGCGTCGCGATCCGGTGCGTCGGGAAGATCGTCAGGCCCTTCTGCTCGGTCGGGACGAGCACGGCGAGGAGCCATGCGCTCGCCTCAGTGCCGTCCTCCTGGTGGAACGCGAGCGCGGTCTCGTAGCGATGGTGGCCGTCCGCGATCAGCAACTCGGCCTCGCCGAGCTCCGGCGCGCTCTTCAGCCGCCACAGCCGACTGCGCACGCCGTCCAGATCGACATCGATCGCCGGGTCGCCTTTGGGCGCGGGAAGCGACCCCGGGTAGAGCAGGAAGATCGGTTCGACGTGCGTGCGCAGCGCGCGCAGCAGGCGCAGCCGGCCCTCCTTCGCCTCCTCGTGCGTCCGCTCGTGCGGGCGGATCGATCCGGTCTCGTAGGGCTCGAGGCGTAGCGCGGCGACGAGCCCGTCGCGCCGGCGCGGAACCTTGTCCGGGCCGACGTAGTCCTGCGCGAGCCACCAGAACGCAGGGTCGTCCTCGCGGACGAGCACGCCCTCGTGCTGCCACTCGGAGAACAGGTCGGCGGCCTTCGCCTCGTCGTCCGGCAGCGTCAGCCTGACGACGTTGTACGGGCTGCGCGTCAGGTAGCGCTCGCGCTCCTCGTCCGAGATCACGTCGTACGGCGGAGCGACGAGCGAGTCGAGCGGCCCCGCCCGCCGCTCGTCGTAGCGCAGCGCCCGGAACGGCTTGACGTCGGCCACGGCGGGACCCTAGCAATCCGCTTTCGCGCCTAGACTCACCCGGTGAGCTCGATCGCCGACCTCGCGCAGGACCGAGTCGTCGAGGGCGTTTATGCCGTCGCGCGCAAGCGCCGGCTGCGCACGAAGAGCGGCTCCGCATACCTCGCACTCGAGCTCGTCGACCCGAGCGGCCGGATCGAGGGCCGTGTCTGGAACGACGTCGACCTGCTCGATGGACGTTTCGCCGAAGGCGACGCGGTGCGCGTGCTGGGTCGCGTCGAGCGCTACCGCGACCGGCTCCAGCTCGACGTGCGCTCGATCGAGGCCGCGCCAGACGCCGATCCCGCCGGCTTCGCCCCGGCGATGCGCCGGGACCCCGACGAGCTCGACGGCTTCCTGGAGTTCCTCGCCGCGGAGATCTCCCACCCCGGGCTGAAGACCACGGTCGGGCGGTTCGTCGGCGATCCGGACATTCGACGCCTGCTGCGGGCGCTCCCTGCCGCGCCGGCCGGGCATCACGACTACGCCGGCGGCCTGCTCGAGCACACCGTCGGCGTCGCGACGATCTGCCGCGAGCTCTATCAGCTCCATCCGCGGCTGCGCAGCGACCTACTCCTCGCTGCCGCGCTCCTCCACGACGTCGGGCGCACCTCGGAGCTCGCCGCTGGCCCCGGCTTCCGCCAGACCGCCGAGGGGCGGCTGCTCGGTCACGTCCACCTCGGGCTCCGGCTCATCGAGCAGCGCGCGGATGGGCTCGAGGACGACGTCCGCGCCGAGCTGCTCCACGCCGTCGCCTCCCACCACGACGCCCGCGCGGCCAGGACCGCCGAAGCCGCCGTGCTGTACCACGCGAACCAGCTCGATTCGGTCGCCGCCACGCGGCCGGTGGACGGCACCTAGCCTCAGCACGACAAGCGCTCTCTACCGTGGGCTCGCGGTCGGCTCGATGGGAATCGTCGCGCCGATCACCTCCACCTCGCCGCTGATTCCGCTCACGGTCGGACTCGCACGCGGTGAGCGCCCGAGCACCGTGCAGCTGACCGGGATCGGGGTCGCGCTCGTCGGAGTCGTCTTCGCGGGCTGGGAGCCTGGCGAGCGCGGCGCCCGCGGCCGGGCCTCAGTCGGAACCGGGCTCGCGCTGGTCGCGGCTGCTGATCTTCTTCGCCGTCGCGACCACGAAGGGGCTGTTGAGCGTGGTCGCGGTGCTGGCCGCGCTCTATCCCGTGGTGGTCGCGACCCTCGCGCGCCTGCTGCTCGGCGAGCGGCTGACGAGGGTGCAGCGCGGCGGCGCGCTCGCGGCGGTCTGCGGCGCGGCCGCGATCTCCGCGGGCTGAATCGGCGCAGAGTTTTCACGGTTTCGTAGGCGTTGGGTCAGACCCCTGACATGTCCGCTTCAGACGTTGAAGCGGATGTTGAGCACGTCCCCCTCCTGGACGACGTACTCCTTGCCCTCGAGCCGCTGCAGGCCGCGCTTCGCGACCTCGGCGCGGGAGCCGCACTCGACGAGGTCGTGCCAGTCGATCACCTCGCAGCGGATGAAGCCGCGCGCGATGTCGGTGTGGATCGATTCGGCGGCGTCGAGTGCGGTCTGTCCGCGCCGGAGCGTCCAGGCCCGCGCCTCCGTGTCGCCGACGGTGAAGAACATGACCAGGTCGAGCTTGTCCTTCAGCTGGAGGACGACCTCGTCGAGCGCCGAGCGGCCGCCCTCGCGGAACGCCGCCGCCTCTTCCGGGTCGAGCTGCGCGAGCTCTGCCTCCAGCTCCAGGTCGATCCCCCCGGTCGCGTTGGTCACCACGACCATCGGCTTCGTCGTCAGCGGCTCGAGCTCGGGCGGCACCGGCCGCGAATAGTCGGCGACCGTCCCGCCGGCTTCGACGTGGCGAAGCAGGTCCTCCAGCTCGGCGACCTCTTGCCGCAGCTTCGGGTCGCCCGACTTCGCCTGCGAGCGCACGCGCTCGAGACGCTTCTCGACGTGGTCGCGGTCGGCCACAAGCAGCTCCAGCTGCAGTTCCTCGACCTCGGTCGGTGTCCGCACGACCATGAGAATCGCGTCCGAGCGTCGCAGGTTGCCGAGCAAAGCCGGGCCGGTCCCGGGCACGTCCACGACCCGGATCGTCGCCGGCGTGATCTTGGCCGAGGACTCGACCACGGCGAGCCGGTCGAGGCGGTCGTCGGCGATCGGCGCCATCCCAACGTGCTCCTTGCGCTCGTGCTCGGACGCGCCCGCGCGCGTCAGTGCATTGAATAGCGCGGTCTTCCCCGAGCCCGGCAGGCCGACGATGCCGACGTCCAGCGCCACGCAGCGAAGCTATCGCACAGTCGGCGGGCAAAGCCCGCCGACGTGCAACACCGTACAAGCTTGTGACGCTAACTAGTGACGTGCTTCTGCAGCGAGGCGAGGGCCCGGTGCTGGAGCGACTTGACGGCACCCTCGGTCTTGTCGAGCACGGTCGCGGCCTCGCGGTTCGAGAAGTCGAACACGAACTTGAGGATCAGCACCTGGCGCTGCTCGTCGGAGAGCTGCTCGATCAGGTCGAACATGTTCTCGTTCGAGAGGACCTTGAGCGCCTCCTCCTCGGCCGAGGACTCGACCTGCGGCGGCTCCGGCACCTCCTCCTCCGGCTGCCACCGCCGCCGCGCGCGGAAGTGGTCGATCGCGAGGTTGTGCGCGATCCGGAAGAGCCAGGCGGAGAACGGCGCCGTGCCCCACCTGAACTTCCCGATCGACTCGAGCATCTTCAGGAAGGTCTGAGTCGTCAGGTCCTCGGCGTCGTGCCGGTTCCCGACTGTCAAGTGCAGGTAGCTGTAGATCCGGTCGAAGTGCTCGAGGTAGAGCCCCTCGAGCGCGTCGCGGTCACCCTGCTGGGCGCGGGCGACCAGCTGCTCGATGCCCTGTCGCTCAACCACGCCGCTTCCCATCACCTCCGGGGGATGCCCGTCGGCGCTCGTCCCGTAACTACGCCCCGAACCCCACGCGCGCCTCGCGCGCGAACCGCTTGACGTAGACGATCCGGCTCAGAACGAGGATGTAGCGGCCGTCCTCGACCTCGAGCGGGAGCGAGCCGTCCTCCTTGCCCGCGAGCGCCTGCTCCAGCCGGTCGGCTGCCTCCGTCGAGACGAGCGCAGCCATCACCTGGCCGCTGTCGAAGCCGACCTCGATGCGGACGCGGTCAGCCACCGACTCCCGCTGTTGTAAGGAGGGGGCCCGCGGGGGAACCATGGGTTCCCCCGCGTTGGACGAGCTCCGAGAGGACGCCGTGGACGGACTCGGGGTGCACGAAGGCGACCTGCGTGCCGAAGAGACCGCGGCGCGGGGCGGGATCGATCAGCCGCGCCCCCTCGCCCTGGAGGCGCACGAGCTCGGCAGGCAGATCCTCGACCTCGTACGCAAGGTGGTGCATCCCCGGGCCGCGCTTCGCGAGGAACCGCCCGACCGGCGTGTCCGGGCCGAGTGCCGCGAGCAGCTCGACATGTCCGGTGCCGACCCGCAGCGACGCGGCCTCGACCCCCTGCGCGTCCTGCGTCTCGCGCCCGGCGAGCTCGGCGCCGAGGAGGCGCTCGTAGCTCGAGATCGCCTCATCGAGATCCTCGACCGCGACGCCGACGTGGTGCACGCCCTTCACCGGCGCGACTCTACCTTTCGCCTGGCGCGTCACGCGCCCCTCAGGCTACGGCAGCGCTCTGACCGTGCCGATCGTCTCCGCGGCACGCGGCTCCGGCTCGACCTGCGAGAGCAGCTCGTCGAGCTCGTCCCGAGCTCGACGAGGAGCTGGTTCAGCGTCTGGTCCTGTTTGCGCTTGAACCCGTGTCCGCTGCGCGCGGCACCGACGGGGAGCTCGGCCTTCGCGTCCTCGACGCCGGCCACGTCGGCAAAGCTGTAGGGGCTAGAGCCGGGCCAGAACCTGGTCGACCGTCGTGAACTCGACCCCGGCCTCGCGCCAGGAGGCGGTGCAGGCAGCGACGCGATCTTCGTCCAGCCCGCGCGCGGCATCCTCGACGAAGCGGACGCGTACGTCGCGTTCGAGCAACCCGCGGATCGCCGCGTCGTCGCAGACGTCGGTGGCGACGCCGAACAGGATCGCCTCGTCGATGCCGAGCCGCGCGAGCAGCAGGTCCGTGTTCGGGTTCGTGAAGACGTCGAAGCGCTTCTTCAGCAGCAGGAACTCGCGCCCCTCGAGATAGCGCTCCGGGAACTCGCCGAGGCCGATCGGGACCGGGTCGTCCTGCTCGGTCTCCGGGATCTTCCGCGCCCCACGCGTCCCGCGCAGGCAGTGCGGCGGGTAGGTCGTCCGGAAGTCCGGCTCGTCCGAGATCTCCTCGTCGGTCAGCTCGTGGTCGTCGGCGGAGGCGACGTGCACGAGTCCCGCCTCGCGCGCCGCGGCGACGAGCCTCGCCATCGCCGGGACCGTCTGCTCCGCCCCCGCGACGTACAGCTTGCCGGCCGGGAGCATGAAGTCGAGCTGCGTGTCGACGTCCCAGAGGGCCTTCACGCTAGGTGACGAGCTCGAGGCGAGGGTTCGCGCGGAAGCGCCGGCCCACCTTCGCCGACGGGCGGCCGTCGGAGAGCACGATGTCCGCCGTGAAGTCGTTCGAGCCGCGAATCAGGGACGAGCCGACCCCGTAGGCGTCAACCGGGACGCCCGCCTCCTCGAAGGCTCGGATCCGCTCGACCGTGAAGCCGCCCGACGCGACGATCTTCACGCGCTCGAAGCCGTCGCCGTCGAGCGCGTCGCGCACCTTGCGCACGAGCCGCTCGTTGACGCCGCGGGGTTCGAAGTCGCCCAGCTCGTTCCAGAGCGAGCGGTCGACGAGCTGTCCCGAGGTGTCGAGGCGCACGCCCCAGAGGCGGTCCCTCAGCGCCCGCGCGACCTCCAGCGCCGTGCGCACCGAGTCGTTCTCGAAGTCGACGAGCACGACGATGTTGAAGTCCGGCGGCGCCCACTCGGCGAACTTGGTGGCGGCGAGCACAGTGTTCCCGCCGTAGGCGGCGATCAGCGCGTGCGGCACGGTTCCGATCCCACGACCGCCCCACCAGGACGACTGGGCGTCCGTGGTCACACCGATCTCGGAGCCGACGAGCGCGCCGGCGACGTAGGCGGCGTACCCGTCGCCGGTCTGCACGCGGTGGTGGTCGTGGCGGGCGGCCATGAAGATGATCGGCTTCCCGTGCGCAGCCTCCAACACGCGGGTGACGTTCGTCGAGATCAGCGTCCGCCGCGCGAGCACGCCCAGGTAGACCGTCTCCAGGTGGGCGAACAGCGTGTAGTCGCCTTCGATCGTCATCACCGTCTCCCACGGCTCGATCCAGTCGCCGTCGTAGAGCGCGTGCACGGTGAGAGCGTCCCACTCGTCGGAGCAGAGCTTCAGGACCGCGATCGCCTCGTCCATCCCTCCGAGCACGGCGTGGTGCTTCTGGAACACCTGCATTACGACCCGGGGATACCGCTCGTCGGCGAAAAGCGCCGCGCGCGTGTGATTGAAGTACGCATCGGTGTAGTAGCCCTCCCGCATCTTCTCGACGGGAAGGTCGAAGATCTCTGGTGGAAGCCGCCTACGCTCGGTCCGGGTGTTCAGCGCCATGCCGCTCCTCGAGCTCCAGGCACGCCCGCAGCGCGGCGTCGGCGACCTCGAGCTGCGCCGCGTCGGGCTCCGCGGTGGCGAGCCGGTGCTGCAGCTCGTGACCGGGGCGCGCAAGCGCCTTCGCGACGGGGTGATCCGGGTGCCGCACCATCCACGAGAAGAGCTCCGTCGCCGCGGAGACCGCGCCCACCGTTGCGCCGACGCGCGCGAAGCCTCGCAGCGCGGCCGGCGCCTTCGCAGCCAGCGCCGCTCCGACGGCAGACGTCAGCAGCAGCGGCCCGACGAGGTGTGAGCCGCAGCGCTCGTGCTCCTTCCCTCGCTGCTCTCCGTGCTCGTACGTGCCGATCGAGATGTGCTCTGCCCCGTGGTAGGCGGCGAGGCTCGATCCGCGCAGGGCGAGTGTCGCGGGCGCGAGCGAGAGCGCGCCGGCGAGGAGCTCCTTCGCGAGCGGCCCGATCCGTCGCGAGTCCCGAAGCACCCTGACCGCTACCCCGCTGGCCAGCATCGCCGCGATCACGGCCGGCCGCTCGAACGGCAGGCGTGCCTCGGGAAGCGCCCGCCGGATCCGCGGGAGCAGCAGGAGTGCATCGGCCAGTCGCGCCGGCCCGCGCAGCAGGGGACTCGTCACCTTCGCGCCGCGGAGCCGCTTGCGCCCGGAGGCGACCTTCAGCTCGCCCTCCGGCGTCCGCACCGCGATCGCCCAGGCCGTCGGACCGTGCACGAGGACGCCGTTCTGCAGCGCCATACCACCCAGGCGAATCTTCTCGTCGGCCATGTGAAGAGCCTAGCTGCCGACGGATAGTGCAGCGGAGCGCAGGAACTCGACGCCGAGGCCCACGTCGTCAACGGGGATCCGCTCGTCCGCGGAGTGGATCAGCCGGGCGGCGAGCTCGGCGATCATCGTCCGCATCGGGAAGAACCCGTACGCGACCGTGCCGAACGCCTCGCGGAGCCAATGCGAGTCCGTGAACCCGGGAACGCAGATCGGAGCGAGCCGCGCCCCCGGCTCGAGCCCCTCGACGAACCGCGCGACCGCCGACCAAAGCGGTGTGTCGAGCGTCGAGCGCGTCCCGCCTCGGGCTTCGCCCCACTCGAGGTCATAGCTGTCCGGGCCGAGCCAGTCGCGCAGCAGCGCCTCCGCCTCCTCCTCCGTCTGCCCCGGCAGCAGGCGGCAGTCGACCGTCACCTCGCAGCGGCCGGGAATCACGTTCCGCCTCGTCGAGGCCTCGATCATCGTCGGCGACACGGTGAGCGCCAGCAGCGGCTCGACCATCTCCGCCGCGACCGGGTCGACCTCGCGCGCGACCGCGAGCGCGTCACCCGCCGGCGGGACCCGGTCGACGAGCGCCGCGAGAAACCCCTCCGTCTCGGGGATCAGCCGCGGCTCCGGCGCGAACTTCCCGAGCCTCGTGATCAGCCGTGACGCCTTGACGAGCGCGTTGTCCGCGATCCCGGGCATCGAGGCGTGCCCGCTGCGGCCGTGGACGTCGAGCACGAACGGCGAGCTCCGCTTCTCGGCGGACGCGCACAGATACAGAACGCGCCCACCGATCTCGACGCGATCGCCGCCGCCCTCGTTGATGGCGTAGTCGCAGCGAACGGCATCCGGGTGTGCCTCGCACAGCCACTCGAGCCCGTACGTGACCCCCTCGCCCACCTCCTCGTCGGCGGTCGCGGCGAAGATCAGGTCGCCCGCGGGCCGGAACCCCTCGCGCGCGAGCGAGGCGACCGCGACCGCGTTGGCTGCCACCTGGCTCTTCATATCGAGCGCGCCACGGCCCCAGACCTCGCCGTCGCGCAGCTCGCCCGACCACGGGTCGACCGTCCACTCGGCCGGGTCGGCGAGCACGGTGTCCGTGTGCGAGAGCAGCAGCAGGCTCGGCCCCTCGCCGCGGCCGCGGATTCGCGCGACGAGGTTCGCCCGCTCCGGCTGCCGCGCGTAGAGCTCGCACTCGACCCCGAAGGGCTCCAGGTACCGGAGCAGGTGCTCGGCGGCGAGCGTCTCGTTCCCGGGCGGGTTGACCGTGTCCAGCCGGATCAGCTCCTGCAGGAGCTGGACCGCTTCGTCGCGAAGGCTCACCACACCCGCTTCGGCGCCGGCAAAGCCGCCACCTCCGCTCCTTGTGAGCCTCCGTCGAGCCTACGGCTCATCGTCTCGTGCCCAGGATCAGTACGTACTCGCGGATCAGCCGGCCCCCGTCGAAGAGCTGCATGTACTGGGCGCGGGCGGACTCGCGGGCCGGGTCGTCGAGGGTGTCGAGCCACGCCTTCAGCGGCGGCACTGACGACGCCAGCAGGTCCCAGAGCTCCTCGGGGGAGTGCGCTGCGATCGTCGACTCGCCCCGCTCGAACCTCAGGTCGAACTGCGGAAGCAACCGGCGTACGTACTCCGCTTCCGCCCACGGCTGCGCAGCGACGCCCTCGTAGTCGGGCCGCAGCCGTGCACCGAGCTGCGCCCAGGCGTCGTTCGGCCACGCCGTGAGCGCGACCCGCGCCCCGGCCGGCAGACTCGGGTCAACTCGGCGCCTGCGCGCCCGTGGTCGGGCGCGAAGATCATCCCGAAGACCGACGCGACGGCATCGAAGCTCGAATCCGCGTACGGCAGCGCCTGCGCGTCGCCCTCGTCGAACGTGATCGAGACGCCGGCCTCCTCCGCCGCCGCCTGCGCTTTCACCAGCTGGTCGGCGGAGATGTCGAGCCCGGTCACGTCGGCACCGGTGCGGGCCGCGACGAGCGCGACGCCGCCGGTGCCACAGGCGAGGTCGAGGAAGCGCTCGCCGGGCTGCGGCTCGAGCATCTCGACGATGCGCCGGTGGATGGGAGCAAGCGCCTCCGCGATCCGCTCGTAGGTCGCGCCGCTCCAGGCGGCGGCAGCGTCGGAGAGAGTCAGTCGTTCTCCTTCGCGATGTTCGTCAGCTCCGTGCGCACCTTCCACAGCTCCGGGTAGAGCTTGCGGTCGATCAGCTTCCCGAGCAACTCGACCGGCGTGCCCTGCGTCCCGACGACCTCTCCGCCGATGCTCCGCTCCACGACCATGTAGTGGCGCACCCGCCACGTCGTCGCCCACTCGTCGAGCTCGGTGAGCGCCTCCGCGAGCTGGTAGAGATCCTCGCGCTCCCTGCCCTGCACGTACACGTCCGCCAGGGACAGCCCTTCGGCGCGGCGCAGGGCGTGGAAAGCCTCACCGAGCTCGGGGGCCGCATGGCGAATCCGGTTCCACCCGGGCGAGTCGAACCCGCTGCCGTGGCCGAGCACCGGACGGATGTCGGCGGTGTACTCCCACGGCGACATCAGCTCGAGCATGTCGAGCGACCGGGTGACGATCCGGAAGGAGAGCGCCGTGCGTCGCAGCAGCCGCAGAGCCGGCCCGATCTCCCCCCGCCGGAGATGCCCCGTCGCGACCTCCATCTCCTCGGCGGCGAGCTTCAGCCAGAGCTCGGACGACTGGTGGACAGTCTGGAAGAGGAGCTCGTCGCGGTGGGCCCGCTCCCCGGGCGGCTTCTGGAGCGCGAGCAGCTCGTCGGTGCGCAGATACCGCTCGTAGTCGCTCGCGCCGGCGCCGGAAAGAATCGGCGCGAACTCGTCGGCGAGCCCGGTCTGCTCCTGCCTGGACACCTGCTGAGCATACTTCGCGCCATGAGCGACCTGTTCGCCGATGCCGCGGCACAGCGCCTGCCGGATACCGCCCCGCTCGCGCTTCGGCTCCGTCCGAAGACGCTCGAGGAGTTCGTCGGCCAGGAGCACATGCTCGGCGAGGGCTCGGCGCTCCGCCAGGCGATCGACGAGGACCGGATGCGGTCGGCGATCTTCTTCGGCCCGCCCGGATCCGGCAAGACGACGCTGGCGCGGATCGTCGCAGCGAGGACCGGCGCCGCGTTCGAGGAGCTGTCCGCAGTCTCGGCGTCCGTAGCCGACGTCCGAGCCGTGATCGCCCGCGCCCGGGAGCGGCTCGGCGCCCAGGGCCAGCGCACGATCCTCTTCCTGGACGAGATCCACCGCTTCAACAAGGCGCAGCAGGATGCCCTCTTGCCGGTGGTCGAGGAGGGGCTTGTCACGCTGATCGGCGCGACGACCGAGAACCCGTACTTCGAGGTCAACTCGGCGCTCCTCAGCCGCGTGCAGCTCTTCGAGCTGCTACCCCTGACGGGCGAAGAGCTCGAGGCCGTGATCCGGCGAGGCGAAGGAACGCTCGGGATCGAGCTCTCGCCCGAGGTGCGCGCGCTGATCGCCACCCGGGCCGGCGGCGATGCCCGCAGTGCGCTGACGATTCTGGAGGTCGCGGCACAGACCGCCGGAACCGACCCCGTCGTCGAGTCCCATGTCGAGGACGCTGCCCGGAAGCGCCCGCTCCTCTACGACAAGGGCGGCGACGCGCACTACGACTTCATCTCGGCGTTCATCAAGTCGATGCGCGGCTCCGACCCGGATGCTGCCATCTACTACCTCGCCGCGATGCTCGAGGGCGGCGAGGATCCCCGGTTCATCGCCCGCCGCATGGTCGTGCTCGCCTCCGAGGACATCGGCAACGCCGACCCCCAGGCGCTGCTCGTGGCGACGGCCGCCGCACACGCCGTCGAGTACGTGGGCCTGCCCGAGGCCCGGCTCAACCTCTCGCAGGCGGCGATCTACCTCGCACTCGCGCCGAAGTCGAACGCGAGCTATGTGGCGCTGAAGGAGGCAACACGGGACGTCCGCGAGGGCGGTAACGTGCGCCCGCCGAAGGAGCTCCGCGACGCGAGCTACCCGGGCGCGAAGAAACTGGGCCACGGTCAGGGCTATGTCTACCCGCACGAGAATCCCGCCGGCTTCGAGGTCAACCACCTCCCCGACGATCTGAAGGGCAAGAAGTACTACCGGCCGTGACTCTGAACGTCTACGAGTGGGGCGGGCAGGGCGGGTCCCGGACACCCGTCGTCTGCCTGCACGGAGTGACCTCGTACGGCGGCCGCTTCGACTGGCTCGCCGAGTCGGGACGGCACGTGCTGGCGCCGGACCTGTTGGGCCACGGAAGCTCGACCTGGGAGCCGCCGTGGGATGTCGACGCACACCTCTCAGCGATCCTCGAGTCGATCCCGGACGGGCCGGCGGTCTGGGTGGGCCACAGCTTCGGCGGCCGCCTCGCGGCCGAGCTCGCGGTGCGCGACCCCGGCCGGATCGAGCGCCTGGCGCTCCTCGACCCGGCGATCCAGGTGCTCCCCCACGTCGCGCTCGACCTCGCCGAGCTCGAGCGCAACGACGTCTCCTACGCGACGGTCGAGGAGGCCGTGCAAGCGCGCTACGACGCGGGCCGCGTCCTGCTCGCACCGAGGGAGCGCGTGGTCGCCTCGGACACCGCGCATCTGGAGGCCGGACCGGACGGCCGCCTGCGCTACCGGTACTGCAAGAGCGCCGTGATCACGGCCTGGAGCATCATGGCGAGCCCACCGCCCCCGCCGGCCGCCGTCCCGACGCTGATCGTGCTCGGCGCCGACTCCTGGCTCACGCTCGACGACCACGTCGCGGCCTACCGGGCGGCGCTCGGCGACCTCGTCCAGGTCGTCACCGTTCCCGGCGGTCACAGTGTCTACTGGGACGCGCTCGACGAGACACTTGACGCGCTCAGCTCCTTCCTCGCTTAGAGGCTCTGCCTCCGCTAGAGAATGCGCGCGCCGAGCGCGCTCGCGACGAGCTCCACGGCGAGCTTCCCGGTCTCGTTCTCACGGTCGAGGATGGGGTTGACCTCGACGACCTCGAGCGAGTCGAGGAGCCCGGACTCGGCGACGAGCTCCATCGCGAGGTGCGCCTCGCGGTAGGACAGGCCGCCGCGCACGGGCGTGCCGACGCCCGGTGCGACCTCCGGGTCGAGTGCGTCGAGGTCGAGGCTGACGTGGACGAAGCCGGGCCCCACGATCCGCTCGAGCGACTCCCGGATCGCGTGCTCGATCCCGAGCCGGTCGACGTCGCTCATCGTGAAGACGGTCGCGTTCAGCTCGCGCAGCAGCTGCCGCTCGCCCTCGTCCAGCGAGCGCACGGCGACGAGTGCAACCCGGCTCGGGTCGACAGGGGGGATCGGCCAGTCGGCGCCCTCGAGCATCGGCCCGCCGAGACCCATCGCCGCGGCCAGCGCCATCCCGTGCACGTTGCCGGTCGGGCTGGTCTCCGGCCGGTTCAGATCGCCGTGCGCGTCGATCCACAGCACACCTCCGGGGCCCGCGACGCGCGCCAGGCCTCCCAGTGTCCCGATCGCGACCGAGTGGTCGCCGCCGAGCACGAGCGGCAACCGTCCGGCCTCGTATGCCTCGGCGACGAGGTCGGCGACGCGGCCGCAGGTGAGCAGGATCTCGCGCAGGTACCGGACTCGCTCGTCACCGACTGCCGCGGCCTCTGCGACCGCGGTCTGGACGTTGCCGAGATCGATGCACGTCCGGCCGAGCTCCTCGATCCGCTGCTCGAGGCCCGCGTACCGGATCGCCGACGGGCCCATGTCGACGCCACGGCGGCCGGCGCCGAGATCGAGCGCGGCGCCGATGACGGCGACGGGTTGCGGTGTTTCCTCGGTTGCCACGCGGGCAAACCGTATCCGGGGCGAGAGGAGGTGGTGAACGGGTTGCAGGAGGACTTCGGCAGGATCCGCGTGTTGCTCGCGAACGACGACGAGGAATACGCGGCCTCGCTCGAGCGCCTGATCGAGGAGCAACCCGAGCTATCGGTCGTCGGCACTGCCCACGACGGGTTCGAGACCGTGCGCCTCGCGCAGGAGCTCGACCCCGACGCGGTGGTGGTAGACCTGCACATGCCGCGCCTGAGCGGCGTCTCGGCGATCGGGCAGCTGCGCCACAGGCACCCCCACCTCTGCCTGATCGCCGTTACCGGCGACCACGACGAGGCGCTGCACCGAGCGGCAGCCGACGCGGGCGCCGACGGTGTCCTCGTCAAAGGGGAGATCATCGCCGCGCTCGTCGAACGCCTCCGCCGCGGACGCTAGAGCGCCTCGGTCCCACGGCTACACTGTCCGCCGCGGCGAGGTAGCTCAGTCGGTAGAGCACACGGCTGAAAACCGTGGTGTCGCCGGTTCGATTCCGGCCCTCGCCACCTGCTCCGCCGGAAGTCGCAACACTTCCGGCGGTCCAAAAAAGGACGTCCGGGCCGGTGCTACCGCGCCACGAACGTCCTCGTAGCCGGGAACCTAATCTCGCGAGGCAGCGCGGTCAAGCGGACTACGATCGAAAAAGGCCGCAATGTGCGTGCATCAGCCGGGAACGTGGATCGTGATCGGCTGCCCGGCACGGGCCGAGAGCATCTCCGCCGCGTTCCCGTCCGTGATCGCGACGGCGATGTTCTCGTAGGAATCCTCGTAGAGGATGATCTCGCCCGCCCGCGCATCGGAGAACGCCCGGACGGCCGTCGCGTAGTAGCGGTCGACACCGAGGTCGAGCTCGACCCGCCGGCCCGGGAGGATCCCCGCGCTCTCGACCTCGGCCCGCGAGAGGTTCAGCTGGACGTTCCCGAAGCGATCGACATAGAGGACGGTCGCGCGGATCATCGCCTCACCGACCTCCGGCTCGGGCAGCTCGAGCCGGACGAGCGAGGCGGGCTCGACCTCCGGCCCCAGCTCTGTGGGGTCGACCCCGGAGGCGAGATGCGCGGCGGCCGGCGCGAAGACGTCGCGTCCGTGGAAGGTCCGCGAGACGGGCCGGAGCATGTAGCCGGCGTTCGTCAGCTGCCACACAGTCGAGATCCCGCCCATCCTCTCGGCGGCCGGCACGAGCAGGCCGTTGTCGGGGCCGACGTACAAGCGGCCTGCCGTGTCGCGGAGCGCGAGTGCCCGCCGTTTTCCACCCACGCCGGGATCGACGACGGCGAGGTGGACCCCTTCGGGCATGTACGGGAGCGTGTTCGCGAGCACGAGCGCACCCTGGAGCACGGCCTGCGGCTCGATCCCGTGCGTGATGTCGACGATCTGGGCGTCCGGCGCGATGCGCTTGATCACGCCGTGGCAGGTGCCGACGAAGTCGTCCTGCAGCCCGAAATCAGACAGGAACGTGACGAACACGTCGTGAGGCTACCCGGCCTCGGCCACAGCGGAAACGAGCCCCTCCAGGCTCGGCTCCGCCGCTTCCGCGAGGACGGAGAGGCCTGCGCCCCTCGCGGCGGCCGTCGTCTCCGGGCCGATCGAGACGACCGGCATCGTCGGAGCGACGGCCGCGAGCGCCTGCGCCGCCGACGGAGACGCCAGCACGGCCAGATCGCCTCGCGGGGCTGCGGCGAGCTGCGACGGGCTCGTCCGGTACAGCGCCACGAAGTCGGCGCCGAGCTCCTCGACGAGCAGCCGGCGGGCCCCTTCCGCGCCGGCGAAGAGCACCCGACCGGCCGGGCGCGGCAGCAGGGCCAGGAGTCCCTCCTGCGTCGAGACCTCCGCGACGAGATCGACGTCGCCCCACGCCTCCGCCGTCGCGCGTCCGATCGCAGCGACCCTGGCGGCGCGCCCGACTGACCGCCGGCGCAGCTCTCGCGCCCCCGTCGCACTCGTCAGGACGAGCCACTCGTAGCCGTCGAGCCGGACCGGGCCGGTCTCGATCGGCTCGATCTCGACGAGCGGGCAGACGACGACCTGGTAGCCCGTGTCACGCAGACGCGCCGCGAGCCGCTCGTTCCGACCGGCCGGCCGGGTCAGGACGATCGTTCGGCCGCGAGTCGTGCGAGCTCCTCTCCGAGTGCGCCCGGATCGT
Source organism: Actinomycetota bacterium (assembly GCA_046735055.1). Lineage (GTDB taxonomy): Bacteria > Actinomycetota > Thermoleophilia > Gaiellales > Gaiellaceae > DATBLE01. The sequence goes on from JBKPSO010000012.1 coordinate 28,086, forward strand.
CGCCGCACCGGCGCTCGAGCCAGCGACCGTCCTCGTCCGCGACCAGCCCGACGAGCCTCGACCCGTCGTGGTACGCGGCCACCGGCGCGAGGCACCCCCCGCCGACCGCGGCGACGCAGGCGCGCTCCGCCTCCACGCGTCGCCTGGTCTCGGCGTCGTCGGCGGCCGAGACGAGCTCCTCCTCGCCGGCCCGGACCTGGACTGCCAGCGCACCCTGTCCCGCCTCCGGCAGAAGCTCGTCGGGCTCGAATCGATGCCCGATCTCGCCGGCGAGCCCGAGTCGGTCGAGCCCGCAGGCGGCGAGCACGACCGCGTCGAGACCGCGTTCGCCGCGCTTGCGCAACCGCGTGTCGATGTTGCCGCGGAGCGGCTCGATCGAGAGCTCGGGCTCGAGCGCGAGGAGCTGTGCGCGCCGCCGAACCGACGCCGTGCCGATCCGCATCCCTGGCCGGAGTCCGGTGGCGCCGCAGAGCGCGTCGCGCGGATCCTCCCGCGGCGGGTAGGCACCGACCGCGAGCCCGGCGGTGTCGGTCGAGGTCATGTCCTTCGCGGAGTGGACGGCGACGTCGATCCGCCCGGCCAGCAACGCCTCCTCGAGTTCCTTGACGAACACGCCGCGCTCGCCGATCCGGCCGAACGGGCTGCGCCGGTCGCGGTCGCCTGCGGTGGTGATGGGGACGAGTGCGATCTCGCGGCCCGGGCCGCGCAACCGGTCGGCCACGAGCGACGCCTGTGTCAGCGCGAGGCGGCTGCCGCGCGAGCCGACGCGCACGAGCATCAGCCGGCAGGATCGTCGAGACCGAACAGGTGGCGCACGGCCTCGGCGTAGCTGCCGCCGTCCGCGCCGGCGGCAGCCTCCTTCAACCGCACCGTCGGCAGATGGAGCAGCTTCGCGACGATCTGGGCCGTCACCGAGTCGACCGCCGCGTGCTGATCCTCCGAGAGCCCGAGCCGACTTCTCGCCCGCTCGAGCTCGGCGGCGCGGACTTCCTCGGCCCAGGCGCGCAGCGAGGCGATCTCCGGGACGACCTCGCGCGACGCATGCCACTCACGGAAGCGCTCCGCCTGTGCGGCGACGATCGCCTCCGCCCGAGCGGCCTCTCGGCGGCGTCCGGCGAGGCCGGCGGCGACCACCGACTCGAGATCGTCGATGTCGTAGAGGAAGCAGCCGTCGACCTCGTGGAGCTCCGGGTCGAGGTTGCGCGGTACGGCGAGGTCGATCAGGAACAGGGGCCGTCGCCTGCGGTCGCGAAGGGTCGCCTCGACGCGCCCGCGCGTCAGCGTTCGCTCTGGCCCGCCGGTCGCCGAGAGCAGGACGTCCACGCCGGCGAGTCGGTCGGCCGCCTCCGCGAGCGGAATCGCCTCGCCGCCGAACCGGCGGGCGAGCTCACGCGCACGGTCGGCGGAGCGGTTCGCGACGAACGCAATCGAGGCACCGCGGGCCGCGAGGCTGCGGGCGGCGAGCTCGGCGACGTGCCCGGCGCCCACGAGCAGCACCCGGCAACCGTCGAGGTCGCCGAAGACCTGCTGCGCGAGCGCCGCCGCGGCCGACGAGACGGATGCCGGACTCTCGCCGATCGCGGTCTCCGCGCGCACCTTCTTGCCGGCGTGGAGCGCCTCGCGGAAGAGCCGGTCGAGGATCGCACCGGGGGCTCCGGCCTCGTACGCCTCGCGCACCTGGCCGAGGATCTCGCCCTCCCCCGGCACCATCGAGTCGAGGCCCGCCGCCACGCGGAAGAGGTGCAGCGCGGCCGCCTCGTCACGGAGGCGATAGACGACACCGCGGAGCTCCTCCTCCGGCAGGCCGCTCACGCGCGTGAGCACAGCGAGCGAACGCGCCTCGGCGTCCGGCCCGACGAGGTAGAGCTCCGTGCGGTTGCAGGTCGAGAGGCAGACGGCCTCGCCGTCCGCGGCCAGCTCGCGCGCGAGCGCGGCCGCCGCCGTGAGCGGGACGAATGCACGCTCGCGCACCGCGATCGGCGTCGACTGGTGGGATAGGCCGACGAGCGTCAGGTTCACGAGAAGTGGGTGAGTTGGAGGCCGAGGCGCGCGACGATCACCAGCGCGAAGCCGGCAAGAGCGAGGTAGGCGGCTCGCCTGCCGCGCCACCCTGATTCGAAGCGCAGGAACAGGTACAACGCGTAGACGGCCCAGGCGCCGAGCGTGACCGCCATCAGCGCGTCGACGGCGGCGCCGTCTTTCCGCAGGCGGACGAGCCCGGCGACGATCCCGACCGTCAGGGCGGGCAGCGCAACCGCGATCGTGCGCCCGGTCAGCGTCTCGAGCGTGAGTAGCGACGGCGCCCGCCCGAGCACGCCGCCGGGCCGGCGGTGCTTCAGCCGCCCTTCCTGCCAGAGATAGAGGGCCGAGAGACCGGCCGCGAGCGTGAACGCGGCGAACGCAAAGGAGACGAGTCCGACGTGGAGCACGAGGAACATCGTCGAGTAGCGACTTCCGGAGCCCTCTCCGGTCCCGCCGCCGACGCGCGCGAGCGCGAGCAGCGCCGCGGCAAGCGGCATCACCGCGAGCCCGAGCAGCCGGTAGCGCGTCTGGCAGCCCCAGACCAGGTAGACGGTGACGACGAGCCAGACGAAGAGGTTCAGCGAGCCCGCCCAGGTCGACCACGGGAAGCCGTCCGCCCGCGCGGCCTGCGCGATCAGGAGCGCAGTCTGGAGGAGCCAGCCGACGCGGACGCCCCACGTTGCCAGGCGCCCGGCCGTCCCCGGTCGCCGCGCGTCGCCCGCGTAGGCGAGCGCGGCCTCGCCGTACGCAAGGAGCGCGGGCCAGAAGAGGAGCTCAACCACCGACGCGCCTCTTCGCGAGCTCGGCGAGCTCGCCGACCTGGCGCTCGAGCCGCGTCAGCTTCAGCGCCATGATCACAAGGTAGAGGAGGACGAAGGCGAAGACCACCAGGTACGCAGCGGCGACGTATTTCTCTTCGTTGCTCATCGGCCGGTCTCCGGCCGATGAGCGGGGAGGGGTCTGAGGGGAACCGGGAGGTTCCCAGGTAGATATCGGCCTCTGGAAGCAGGGGGCTCGGGGGGGAAACATTGTTTCCCCAACGGGAGCGAGCCGAGAGGCGAGCGACTCACCCGGCCAGGACCTCCCTCAGCTCGCGCAGCCGTGCGTCGAGCCGCTTGCCGACCAGCTCGACGCGGTAGAGCGCGCCGGCGAGGGCGAGCATCGCCGCGAGCGAGACGAGGAAGGTCGCGAACTGCGAGCCGGCCATCTGCGGCCCGTGCCGGTTGAACGCGACCGGGTGGATGTAGTTCTCGGCGAGGCGGATCGCGAGCAGGCTGATCGGGATCAGGACGACGCCGAAGAGCGCGTAGACCGCACAGAGGTTCTCGCGCTGCGGCCCGTCCTCGAGCGAGTAGCGGAGCATGAAGTACGCCGAGTAGAAGAGGAAGAGAACGAGGAAGAGCACGAGTTGCCGCTCGCTCCACGTCCACCAGACGCCCCAGCGGAACTTCGCCCACAGCGAGCCCGTGATCAGAGTCATCGCGCCGAAGATCACGCCCTGGTGGATCGCGACGTAGCTCTCCAGATCGGCGCCCGGCTTCCGCTTCCAGAGCACGAGCAGCGCCTTCCACGCCCCCCAGCCGAAGCAGGCGTACGCGGTGAACGCGATCGGGACGTGGAAGTAGAAGATCTTCTGGTTCAGCCCGTCCTCGTCCACCGGGGCATAGAAGAAGATCAGCGCGATCGCCGCGCAGAGCAGCACGGCGGCAAGCCCGGCCAGAGCCGGGACCTGGTTATTCCGTAACCACGTACTCAAAGGAAGCCCACGAGATGATCGCAAAGACGGCGTCGTAGAGGACGAGAAAGCCCAGGTAACGGCCGGGCTCCCCGGTCACGCTGGCACCGACGCCTCCGACCACGATCGGGATCGCAAGCGGAAGGAAGAGGAGCGGCAGCAGCAACTCGCGCGCGCGCCCGGCGACCGCCATCGCGGCCAGCACAGTGCCGACCGCGCAGATCCCGAGGTCGGCGAGCGCGACTCCCGCGACGGTCGCGCCGTCGATCCCGGAGAAGAAAAGCGCATACGCCGGCAGCGCGACCAGCTCGGCGACGACGAGGAAGCCGAGCACGGACAGCGACTTGGCGAGCCAGATCGCGCTCCGGTCGCACGGGGCAAGGAGCAGGCCGTCGATCAGCCGCTGCTCCCGCTCGGCGACGAAGGCGCGGGTGAGGCCGAGGAGCGCCGTGAAGACGATCGCGATCCAGAGCATGCCCTTCGCGGCGAGCTCGCTGCTGTCCGCGGGAAGCGCGAAGTGGAAGACGACGAGCGCGGCGACGACGAAGAGCAGCATCGCCGGCACCGTGCTGCGCGCACGCAGCTCGAGCTTCAGGTCCTTGCGCGCGAGGACCGCGACGTCCGCGAAGTACCGGTTTACAGCCCTCCGCTTCGGCGCCGGCAAAGCCTGGGCCCCTGCTCTCTGTGAGCCTCCATCGAGCCTACGGCTCATGCGAACGCGAGGCGGTCGGTGGCGAGCGCCGCGACGCGCTCCGGATCGTGGGTCGCGACGACGAAGGTCGCGCTCGGCCGCAGGTCGACGAGCTCGCGGTCGAGCAGCGCCGCGCCCTCGTCGTCGAGCGCGCTGAACGGCTCGTCGAGAACGAACAGCTCGGGGTCGTGGAGAAGCGTCCGGCAGAGGGCGAGCCGCTGCAGCATCCCGCGCGAGAACGTCTCGGCACGACGGTTCCGCGCATCCCAGAGCCCGAATCGTTCGAGCAGCATCCCGATCCGCTCGCGCCGCTCGGGCACGCGGTAGAGGCGGCCGTAGAGATCGAGGTTCTCGAGCGCGGTCAGCTCGCGGTAGACGAGCGGCTCGTGCCCGAGGAAGCCGACAAGCTCGCGCTGCGCATCGACCCGCAGCTCACCCGCGGTCGGGAGCAGCAGCCCGGCGAGGAGGCGCAGGAGTGTCGTCTTCCCGGACCCGTTCGGGCCGGTGACGAGCAGAAAGCCCCCGCGGGGAAGATCGATGTCGACGTCCTCGAGCACCCGCTTGGCGCCGAAGCGACGGCCGAGAGCGCGGGCCGCGATCATGCGCCTCCCGGAGGCGCCGGCCCGGGCCCGGCGCCGCCTTGTAGGCGAACCCGGCCTCCTCCCCACTGCGAGCCTAGCGAGAAACTGCGCACGCGTCCGTGTCGGGTTCGGGTCGAGAGCGTCACGAGGCGAGCGCGTCCCCGAGGACGAACAGAAAGAAGGTGACGCTGATCACGCCGTTCATCGTGAAGAACGCGGCGTCGAGGCGGCGCAGGTCGCCGGGCCGGACCAGCGAGTGCTCGTAGAGGAGCAGTACCGCGACCGCGCCGACGCCGAGCCAGTAGAGCACGCCGACCGGCAGCCCCAGACCCGCGCCGACGAGAAAGCCGACGGTCGCGACGTGCAGCGCCCGCGCGCCCTGGAAGACGCCGTGCACGCCCCACCGAGTCGCCCACGAATGGAGCCCCTGGGCACGGTCGACCTCGACGTCGAAGAGCGAGTAGAAGAGATCGAAGCCGGCGACCCAGGCCGCGACGGCGCCGCCGAGCGCCCAGGCTTGCCAGGGCAGGTCGCCGCGGATCGCAACCCACGCGCCCACCGGGGCAAGCCCGTCCACGCCGCCGAGCCAGAGGTGGGCAAGCCAGGTGACGCGCTTCAGGTACGGGTAGACGACGAAGCCGACGACCGGGATCGGCCAGAGCCAGCGGACGATCGGGTCGAGCTGCCAGACGGCGACGAGGAAGAGCGCCAGCGAGGCCAGGCAGAAGAGCCCGACCTGCGCACTCGTCAGACGCCCGGCGGGAAGCTCCCGCCCCACGGTCCGAGGGTTGCGGGCGTCGATCTCTGCGTCGACGAGCCGGTTCAATGCCATCGCGAGCGACCGCGCTCCGACCATGGCGAGCGTGATCCAGAGCAGGTCGTGCGCCGTCGGGATCCCGTCGACCGCGAGCAGCGCGCCGACATAGGCGAACGGCAGCGCGAAGACCGTGTGCTCGATCTTGACGAGCGACGCGAAGCGACGCGGGAGCTCGATCGTGCTCATCGGACGCTCACGTCTGCCGGTGGCCGCTCGGCTCGCCCGCGAGCAGCTCGAGCGCGTGCCCGAGTGCCGGACGCAGGACCGCGAAGCCGTCCCGGCACCCGCCGGGCGACCCGGGGAGGTTGACGACGAGCGTCGACCCGACGACGCCGGCGATCCCCCGCGAGAGCAGCGCGTGCGGCGTCCTGGCGATCGAGTCGGCCCTGATCGCCTCCGCGATTCCCGGCGCGGCGCGCTCGAGGACGGTCATCGTCGCCTCGGGGGTGACGTCCCGCGGGCCGAGCCCCGTTCCGCCGGTCGTCAGGACGAGCCGGGCCTCGTCCGCGAGGTCGGAGATCGCATCCGCGATCGCGTCACGCTCGTCCGGCACGACCCGGCGCTCGACCTCGTAGCCGTCCGCGGCAAGCAGCTCCTCGAGCACGTCCCCGCTCCGGTCTTCGCGTGTCCCCTCCGAGACACCGTCCGAGACGGTGAGCACCGCCACCCTCATTCGGGTTCCTTCGTCTTCTCCAGCAGCCGCACGCCCTCCACGACCATCCCCTTGTCGATCGCCTTCGCCATGTCGTAGACGGTCAGCGCGGCGACGCTCGCCGCGACGAGCGCCTCCATCTCGACGCCGGTCCGAGCGGTCGTCTCGGCGGCCGCGCGCACCTCGACCGAGGCCTCCCCGACGGCGAGCGTGACCTCGACGTTCGACAGCGGCAGCGGATGGCAGAGCGGGATCAACTCCGCCGTTCGCTTCGCCGCCATGATTCCAGCGAGCCGGGCGGTCGCGAGCGCGTCGCCCTTCGGCAGCTCGCGCAGCCGGCGGGCCGTCTCGGGCGCCATCGTCACGGACGCGGCGGCCACGGCCCGCCGCCGCGAGAGCGGCTTGGCGCCGACGTCGACCATCCGGACGTCGCCGGCCTCGCCAACATGCGAGAGCTCGGTCACGCGGCGAACGTTAGCTCGCGGGCGCGGAAATCCGGTCGAGATCGGCGAGCTGCGCCGCGAGCCAGGCCTCGACGTCGTGCTCGCGCACGTGCGCCCGGATCGCCTCGGCCCGTGCCCGCCGGTCGGCCGCGGGCAGCTCCAGCGCGGCGTGGATCGCCTCGGCCTGGTCGACGACGTCGAACGGGTTCACGCTCAGCGTCCATTCGGCGAGCTCGTGATGTGCGCCGGTGTTCTCCGAGAGGACGAGCACGCCGTCGCGCTCGTTGACGAGCGGCGCCTCCTTCGCGACGAGGTTCATCCCGTCGAAGATCGAGTTCACGAGCAGCACGTCGTAGCGTTTGTACGCGGCGACCGACCGCGGAAAGTCGTCGCGGATCTCGAGCACGATCGGCTCCCAGCCCTCGGAACCGAAGCGCGCGTTGACGTGGCCAACTGTGCCCTGGATCTCGTCGAGGTAGGCGGCGTAATGGGGGATGTCCTGCCGCGACGGGTCGAGGAGTGCGAGCATCGTGACGCGGCCGCACGACTCGGGGTGGGCCTCGAGGTAGAGCTCGAACGCCCGGAACCCGCGGACGATGTTCTTGGACGGGTCGGTGCGGTCGACCCGGACGACCAGCCGCTCCGCGCGGATCCCGTCCAGGCCGCGTTCCTTCTCGCGCACCGCGTTGCTCGTCGCGAGCTCGTCGAACTCGGCGGGATCGACCGAGATCGCGCGTGCGGTGACGAGCGTCCGCCGGCCCTCATGCTCGACCGTGCCCAGCTCGTGGTCGACCTCGGCGCCGAGGATGCGCGCGGACGAGAACAGGAAGTTCTCGCGCCAGCGGTTGGTGTGGAAGCCGACGACGTCGTTCGCGAGCAGGCCCTCGTGGATCGCCTGCCGCATCGGCGCCGGCAGCACCGTCCAGTAGTCAGGGTCCGGCCACGGAATGTGGACGAAGTGCGAGAGCGCCGCCTCCGGTCGAGCCCGCCGGACGGCGCGAGGTGCCAGGTAGAGGTGGTAGTCGTGAAACCAGACCGCAGCGTCGCGCTCCTGCTCGAGCTCCTCGAGCACCGCCTTTGCGAAGGACTCGTTGGCCTCCTCGTAGCTCGACCACGCGGCCCGGAGCCGCCGGTCGGACGTCGGCTCGTGGACGAGGTCCCAGAGGTAGTGCTGCAGGAACCAGAGGGTGGGGTTGGCGAAGCGGTTGTAGAAGCGCTCGTATGTCGCGTGGTCGTGAACGATCAGGCGGAGCCGGTAGGCGTCGCCTCCGCGCCCGGTGCCGTCGATCACAGCGCCGTTCGCCTCGATCGCGACCGCACGGTCCTCGTCGGTCATCGCGCTCGCGACCCACGTGACGTCGTGGCGCGAGACGAGCGGCCGCAGCGCAGTGACGAGCCCGCCCTGCCCGCGTTGCTCGACGCGCTCTCCGTCCCGGCTGCGGCTGTAGGTAACGGGTCCGCGATTCGAGACGACGATCAGCTTCCGCCGAGGCGCATCCACGCGCGAAGCGTAGCCCGCTCGCGGACCGCGGAAACTCGCTCTAGGGGAGCTTCTTGACGAACCGGAGCCGGGAGCCGCCGCCGTCGCGGTCGCCGAGCTCGAACTCGTCGGTGAGCGACCTGATGATCGCGATCCCGAGACCACCCTCGGTCAGCTCGCCGTCCTCGCCGTCGGTCTCGACGTAGTCGAAGCCGGGCCCGTCGTCGCTGACCTCGATCGCCAGCCGGTCGGGGTGGAGGTCGTAGTAGATGTCGACGACGCCCTCCCTGCCGTCGCGGTACGCGTGCCGGACCGAGTTCGAGCACGCCTCGGTCAGGGCGAGCTTGAGGTCGGCCAGCGTCTCGTCGGAGAGCTCGCGGAGGCGCGACAGGCCGGTCAGGGCGAGGCGGCCGAGCGTGATGTACTCGGCGCGGGCCGGGATGCGCAGATGGATGTGGTGTTCTGCGCCGTCGGAGCCCGAGTCCAGCACGTGCCTCGATGTACCCGGTACGCCCATATCCGCGGAAAAACTGCCCCTTTCTACCGGATTCGGCGGCCGACAGCTCGACCTCTACAAGGTGATAACCGACCCGAGCGCGTCTCTAACGCGCTTCGGGATTGCCCGGACGTGTGCCGAGCACGACGCGAAGCGTCCGGCGGGAGCCGGAGCCGTCCCGCACGATCGTGAGCCTCGCTACCTGCCCCGGCCGCAAGCGCTCGGAGACGGCGCGCACGAGGTCGTTGGCGCTCCGCACAGGAGACCCGTCGATGGCGACGAGGACGTCGCCGCCGTAGGTGAACGCGACACCGTTGAAGTCGCGCTCTTGCGACCCGCCGCGGAGACCGGCGCGGGCACCGGGGCTGCCGGGGCGCACAGACGTGATCACCGCGCCGTACCGGACCGGGTAGCCGAAGCGGCGGGCGATTCCCGGAGTGAGATCCTCGGTGGTGATCCCGACGTAGGCGTATGCGACCTTGCCGGTCGCGAGCAGCTGGGCAATCGAGCGGCGCGCGGCGTTGATCGGTACCGCGAAGCCGACGCCCTCGGCGTTGCCGCTGTCGCTGCGGATCTGGGCGTTGATCCCGATCACACGGCCCTGCGCGTCGAAGAGCGGCCCGCCGGAGTTCCCGTGGTTGATCGGCGCGTCGACCTGGATCGCGTCGACGAGGTTGTACCGGGAGGTCAGCGACTCGATCGAGCGCTGCGTCGCGGAGACGACGCCGACCGCCAGCGAGTTCTCGTTCCCGAAGGGACTTCCGATCGCCGCGACCGGCTCACCGACGAGGACCCGACTCGAGTCCCCCAAGGGGAGCGGCGAGAGGTCGTGCGTCTTCGGATCGACGCGCAGGACGCCGACGTCGTCGAAGACGTCCCAGCCGACGATCCTCGCCGCCACCCGGTCGCGGTCACGGAACTCGACGTACACGCTGCTTGCGGGGGTGACGTTCCCGCCGGTCTCGCCCGCGGTCGTGATCACGTGCGAGTTGGTCAGGATCAAGCCGTCGCGCGAGACGACGAACCCCGAGCCCTGCGACGCGCTCGCGCCTGCGCCGGAGCCGAAGACGGAGTAGAGGGTGACGACGCCGCCCGACCGGTTGGCGTAGATCGCGGCCGGGTCGAACCGCCCGCCGAGCAGCGGCCGCACGCGCGCGGTAGAGGCCTCGACCGGCGGCGCCGCCTCACGGATGAGGACGGTGCGACGCTCGCCGTGGAGCCAGCCGGCCGACCAGGCGACGAGCAATACCGCGGCAACGCCGACGGCGGCCGAACAGGCCGATACCGCAACGAGGGTGCGGTGACGCATTCGTCTCACTGTAGCCGCGTCGATCTGTTGTCCATATTGACTACACACACCACGCACGCACGGGTCAGGCTGAAGCCTGACCCTGCGTTTTCACGTGACGCGGGCGTGCTCGCGGCTCTCGACCGCAAGGCGTAGCGTAAATACCGTCCGCCCCGGTGCCGACTCGACCTCGAGCGACCCGCCCATCGCGCGCGCCAGCTCCCGCGCGATCGCGAGCCCGAGCCCGCTGCCCGAGACGAGGCGGCCGTCGACGCGGTAGAACCGCTCGAAGACGTGTGGGACGTGCTCGGCCGGAATGCCCGGCCCGTCGTCCTCGACGCTCAGAAGCCCCTCGCCCGCCCTGACGCGTACGTTCGTGCCGGGCGGCGTGTGGAGAAGCGCGTTCTCGACCAGGATGCGCCCGATCTGGACGACCCGCTGCTCGTCGCCGAGAGCAGGCGGGCTCTCGACGGTCTCCAGCTCGACCGAGCGTTCGCCGGCCCGCGCGAGCGGAGAGAACTCGTCGACCACCGTCTCCGCAACTCCTACCAGTTCGACGGGCTCGCGCCCGACCTCGAGCTGGCCCGCATCTGCGCGCGAGAGGTCGAGCAGCTCGGTCGCGAGCTTCGCGAGTCGGTCGACCTGCTCTCGCATCGTCAGGAGGAACTCCCGCCGCGTCTCCTCGTCGAGATCCTCGTCGGTCAGGAGCTCCAGGAACCCGCCGAGCGAGAACAGCGGCGTCCGTAGCTCGTGCGAGGCGTTGGCGATGAACTCGCGTCGCGCGTGGTCGAGCGTCGCCAGGCGTACACGCATCCGGTCAAAGGTTCGGGCGAGCTGGCCGACCTCGTCGGCCCCGGTGTCCCGGATCGGCTCGTCGAATTGACCCGCGGCGATACGCTCCGCCGCCGTCTCCAGCCGACGGAGACGACGCGCGAAGAGCCACGCGCCGATGTAACCGACGCCCAGAGCGCCGGCGAGCGCGAGCGCGCCGGCGATCAGCAGACGCTCGCGGACAAACCGCACCGACGCGAGCGCCTCGTGGAGCGGCGCCGAGACCAGCAGCACCGAGTTCGTCCCGGGCACCGGCGAAACGGCTTCCGCGTACCGGCTCCGCCTGTGGATCACCGTTCCGCTGACCGGCTCGCGCGACGCGGCGGCGCGCAGGGCAAGGCGGTCCTGCTCGACGTCCGTCGACCGGAGGCCGCGCGAATCGCCGACGACGACGAGCGCGGTCGGCGGTCCGAGGTAGTCGTAGACCACGACCCGTGCATTCGCGCTCTCCGATGCGCTGTCGAGGAAGTCGGGCCAGCGGAAGCGGTCGGTCGGGAGCTCCCGGGCCAACCCGTCTGCGGCGCGCTCGAGCTGCGAGAGCCGCGAGTCGACGAGGCGGTTCTGGAGCGAGGGGACGACGATCAGGTAGACGAGGCCGAGCGCGCCCGCGAGCACGGCGAAGAGCGCCAAGCCGAGCCGCGCGCCGACACCGCTGAACCGGTTCACGTCACCCGCTCCGGTACCGGCAAAGCCGGCACCTCCGCTCCATGTGCGCCTCCGTCGAGCCTACGGCACATCGCAAAAGCGGTAACCGACGCCGCGGACGGTGATGATGTACCTCGGCTCGCTTGGATCCGGCTCGAGCTTCTCCCGGAGATGGCGGACATGGACGTCGATCGTCCGCGGCTCGCGGTACTCCGAACCACCCCACAGCGCCGCGAGCAGCGCCTGCCGCGAGAACACGCGCCCGGGACGCGCTGCCAGCATCCGCAGCAGCTCGAACTCGACGTAGGTCAACTGGACCGGCCTGCCCTCGGCCTCGACCGCACGGCGCGCCGGGTCGATGCGCAGGCCGTCGATCTCGATCGCCTCCTCGGTGCTCGGCTCGTAACGCGGCGCCGAGGCGCGGCGCAGCAGGGCGCGGACCCGGCTGCGGAACTCGCGGATCGAGAACGGCTTCGTGATGTAGTCGTCCGCTCCGAGCTCGAGCCCGAGCACCTTGTCCAACTCGTCGTCGCGTGCGGTCAGCATCACGATCGGCACCGCACTCCGCGCGCGGAGGCGCTTGCAGACCTCGAGTCCGTCGACCTTCGGGAGCATCACGTCGAGGACGACGAGGTCGACGTCCTCGTCGTTGAAGCGTTCCAGCGCCTCGTCTCCGTCCCGCGCCTGGACGACGCGGTACCCGTCCCGCTCGAGCGGGTACGTCAGAAGCTTCTGAACCGACTCCTCGTCGTCGACGAGCAGGATGGTGGCTGAATCCGGCATGTGAAGCCGACCGAGGGGCCGACGTACTATAGCCCGGGTATCACAATCCAACCGCCCCAACCAGATCGGGCGCGCACACGGCGGCGGCGGCGTGGCACACCCGAGCGGCCAATCAACAGCCGGCTCTACCGCGGCACGTGGCTGCTCGTCGGCCTGCCGCTGCTGATCGTCGCGTTCAGCGTCGAGCGGCCGGCCGCGCTCCCGGCTCCGAGGTTCCCGCCGACCTTCGACGGCGCAGCCGCCCTCTCCCTCGCGGAGGAGCTCTCGCGCCTCTATCCGGACCGCGCGCCGGGCACCTCCGGGTCGCTCGGGGCAACCCGCTGGCTGACCGAGAAGATGAAGCTGTACGGCTTCACGCCGCAGGTCGATCGCTTCGACGCGACGATTCCGGGGCGCGGCCGTGTCCCGCTCCGAAACCTGCTCTTCACCGCCGGACCGCAGAACGCGGACGCGATCGTCATCATGGCGCATCGCGACGACTCGGGCACGGGCCCAGGGGCGAACGACAATGCGTCCGGCACGGCGGCGCTCATCGAGCTGGCGCGGGCGTACGCGACCCCGACCGGGTCCTCCCAGCCGATCGGCCCCCAGCACCGGTTGCTCTTCCTCTCGACCGACGGGGGCGCGTTCGGCGGCCTCGGCGCCGAACGCTTCGCCGAGCACTACCCGGACCGCAGACGCGTCGTCGCGGTGGTGAACCT
>JBKPSO010000013.1:0-67638 GCA_046735055.1 Actinomycetota bacterium
GATGGGGTGGAGTTTTCCGTGGGCGTCCTCGCTCGGCAGCGACTTCAACTTCGACTTCGACGTCTCGTTCACCGAGGAGCAACAGCGGAAGGGAGTCGTCGATTACAACTTCCGCTCGATGGACGTGACGCCGGTCCTCGAGGCCGGCGGCGAGGGTCCTGTTGCCGAGGTCGCGGCCATGACCGGAACCGACGCGGCGACGTACACGCGAGAGGCTAGACGCGAGCCTCACTCTCGCTCCGCCCGCGTGACCCCGGTCAGGCCGGAACGCGTAACGCTGTCGTGCCGTTCTGGGGGGCGATCCGCCCTGCGTTCGCGAGCAGTCGCGCGACGATGACGCCGAAGACGAAGCCGCCGACATGGGCGAAGAAGGCCACGCCGCCGCCATTCGAGTTGGCGCCGAAGATGCCAAAGTTCGCCTCGATGAGCTGGTAGAGGAACCACGCGCCGAGGAAGAACCAGGCCGACAGCTGCACCGGGAAGACGACGACGAGTCCGCGCACGGTCGAATGGGGGTAGAGGACGAAGTAGGCTCCGAGCACAGCGGCGATCGCGCCGCTGGCGCCCAGGTTGGGCACGCGCGCCTCGGCTGCGGTACCAAAGAGAAGCGTCATCAGCGTCTGAGCCATCGTCGCAGCAAACCCGCCTGCGAAGTAGAACGCGAGGTAACGGAGCGGGCCGAAGGCGTCCTCGACGTTCTTGCCGAACACGGCCAGGAAGAGCATGTTGCCCAAGATGTGGTCCCAGCTCCCGTGCAGGAACATCGCGGTGATCCAGCTGACCCCCCAGGATTCGGGCCCATGACACGAGTTGTTGACCGTGCAGGGATAGAAGGAAGCATGGAACACCGCCGATCGCAGGTGCGGGAGCTCATAGAACAGCCAGACCGCGAAGTTGGCAACGATCAGCGAGACGTTGACAATGGGGAAGCGTCGAGCTGGAACTCCATCGGAGAGGGGAAGCACACGGGGAGTCTTTCAGTTGGCCGGCGGCAGCGAGAAAACATCCGGAGAATTACCGATACTTCCCTTTGGGATGAGCCGATTCGAGCGGGCGTGCCACTGATTCCGATCTCGGCCGTCTTCGACGTCAGCATCACGGTGCTGTCCTGACGTCGTCGGCAGGCGTCCGGGACGAGCCGGCGCGATCAGCCGATCGCTCCTGGCGCGTCGCGCTGCTGACTGAAACCGAGCCGGGGCGCCGGAATAGACGAACGATCGACTCGGTCTTCCTGGTCTGGGCAGCGATCGTGATCGGGCTGTCGGCCGCGATTGCATCCTCGGCCCCAGGACACGACCGTGATGTCGCGGAGGCGCTGACGACGGTGTTCGGGTGGGCCGGTGCACTGTGGCGGACTGCGTTCTTCGGCCTGCTCGGGCTCGCGGTCGTGATCCTCGTCGACGTTGTGCTGCGCCGACGCTGGGACCTTGCGCGCGATCTGCTCGTCGCGGCGGTCGCCGTAGTCGGAGTGGCCATCCTTCTGGGTCAGGCCGTCGAGTCCGATTGGTCTCCAATCAAGGTGCACCTGTTGTCCCGCTGGGGTTACCCCGAGCTGAGGCTTGCCGGCGCGACTGCGGTGATCGTCGTCGTCGGCCCGGAGCTCGTCCGCACGGTTCGCGTGGTCGCCACCTGGCTCGTTCCGTTTGCAGGTTTGGGCGCCGTTGTGCTCGGCGCGGCGCTCCCGTCCGGGGCGCTCGCGGGGCTCGCACTCGGTCTGGGCGCGGGTGCGCTCGCGCGGCTGATCTTCGGCTCCGCGGCGGGCGTGCCACCGACGGCGCAGGTACGCGACGCACTGGTGTCGCTCGGGGTCGAGGTGAGCGACCTGCGGCCGTCGGCGCAGCAGCACGTCGGCGCCGCGGAATATCTCGGCCACGACACCGAGGGACACCCTCTGAGGGTGAGGGTGCTGGGTCGGGATGCGCAGGACACGCAACGCCTCGCCCGGCAGTGGCGCCTTCTTTCTTACAGGGATCCCCCGCGAAGCGCCCCCGCCGGTCGACTGGAGCAGGTCGAGCACCACGCGCTGGCCACCCTCATGGCGGCACAGGCCGGCGTTCGGGTTCCCGAAGTCGTGATCGCAGCCCTCGGTCCCGACGGGGGCGCGCTCGTGGTCACACGCCAGCCGGACGTCGACCCGCTCGAGCTTTCGCGGCCCGATGAGGTGAGCGACGGGACGCTCGAGGAGCTGTTGCAGCAGGTCGGCCGGCTGCATTCCGCGGGCATCTCGCACGGCAGGCTCAATGCGAGCAACGTGCTCGTCGACGACGACGGCCCGATGCTGGTCGACCTTTCGACCGCAACGCTCGGCGCCCCGCAGTCGGCCCTCGACATGGACGTGGCCGAGCTTCTCGTCGCCTGCACCATCCTCATGGGCCCTGACCGTGCGCTGGGCAAAGTCGTCGAGGCCGGCTGGGGCGATGCGGTCGGCCGGGCCCTGCCGTACCTGCAACGGGCTGCGCTCACGCCCCATCTCCGGGACCTCGCGCGCTCGCACGAGATCGGTCTCAAGGATCTTCGGACGCAAGCGGCCGAAGCCACCGGTCAGGAAGTCCCGGAGGTCGTCTCGCTGCGGCGGATGCGTCCCCGGGACCTCGTCCTCACGGCAATGGTGGGTGTGGCCGCCTACCTGCTGATCACGCAGCTCGCGAAGATCGGATTCGGGACGATCGCCGACGAACTACGCCACGCTGAGGTTGCCTGGATCGTCGTCGGGATCATCACCGCCCAGCTCACCTTCCTCTTCGGGGGAGTGTCATTCCGCGGCGCCGTGCCCACGCCGCTCCCGCTACTTCCCTGCGTCGTGCTGCAGTCTGCGATCAAGTTCATCAACCTCACCGTGCCGAGCTCGGCCGGCCGCATCGGCATCAACGTCCGATTCCTGCAGCGGATTGGTGCTCCGACTCCCCAGGCCTTCGCCGCCGGCGCGGTCGACGACGTCTCGGAGAAAATCGTCGAGATCGGGCTCGTCCTGCTGACGCTCCCGTTCGTCCACATCGCCGTCAAAGCCGGCGACCTGAAGGGCGGCGTGCCGTCCGGGCGTCTGATCGCGACGGTGATCATCCTCCTCGTTCTGATCGTCCTTTCCTTGCTCTTCGTCCCGTCCATCCGAGCCAAGGTTCTTCCCTCGATCCGCAGCGCGTTCTCCGGTCTCTGGGCCGTGGCTCGCGACCGGCGCAAGCGACTCGAGTTGTTCGGCGGACAGCTGGGTGTCGAGGCCTTCTACGCGCTCACCCTCGGGGCCGCATGTCTGGCCTACGGGGCTCATCTCACCTTCGCCCAGCTCCTGCTCGTCAACACCGCCGCGTCTGCGTTCTCCAGCCTCATACCTTCGCCGGGCGGAGTTGGGACCGCAGAGGCGAGCCTGACCGCCGGTCTCGTCGCGATGGGAGTCGAAAACTCGACCGCGTTCGCGATTGCGTTCACCCACCGCCTATGCACCTACTACCTGCCTCCAATCTGGGGGTATTTCTCGATGCAATGGCTGCAGCGGAAGGCGTACATCTAGTCTGGGAGCTACCGGCCGCGCCCCCGGTTGTAAGCTGGACCGCGTGACGGAGGACGCCAATCGCCCGAAGCGGAGGGGCAACATCCCTCATCCAAGCCTCTTCGACCTGCTCAGGTTCGCGTTCTTCTCGGGCCTGCTCCTTCTCGCGGCATGGATCGCCGGCACCGGCCGCGTCGCTTACGACTTCGCCATGCTCATCGTGGCCGGGGCGCTTGTCTATGCCCTACTCGATCTTGTCGACTACGAAATCGTGAAGAGGAAAAGGCAAGGCTAGAACCTCCTCCTGGTGCTGGGTCGAGCTCGGGTTCCCGCGTAATGCGCGACCTCGACGACTTCGCTCGCGTGGCGTCTTGATCCGCCCGCCCGGTCGCTAACGCTTGCGAGCGGAAACCCGCTCGGGGGCCCCGAGCTGAGGTTGTAGGTCGGACCGTCTGCCGAGCTCGATCTCCCCGCGTGCGAACGCGTCGACCCTGCCCCAGCGCCCGGGGATCCCCAGCAGAGCAAGCGCGTCGATGCCGCTCGGGAGGGCAGGGTCGACGACGAGGTGATCGCCGACCGGCTCGAGGCCAAGCATCGTTCGTACCAACAGCAGTGGCGCGCCCGTCGACCAGGCCTGAGGGCTGCACGCTGTTGGGTACTGAACCGGATACCTGGTCGCCTCCCGCTCGTAGCCGCCGAACGCCTCCGGCAGACGACCGTCGAAGAAGGCGGCGGCGTTGAGGATGCCGGCCGCGATCTGTGCTGCCTCTCGCTTGAAGCCGTAGCGGCGCAGCCCCCAGGCGATGAACGAGTTGTCGAACGGCCAGATCGTGCCGACGTGGTAGCCGATCGGATTGAACCGTCCTTCTCCTTCCGCGAGCGTGCGGACACCCCAGCCTGTAAAGAGCCGTGGCCCCATCAGATGGCGCGCGACTGCCCTCGCCTTCGACTTGTCGACGATCCCGCTCCACAGCAGATGGCCGTTGTTCGAGCTCAACGCGTCGACCTGGTTGCCGTCCGCGTCCAACGCGAGCGCGAAGTACTCATCCTTCTCGACCCAGAAGTCGCGGTTGAAACGGCGCTTCAGGTCGGCCGCCTGCTTCTCGAGCTCCGCGGCGAAGGTCGGATCGTGCCAGATCTCGCGTGCGAGCCGGGCGCCGCGGAGCTTCGCATCGTAGGCGTAGCCCTGCAGCTCACAGGTCGCGCGCGGGAATCCCGGCAGCCGCCCGTCACGGTAGGAGATGGAATCCCAGGAGTCCTTCCAGCACTGATTCTCGAGGCCGGTCTTCTCGTTCCGGCGCCGATAAGACACGTAGCCATTGCCCATCAGATCCGCGTACGCATCGATCCAGTTCAGCGCTGCGCGAGCCTCTTGCTCGAGCTCGCGCACAAGGCTCCTGTCGCCGGTCCAGCGCTCGTACTCGTCCAGCAGCACGACATAGAGCGGCGTTGCGTCAGCGCATCCGTAGTACGGCGAATGCGGCCGCTCCTCGAACGCGGTCATCTCCCCGTAGCGCATCTCGTGCAAGATCCGACCCGGGTCCTCGTCGCGGAAGTCGTCGATGCGCGTGCCCTGCCAGAGCCCGAGCACACGGAGCGTAGTGGCCGCCAACTCCGGGGTGAACGGCAGCGCCTGGAGGCTGGTAAAGACGCTGTCCCGCCCGAACATGGTCATGAACCAGGGCAGGCCGGCGGCCGGCAGGCTCTTGCCCGGCGTGATCGGCGGCGAGTAGCGAAGGGCGGCGAGATCGACGAGGCTGCGCCGGTAGGTGACCCTGAGCGGCTCCCAGTCGCACTCGAGCCGAGGAGCATCACGAACCCAGCGTTCGAGGTTCGCCTCCATGCTCTCGCGGCGTCGTCTCTGCGCCGACGGAAGCTGCACACCTCGGGCGCTGATATCGATCTCAGTCGACCACTCACCGTGGGGCTCCAGGTGAACGTCGAAGGTCAGACCGTTCTTGTCGATCCGGGCCGGAGCGGTCGCCGAGATCACCGTCGAGCGAATGAACCTCTGCCGCTCGTAGCCGAGCAGCAGCTTGCCGTCCTCGATCCGATTGCTGTACTGGCCTTTCTTCTTCAGTGCGTCCTTGACCTCGAACAGGTCGGCGAAGTCGGACGCCGCCTCGACCCGCACAGTCAGGTCGACCGGCTCGTCGTCATGGTTCAAGATCGTCAGCTCCTCACGGAAACCGCCGCCGACCGATCGCCGGCGAATCACAGACAGCTTCGCGTCGACGTAGACGGTTCCAGTTCCCGGAACGAGGAAGAAGCGCGTCTCGAAGTAGCTGAGATCGTCGACCGAGAGCGGGTTCAAGCGTTGGCCGTCCACGGTCAGCACCCACCTCGAAAGGAAGCGCGTGTCAAACGAGAAGAGCCCGGTCGGATCAGTCGCCGACGCCTCGATGTCCCCTCGCCGATCGCTGACGACGAACGTGTTTCCGTCCAAGATCTTCACAAGGTCATCGTTCATCGCCGATCCCTCCCGCGGCCTGCGCTCCGCCGGCGTGACTTCCGAGTCGCGGGTCCGGGCATGATCCGCTGGAAGAAGACCAGCAGCTCCGGATCGCCCTCGAGTGTCATCTCGCCCCGCAGATAGGCGGCCATCGCGTTGACGTCGCCGGTCACCATCTCGTCGAAGCGCGTTCTCTCCGCGCGGACGATGCAGTCGGCGGCGGCGTTCTTGCGCGCCACGGAAAGATCACCCCTGTCGAGCGTCACGAGCCAGCGATCGGTCCGACGGCCCTCGACGAGATCGAAGCGGACCGTCCCTTTCGCCTTCTCCAGCAGCGGCTCGTGTCCACGATCGCCCAGTCCTCCGAAAAACTCCGCGGTCGAATCGGTCATCGCCACACCTCCTTGAGATACCCCGCCGGTAATCCCCGGACGGGTTCTGGACGAACCCCAAGTCCATCAGCTTTCGTGCGACACCTGGTCTGCTCCCCTTCAGGCTGCGTGGTTAGTTGGTTTCGGCCATCTTCCCAGGTCTGGGCGACTTCCGCGGGGGTGCGGTAAGCACGGAGTCGATCACGATGCGGCCGCTCTTGACCACGGTCTCGACGAGGTTCGTACCGAATCGGTTGATGATCATCCCATGCTCGGGAACGGCCCACACGATGAGGTCGGCCAGCTTGCCCACCTCCAGGCTGCCGCGGTCGTGGCCGCGGTCGAGCGCGATCGCGGCGTTCATCGTCGCCATGTGCCAGATCTCGGCGTAGCCGAGTCGGAAGAGGCGAGCGGCGAGCTGCATGGCCGTCTGCATCGACAGCGACGGGCAGCTGCCCGGGTTGTAGTCGGTGGCGAGGGCCACGCAGGCACCGAGGTCGACGAGCCGGCGGACGAGGGTCGGCAGGTACGCCTTGGGTGGCGCTGATGCCACTGACGGGCCCCCGTCGGCATGCACGCCCGGGACCATCTCGAGCATGTGGTGCGTCACGCCGGGGAGCAGCACGGCGACGGTGTTGCTCGCGGCGAGCGCGACCAGGTCAGCGTCGGTGGCGTACTCGAAGTGATCGACGGAGGCCGCCCGCTGCTCGACGGCGAACGCGGTGCCCCCCGCCGGCCCGGTCTGGTCAGCGTGCACGCGGATGCCGAGCCCGTGCCGGCGCGCTGCGGCCGCGATCCGGTCGCACTCCTCGCGGGTGAAGCCCACCGGGTCGACGCACACGTCGCAGTACTCCGCCAGGCCCACCGCCTCGGGCAGCAGGTCGACGACCAGGTCGACGTACTCCTCGCGCCGGCCCGCGTACTCCGCGGGCAGCACGTGTGCGCCGAGGTAGGTGCTCACCACGTCGACGGGGTGCTCGAGGCCGGCGGCGACCTGGAGCAGACGCAGCTCCGTGTCGCGGTCGAGCCCGTAGCCCGACTTCGTCTCCAGCGTCGTCGTGCCGTGCGCGAGGGCCTCGTCGAGGTCGCCCATGGCCTGGCGCCGAAGGTCCTCGGTCGACGCCGCGCGGGTGCGCTCGACCGTCCAGCGAATGCCGTGGTCGAGGTCGCGCACCGGACGCCCGAGCACGCGGTCCTCCCACTCCTCGTGCCGGCTGCCGGCGTAGACCAAGTGGGTGTGCGGGTCGACCAGGCCGGGCGAGACGACCTTGCCCGTCGCGTCGACCACCCGGTCACCGTCGTACGCCGCGAGGATCTCGGCGGTGGGTCCGACCGCGACGACCCGGTCGCCCGCGACGGCGATGGCCCCGTCCGCGATCACCTCGAGGGCGGCCAGATCGGCGCCGCGCACCCCGCGCCCGTCGGCCCCGGCGCAGATGAGCAGCTCGGCCGCATGGACCACCAGCAGGTCGACCATCTGCCGCGCGAGGGGGCTCGTATCGGTTCCCATGCAGCGGCAACGTATAGTCTGCCGAGAAACTCAATGGGGTTAGCGTGACGTAACCCCGTCCGCAGCTCAGCCTGCCGTACGGAGTCCGCTGCGCGGCATGAAGGAGCAGCGGTGGAAGCGGACCGAATGATGACCGGGGTTCTACAGCTCGGCACCGGCAGCACCCTGCGCTGCCGCGGGTGGCGCCAGGAGGGCGTGCTGCGGATGCTGGAGAACACTCTCGCCAACGCCGAGCGACCGCAGGACCTGGTGGTGTACGGCGGGATCGGCAAGGCGGCCCGGGACTGGCCGAGCTTCCACGCGATCGTGCGCGCGCTGACCGAGCTGGCGGACGACGAGACGTTGGTCGTGCAGTCGGGTCGTCCCGTGGCGGTGTTCCGGACCTTCGAGAACAGCCCCCGGGTGCTCATCGCGAACGCGAACCTCGTCCCACGCTCGGCCACGCCAGAGCGCTTCTTCGAGCTGAGCGACGCCGGGCTGACCATGCACGGCATGTACACGGCGGGCAGCTGGGCCTACATCGGAACCCAGGGGATCCTGCAGGGCACCTACGAGACGTTCGGCGGCTGCGCGGAGGCCGAGTTCGACGGCAGCCTGCGCGGTCGGGTCGTCCTCACCGCCGGGCTCGGCGGCATGGGCGCAGCCCAGCCGCAGGCCGTGACGATGCATGGCGGTGTCGCGATCGTCTGCGACGTGGATGCGGCCAAGATCGCCCGCCGGCTCGACTCGGGGCATGTCGACAAGGTGGCTGACGACCTCGACGAGGCGTGGGCCTGGGCACGTGCCGCCGCAGAGGCGGGTGAAGCGGTGAGCATCGCCCTGCAGGCGAACGCCGCCGATGTCGCGCAGCAGCTCGTCGACACCGGCCGGCTACCGGACGTCGCCACCGACCAGACGTCGGCGCACGACCTGCTGCACGGCTACGTGCCCTCGGGGCTGGACCCGGATGGTGCCGCCGCGCTGCGGGCGGACGACCCGGCCGAGTACCAGCGCCGGTCCCACGCGACGGTCGCCCGGCACATGCACGCGCTGCTGGACATGCGCCAGGGCGGGTCGGTCGTGTTCGAGTACGGCAACGACCTGCGCCGCTCCGCGCAGCGGGCCGGGGTGCGGGAAGTGTTCGACATCAAGGGTTTCGTCCCGCTTTACGTGCGGCCGTCGTTTGCGGTCGGGCGCGGGCCCTTCCGCTGGGTATGCCTCTCCGGGGACGTCGCCGACCAGCGGCGGCTCGACCAGGAGGCGCGCCAGCTCTTCCCCGAGGACGCCGCGCTGCAACGCTGGCTCACGGAGGCCCCGCAGCGGGTGCCCGTGGAAGGGCTGCCGTCGCGGATCTGCTGGCTGGCGCACGGCGCCCGGGCCGCGATGGCACGGCGGATCAACGAGCTCGTCCGCTCCGGGGAGATCAGCGCGCCGGTGGCCATCACCCGCGATCACTTGGACGCCGGCTCGTGCTGCTACCCGACGCGGGAGACCGAGGGGATGCCGGACGGCTCGGACGAGATCGCCGACTGGCCCTACCTCAACGCGCTGCTCAACACCTCAAGCGGCGCCGACGTCGTCGCGATCCACCAGAATGCGGGCGACATCGGCGGCTCCTGCTCGGCGGGCATGACCGTGGTACTCGACGGCAGCGCGCTCACCGACGAGCGGCTCGAGCGCTGCTTCGACGTCGACCCGGGCATCGGGGTGGTGCGGCACGCGTCGGCGGGCGTGCGGGAGGCGGCCGACTACCTGCCCAGGAGCGGGATCGCCGTCCCGCGCATCGACGACGCGACTGGGAGCCGGCCATGACCAGCGCCAGCTCCGCGGGGCCGCGCCTGATGCCGGCCGACCCGACCTTCCTGGGCGCGCCGTCGGCGACTGACCTGTCAGCGCTCGACGCAGACTACGCCGTCGTCGGGATTCCGTACGGCGTCCCCTATGACATGCGCGGGGTCCACTCCGACGCCGCCAACGCGCCGGCGGCCGTCCGCGCCCGCACCCAGCGGTTCCGGGGCCAGGTCGAGCACTACGACTTCGACCTGGACGGCACCCAGTTCGGGGACACCGGTGCCTGCCTCGTCGACTGCGGCGACCTGGCTGGCGACCCGCGCGACCTCGCCGGCAACAGGGAGCGTGCCGTCACGACGCTCACCCGGATCGTCGCGTCTGGCGCCGTGCCGCTGGTGCTCGGCGGGGACGACTCCGTTCCGCCCCTGCTGCTGCGCGCGTTCGCCGACGCCGGCCCGGTGAACGTGCTGCACATCGACGCACACCTGGACTTCCGGGACGAGGTGCACGGCATCCCCGACGGCTACTCCTCGCCGATGCGCCGGATCCGCGAGATGCCGTGGGTCGACCAGATGATCCAGGTCGGCATGCGCGGTGTCGGCAGCGTGCGCCCCGCGGACGTACAGGACGCCCGCGCGGCCGGCAACGTCATCGTCCCAGCAGAACAGCTCCACACCGAGGGCGTCGATGCTGTGCTGCGGCACGTGCGCGCCGGTGAGCGGTACGTCATCTCGATGGACGTCGACGGGCTCGACCCCTCGATCGCGCCCGCGGCGAGCGTGCCGTTGCCCGGCGGTATCACTTTCGTCCAGGCGCTGCAGGTGTTCCGCGGGTTGTGCGAGCGGGCGCGGTTTGGGGGCATCGACGTCGTCGAGCACTTCCCGTCGCTGGACGTCAACAGCATCACGAGCGTGACGGTGGGCCGGCTGCTCATGGTGCTCATGGGCGCCTCGGCGCGGGTCGCCGCCGGCTCGGCCACCGAAGGGAGACCGGGGTAGATGGTGGTCATCGACGGCACCGCTTTGCGCTCCGCCGACGTCATGGCGGTCAGCCGGCGGTATGCGCCGGTCGAGCTGAACCCCGACGCGGTCAGTCGGGCGACCCGCTCGTGGGAGCTCGGCAAGGAGGTGGCGGCCCGTCGCCCGGTGTACGGGCGGACCACCGGCGTCGGCTCGAACCGGAACGTCGCGGTCGAGGACGAGCACGGCGCGAGCCATGGGCTGCGGCTGCTGCGCAGCCACGCCGGTGGGGCCGGGCCGCTGCTCGCGGACGAGCTGGTCCGCGCGATGCTCGTCGTGCGGCTGAACCAGCTGGCCGCGGGCGGCTCGGGCGTCCACCCTGACGTGCTGAGCCTCCTGGCGCGGATGCTCAACGAGGATGCGCTGCCGCAGGTGCACACCTACGGCGGGATCGGCACCGGCGACCTCACTGCGCTCGCCGAGACCGCGCTGACGGTGATCGGGGAGCGGCCGTGGGGCGGCGGCGGCGAGGCCCTGCCGCCCTTCCCCTTCGAGTCCGCGGACGCGCTGGCGTTCATCAGCAGCAACGCGGCGACGCTCGGCGAGGCGGCGCTCGCAGCCGAGGACCTACGCGGGCTGGCGACGGCCGGCCTGGTCGTCGCCGCGCTGTCGTTCGAGGCGGTCGACGGGAACAGCGAGGCGTACGCCGCGGCCGTCCACGTCGCCTGCCCGCACCCGGGGGCCGTGGCTGTCAGCGCGACTATGCGCTCACTGCTGGGGCCGGTGGTCCGCGACCCTGCCCGCATCCAGGACCCGTTCGGGTTCAGGGCGATCCCGCAGGTGTGCGGGCCGGTGCTCGACAGCATCGAGGTGCTCGACCGGGTGCTGACGGTGCAGCTCAGCGCGGCGGCGGAGAACCCGTTGGTCAGCCTGCGCGAGCGCGACGTGCTGCACCACGGGGGGTTCCACACGGCGTACGTCGCCCTCGCGCTCGATACGACCCTCACGTCGCTGGCCCAGAGTGCCGTCCTCGTGATCGCGCGGATGGCGAGCCTGGCCGAGCCCGCCTTCACCGGCACCGACCCGTACCTCGCCAGTGGCCCGGCGGGCAGCTCCGGGACGATGATCCTGGAGTACACGGCCGCCTCCGCGCTGGCCGAGCTCCGCATGTGCGCCTCGCCGGCCGTGCTCGGGACGATCGTGCTCTCGCGCGGCCTGGAGGAGGACGCCAGCTTCTCGACCCAGGCGGCCCGGCAGGCCACCGCGGCGGTGCGGGCCTACCGAGTGATGGTCGGGTGCGAGCTCGTGATGGCGACCCGTGCGCTTCGGCTGCGAGGCGTCGCGCCGACGTCCGAGCCGCTCAGCGTCGCCTACGAGCGGGCGTGCTCGGTGTTGGACCCCTCGACCGAGGACCGCGACCTCACCCCCGACGTGACCGCCGCGCAGGCACTGCTGCCCGACCTCGCAGCCGCGGCCGGTGGGCCCGTCATCCCGCGATCTGAGAGACTTCCGCACCAGCTGCGCGTGGCGGGAGATGCGTCAACACAGCAGGCGGAGCCCGGCTGAGCCCAGCCTCACCGAGAGCAGGTCGCCCAGGCGTCCCCGACCGCGGCCTCGATTGTGCGCGCCGCAGTGACGACGGCGTGGGCGAGCGCCGGCTCGGCGGGGCGGACGCGTTCGGTGGGGCCCGCCACCGTGAGGCCGGCGAGGAGGCGTCCTTGGGCGTCCAGGATCGGGGCCGCCACACCGCTCGCACCCGGGTCGAGCTCGCCGTGGCTGTTGGCATGGCCGCGCACGCGGATCTCCGCCAGCTCGCCGCGCAGTGCCTCCACGTCGAGGTCGGGCTCGACCGCTGCGGCGGCGGCGATCACGCGCTCGGCCTGCTCGCCCTCGAGGTGGGCGAGCAGGACCTTGCCCGACGCCCCGCGGTGCATCGGCGCCAGCCGCCAGCGCCCGTACGTGAGGCGGATCGGGCGGGGGCTCTCCACGGAGGCGAGCCCGATCGAGCTGATCCCTACGGGCGCGGTGAGCAGCACGCTCTCCCCATGCTCGCGCGCGAGCTCCTCCATCGGCGCTCGGGCGGGCTCCAGCAGCGCGGGCTCCAGACGGTCCTCGGCGCGGCGGGCGAGCTCGAGCACGCGCAGGCCCAGCGTGACCCCCCGGCGCGGACGCCGCTCCACGAAGTCGTGCCGCTCGAGCGACTGCACGAGGCGGTAGGTGGAGCTCACCGGGAGCCCGGCTCGCTCGGCCAGCTCGGCAGCGCTGAGCGGCCGGCCGGCGTCGACGAGCGCCGCCAGCACGTCGACGAGCCGGTCGAGCGTGTGGCCCGAACGGTCCCCAGTGCGCATGCGCGAGCTGGGCGGGGAGGCCGGCATCAGTCGAGGCTGTAGTCGGCGGCGGCCCGGTCGAGCTCGCTGAGCTCGGCCTCGGACAGCGAGCCCGGGCCCTCGTGCTCGGACAGCTCCTGGCGCTCGCCGGCGCGGGCGGCCACGCGGTCCGTCAGCTCGCCGTTCGCCACCGCGTTGACGAGCGCTTCCACGTCGGGGTTCCAGTCGCCGACCTCGCGCAGCATCGGCACGTGCTCCCGCACGGCTTGGTAGGCGATCGCGGTGCCGCGGCCGAGCGGTCGGATTCCCCGCATGTCCACCGCCTGGGCGGCGATGATCAGCTCCTGGGCGATCAGGCGGTGGGCGACCGAGACCACCTCGTAGGTCCGGCGCACCGCCAGGGGCGCCATGCTCGCATGGTCCTCCACTCCCTCGGCCACCTGGCCCACGTAGTCGAGCGACACCGGGTTGGCGAGCGAGCGCGCCTCGGCGGTCAGCGCGGCGCACCAGCGGCCCATGGGCTTGAGCCCGTTGGTCGCCCCCTGCTCCACCGCCAGCTCGCTCGGCAGGCCGCTGAAGTGTCGCCAGAGCAGCTTCTGCACGCGCTCGTTGGCGACCTTGGTCACGTTGGCGATTGCGAGGCGCACGAGGTCGAAGGCCATCGCCACCGCGGCCACGTCGAAGTTGCCTACCGAGACGATCATGTCCTCCTCGACCAGCACCAACGGGTTGTCGCTGGCCGCGTTGAGCTCGGCCTCGAGCGTGGAGCGGGCATAGGCGAGTGCGTCGTAGAGCGCGCCGTGGCTGCGCGGGATGCACCGGAAGGACAGCGGGTCCTGGAGGTTGCGCGCCGCGCCGGGCTCCCACAGATAGGAGCCCTCGAGCAGGTCGCGGAGCCGTCCGGCGGCCGTGTTGAGGCCGATCTGGGGCTGGAGGCGCGCCGCCCCTGGATGGATGATCGACAGGTTGCCGGCGAAGCCCTCGAGCGAGAGCGCCGCGGCCACCTGAAGGGCGTCGACGAGGTCGGCCACGTCGTTCAGCACGAGCGAGCCGCGTCCGAGCGTCACGCCGTTGGCGCTGATCAGCGCGAGCGCCTCCTTGGGCGCGAGCTCGATTGGCTTCAGCCCGACCGTGCCGAGCGCTTCGCGACCCGAGAGCGTGCGTCCCTCGACCTCGGCGCGGCCGATGCCGATCAGCACCTTGCCGATGTCGGCCATCTCCGAGAGGTCGCCCTGGCCGACCGAGCCGACCTCGCGCACGATCGGGTGCACGCCGCTGTTGAGCGCCCCGACGAGCAGCTGCACGAGCTCGCGGCGGACTCCCACCCCCGCCTTGGCCATGCTGTTGGCGCGGGTGACCATCATCGCCCGTACGACCTCGGCGGACAGCGGCCTGCCGTACGATGAGGTCTGGTCGGCCACGGTGGCGAACGAGAAGCGGCCGAGCTGCTCGGGCGGGATGCGGTAGCGGTAGAACGAGCCCAGGCCGGTGTTGAGACCGTAGACGGCCTCGCCGCTGACCAGCACGCGCTCGACGACGTCCCGGGCGAGGCGCACGCGGCGGAGCGCCTCTTCGGAGATCTGCACGCGCGCCCGGCCGCGGGCCACAGCGACGACGTCGTCGACGGTCAGGGCGTCTCCCGTTAGCGCGACGGTCTTCTCACTAGATGAGATATTACGGTCGATTTTGGGCAATTTCGATCAGATATTATCGTTTAACAGGATGAGCGGTCGCCCGGAATTCGATCTCGTCGTGCGCGGCCGCGTCGCACTGCCGGGCCGGGAGCCGGCGCGGGGCGCGGTGGCGGTGGTCGGCCGGCGCATCGCCGCCCTGGCCGATGGCGACGCGCCGCTCGAGGCGGTCGAGGAGCTCGACGCCGGCGAGGCGCTGGTACTCCCAGGCGTCGTCGACGTCCACGTTCACACCCGCAGCGCCGCCGAGGAGGGCATCGAGGCGGCGACCCGCGCGGCGGCGGCCGGCGGCGTTACGACGATCGTCGACATGCCCTACGACGCCGCGGGGCCGATTGCCGATCCAGACGCCTTCGCCGCCAAGGTCGCCGACGTGGAGGGCGAGGCGCTGGTCGACGTCGCGCTATGGGCGACCGTGCCTCCGCAAGGGCCGCTCGAGCAGGTGGCCGAGCTCGTACGCGCCGGGGCGTGCGCGTTCAAGCTCTCGACCTACGAGACCGACCCGGTGCGTTTCCCGCGCATCCCCGACGACCAGCTCCTCGCCGCCTTCGGCGCGATCGCCGCCGCGGGTGGGCTTGCGGGCGTGCACAGCGAGAACGACGAGATCGTGCGCGCGCTCGTCGCCGCCGAGCGGGCCGCCGGGCACCGCGACCCGCTCGCCCACGCGCGTTCGCGTCCGCCGGTGGCCGAGACCGAGGCCATCGCCCGCTGCCTCGAGCTGGCGCGCGCGACCGGAGCGCGCCTCCACCTCTGCCACGTC
Organism: Actinomycetota bacterium; assembly: GCA_046735055.1. Lineage (GTDB taxonomy): Bacteria > Actinomycetota > Thermoleophilia > Gaiellales > Gaiellaceae > DATBLE01. The sequence continues at coordinate 15,325 of JBKPSO010000013.1, forward strand.
ACAGTCGGCCGGGGGGTGGAGCTCGCCCGGCGCGCCCGCGCCGAGGGCGTGGACGTGAGCGCCGAGACCTGCCCCCACTACCTCGTGCTCGACCAGCGCGAGCTCGCACGCCGCGGAGGCGAGGCCAAGATCAATCCGCCTCTCCGCCCGGCGCAGGAGGTGGAGGCATTGTGGCGCGCGCTCGCCGATGGCGACCTCCAGATCGTCTCCTCGGACCACGTCGGATGGCCGGCGGCGCGCAAGCATGGCGAGGACATCTTCGCGCTCGCCTCGGGCGCGCCCGGGCTCGAGCTCATGCTCCCGCTGGTGCACGACGCGGTGCGCGAGCGTGGGCTGCCGCTGTCGCTGCTCGCGCGCGTGCTGGCCGAGGCGCCCGCGCGGCGCTTCGGGCTGTGGCCCGCCAAGGGCTCGCTCCAGCCGGGGGTCGACGCCGACCTGGTCGTGCTCGATCCCGACGAGCGGTGGGTGATCGAGCCCGAGCGCCTGGCGACGCTCGCGGGTTGGAGCCCCTACGCCGGCCGCGTGCTCCACGGACGCGTGCGGCACGTACTCGCCCGCGGCGAGGAGGTGTTCGCCGACGGCGAGGTCCTCGCCCGGCCGGGCCGTGGCGCGTTCGTGCCCGCCGCGTCGGCCGGGGCGAAGGTGGCGTCGCATGCCTGAGGCCGCGGCGGGCGTGCGCGCCGCGCGGGGTCCCGAGCTCCGCTGCCGGGGCTGGCGCCAGGAGACGATCCTGCGCCTGCTCGAGAACACCCTCGAGCTGGCCGAGCGGCCGGAGGAGCTCGTCGTCTACGCTGGCCACGCCAAGGCGGCACGCGACTGGGAGAGCTACGAGCGCATCGTGAGCGCCCTGCAGTCGTTGCGCGACGGCCAGACGCTGGTCGTCCAGTCGGGCAAGCCGGTCGGGGTCTTCCCCACCCACCCGTTCGCCCCTGCCGTGGTGATGGCGACGGGCGTGCTCGTCGGCCGCTGGTCGACTCCGGAGCGCTTCTACGAGCTGGAGGACAGAGGGCTGACCGTCTGGGGCGGCCTGACCGCTGCCGCCTGGCAGTACATCGGTGCTCAGGGCGTGATCCAGGGCACCTACGAGACGTTCGCCGCGGTGGCGCGCGAGCACTTCGACGGCTCGCTGGCGGGACGCCTCGTGGTCTCGGCCGGACTGGGCGGCATGGGCTCGGCCCAGCCGCTCGCGGTCACGATCCTCGGCGGAGTGCTCCTCTGCGCCGAGGTCGACACCGACAAGCTCGAGCGCCGTCGACGCGACGGCTTCGTCGACCGCGCCGCCGCCGACCCCGAGCAGGCGCTCGGCTGGGCGCGCGAGGCGGCGGCGGAGCGCCGCCCGCTCTCGGTCGGCGTGGCCGCGAATGCCGTCGAGCTGCTCGAGGCGCTGCTCGAGCGCGGCGTCACGCCCGACGTCGTCACCGACCTCACCGGGGCGCACGACCTGCGCTACGGCTACGTGCCCGCCGGCGTCTCCGCGGCCGAGGCGGTCGAGCTCGGGCGTGCCGATCCCGACGCGCTCGTCGCCCGCGGGCGCGTCGCGGTCGTCCGGCACGTGCGCGCCCTCCTCGAGCTGCGCCGCCGCGGCGCCGTCGTGTTCGACTACGGCAACAACATCCGCCCGCAGGCGGCCGAGGCGGGCCTGCCGGAGGCACTCGAGATCGACGTCTTCACCGACCGCTACCTGCGCCCGCTCTTCTGCCGGGGGATCGGTCCCTTCCGCTGGATCTGCGTCTCGGGCGCGGTCGAGGACCGCGACGCCATCGACGCCCTGTGCCTGAAGCTGTTCGCCGACGTGCCGCGCGTCGCCACGTGGATCGAGCTCGCTCGCCGCCACGTTCCGCTCCAGGGCCTGCCCGCCCGCATCGGGTGGCTGGGTCACGGCGAGCGCTCGCGGCTGGCGCTGGCGGTCAACGCCGCTGTGGGCGAGGGCCGCCTGGCGGGCCCAGTCGCCTTCACCCGCGACCACATGGACGCGGGCGCCATGACCCATCCCTTCATCATCACCGAGCGGATGCGCGACGGCTCGGACGCGATCGCCGATTGGCCGGTGCTCGACGCCCTGCTTCTGACGGCGTCGATGGCCGACCTCGTGGTCGTGCACGCCGGCGGCGGCGGGTACGCCGGCTACTCGCTGAGCGCCGGCGTCACGGTCGTGGCCGACGGCAGTTCCGCGGCCGCCCTGCGCCTGCGCCGTGCCCTCGACGCCGATACGGGTCTCGGCGTGCTGCGCCACGCCGACGCCGGGTACGAGGAGGCGCTGGAGGAGGCGGCGCGGGCCGGTCTCGGGCTTGCCTGCGAGGAGGCGGGAGAGTATCCCTCCGGGGGATGGCGATGAGGGAACTCGATTCGGCGGCGGTGCAGGCGGCGGTGGCCGGCGGGTCGGTGCTCGCCTGCGGCGGCGGCGGCTGGGTCGACCACGGCTACCTGGTGGGGCGCACGGCCGTCTCCTACGGCACGCCGCGGCTGGCCACGCTCGACGAGATCGACCCTGATGCGCTGATCGTCACCGTCACCGCCATCGGAGCGCCCGCCGCGCAGGCGTGGGAGATGCGCCCGCGCGACTACGTGCGCGCGCTCGAGCTCCTGATGGCGGAGCTCCAGGAGCCGGTGGTGGGGACGATCACCGCCCAGAACGGCTCGAGCACGACCTGCAACGGCTGGGTTCAGGCGGCGGTGCTGGGCACGCTGGTGATCGACGCCGCCGGCGACGGCCGCGCGCACCCCACGGGCAAGATGGGCTCGATCGGGCTCACCTCCGAGCCTGGCTACACGGCCATCCAGGCGGTGGCGGGCGGCAATCGGGCCCAGGGCCGGTACCTCGAGGCGGTGGTGCGCGGGCCGGTGTCGCTGTGCGCCAACGTCCTCCGGACGGCCTCCGACCAGTCGGGCGGCTTCATCGCCGCCGCGCGCAACCCGGTGCGCGCGAGCTACGTGCGTGAGCATGCCGCCGTGGGCGCGATCTCGCTGGCGCTCGACCTCGGCGAGGCCATGGTCGCCGCCGAGTCGCGCGGCGCGGAGGCGGTGATCGACGCCGTCGTCGAGGGCCTGGGAGGACGGATCCTCATCCGCGGCCGCGTGCTCGCGAAGGAGCTGCGCTACGAGCACGCCTTTGACATCGGGTCGCTCTGGGTCGAGGACGTCGAGCTAGGCTACGTCAACGAGTACCTGACCGCGGAGGCGGGGGGCGAGCGCCTCGGCACCTTCCCTGACGTGCTGACGACGCTCTCGCTTGCGGACGGCCGCCCAGTGGCGATCGCCGACATCGCCGAGGGTGACGAGGTGGTGGTCCTGCACGCCGACAAGTCCCACATCCCGGTCGGCGACGGCGTGCGCGACGCCTCCGTGTACCCGGAGGTCGAGGAAATGCTCGGCAAGCCGCTGGCCAAGCATGCCCTCGCCTGATCTCGCGCGCGTCGCCGCTCGCCTCCCGGCGCGGTGGTGCCCGATCCGGAGACGGGTGAGGCCTGTCCGGGAGCTCGTTCGCTCGGGCCTGGCATGATGGAAGAGTGGCCGGAAGTCTTCTGGAACGGCTAGAGCAGGGGCCGGTCATCTGTGCCGAGGGCTACCTCTTCGAGCTCGAGCGGCGTGGGTACCTACAGGCGGGTGCGTTCGTACCCGAGGCGGTACTGGACCATCCGGAGGTGGTCGCGCAGCTGCACCGCGACTTCGTGCACGCCGGCTCGGACGTCGTCGAGGCGTTCACCTACTACGCACACCGGGAGAAGATGCGCATCGTCGGGAAGGAGCATCTCCTCGAGGCGCTGAACCGGCAGGCTCTCGCGATCGCGAGGGAGGTCGCGACCGAGAGCGGCGCCCTCTTCGCCGGGGACATCTGCAACACGAACCTCTTCGCGGACGACGAGGAGTCGCGACGAACGGTTCGGACGATGTTCGAGGAGCAGGTGGGCTGGGCGGCCGAGGCAGGCGTCGACTACGTGATCGCAGAGACATTCTCTTACGCGGCCGAGGCGCTCATCGCGCTCGAGGTGATCAAGGAAGCGGGCTTGCCCGCCGTCGTCACTGTCACCCTCCACCGAGCGCCCGACACGAGAGACGGGCTAACGCCCGAGGAGGCCTGCCGGCGGCTCGAGGCCGCGGGCGCGGACGTCGTCGGACTCAACTGCGGCCGCGGGCCCGCAACGATGCTTCCGGCACTGCGGGCCATCAGAGAAGCGGTCTCGGGGCACGTCGCTGCGCTCCCCGTTCCCTACCGGACGCACGAGGAGCAGCCGACGTTCCAGTCGCTCCGGGACCCGGAGGACGCCTCGACTCCCGGTGGAATTCCGTTTCCCACGGCACTCGACCCGTTCATGTGCAACCGGTACGAGATCGCCGAGTTCGCGAAGGAAGTCCACGGCCTCAGCGTCGACTATCTCGGATTGTGCTGCGGCGCTGGACCCCATCACGTCCGCAGCCTGGCCGAGGCGCTCGGCCGGAAGCCGCCGGGAAGCCGCTACTCGCCGGACATGTCGAAGCACGCCTACTTCGGCACCGACGAGAGCCTGAAGGCGGAGAACGTCGCGTTCGCCAAAGATCTCTGAGAATGATCCACCGGGAGGACGGGTCGCGGCCGGCAGCCGAGCCTGGCGAAGTGGAGAATGAGCCTGTGGACTCGCCGCGCGTCGATTTCCACCAGCACCTCTGGCCGGAGGCGTTCATCGCCGCCCTCGCGCAACGGAAAAGACCTCCGCGCCTGCGTGGGGCCGTGCTCGAGCTCGCACGCGAGCCCATGGGCGAGGTCGATCTCACCGTCCATGAGCTCGACGGACGCGTCCGGCTGCTCGATCGCGACGAGATCGACGTCGCAGTGGTCTCGCTCTCGCCGGCGCTCGGCGTCCACGATCTTCCCGGAGACGAGGCGAGTGAGCTCGTCGCGGCGTACGAGGAGGGGATCGTCGAACTTGCGGCCGCGGCCGGCGGCCACCTCGTCCCGCTTGCGGCGGGCCCGCGCCTCGACGGCTTTGCGGGCACGTGTCTCGCGGCCGGCTCGCTCGTGGATCTCGACGCCGTCGCGGAGACGCTCGACGCGCTCGATCGCCAGGGGAAGCTGCTCTTTGTCCATCCGGGGCCTGCGTCCGAGGCTCGGCCTCGAACCTCGTGGTGGGCCGCGATCGTCGACTACACGGCGCAGATGCAGGCGGCGTATGCGGTCTGGCTCTCCGATGGCGTCAGGCGGTGGCCGGGTCTGAAGGTCGTCTTCGCGATCCTGGCAGGCGGCTGGCCGGTCCAGCTCGAGAGGCTCAGCTCACGCGGGATCGAGACGCGCGAGACGCTGCACGAGAACCTGTTCCTCGACACAGCTTCCTACGGCCGGAGGGCTCTCGAGCTCTGCCTCGCGACCTTCGGGGTCGGGCAGCTCGTATACGGCAGCGACGTCCCGGTGATCGACTCGAGGCCGACGCTGGACGCCGTCCGCAGCCTCGGCGAGGCTGTGAGAGACGCGCTTTGCGAACAGAACCCGGCACGCCTACTCTCATGAACGATCTAGTCGCCGGGGCGGTCGGCGAGCGTGGCGGAGAGCGCCGGGCTCGGCGGCGAGACCTTGTCGGACGCGCCCGGATGCCTGTGCAGCTCGCCGTCAACCACCTCGTAGTGCCCGATCTCGCTGAGCGGCGGGGAGTACACATGGATCGTCACGGCCCCGGGCTCATGCTCCATGCGATGAATGCCCGTCGCGGGGGCGGCGTACGAATCGCCGGCTCCTAACTCGGTCACGCGCCGCCGGCCGCCGATGACGAGCGCCTCGGCCCGCGCACGACCCCCTAGGACGTAGACGCCGACGCATGAGCCTCCGTGGTCGTGGAACCCCGTGTCGCGGGGATCCCGCCAGTTGTTGAGCCACGCCTCGGAGTGCTCGGTACGCCAGAGGAGAACGTACGGGTCCCCGCCCTCTCGCTCGAGCGCTGCGAGGTCGAAGAGGTCCGCGGCGGATCGAGCCAGAGCCATGCATTCTTCAGGGCAGAGGACACGGACGGAGGTGGCCAAGTCCTCGAAGCGTGCGCGATCGATCATCCTCTCATACTGAACGCTGCATCCCGATCGTGCAGGATCGCGCGATGGGCCGCATCTCCCGCGTCGAAGCGTGGCCGGTGAACGTTCCGCTCGAGGCGACGTACCTCATGGCGTCCGGGGTCGTGCCGGGTATCAGCCGGACTGTCGTGCGCGTGACGACTGAGGACGGACTCGTCGGACTGGGGGAGAGTGCGTCTCCGCACGACGCGGCGGTGCTCGACGACGATCTCGGCCAGGCGCTCGTCGGGAGGAATGCCGGGGACGTGCTTGCCAAGCTCGGGCGTCTCGAGCCGGCGACGCCCGAGCACCGGACCGATGCGAAGGTGCTCGTTCGCAATCCGCTCGCCGGCGTCGAGATCGCACTCTGGGACCTCGCTGCGCGCGAGGTCGGGGTGCCGCTCTACGAGCTGCTCGGCGGCGCGTGTCGCATGCAGGTTGAGTTCTCCGAGTACTTCGCCTACCGGCCGGGGCGGGAAGAGACGCCCGCCGAAGTCGCCGCCTACTGCGCGAGGATGGCCGAGGAGCACGACCCGCGGATGTTCGAAGGCAAGGTTGCCGTGCATCCGGTCGAGCAAGACGTGACGCTCGTCCGGGAGCTGCGGGCCGCCATCGGTCCCGAGCGCGAGCTGCGTCTCGACGCGAACATGGGCTGGCGGCTCGACACCGCCCGGCGTGCGCTGGCACTCCTCGAGCCGTTCGGCATCGCGAGCATCGAGGAGCCGGTCGGCTCGTTCGCCGAAATGGCTGAGCTGCGGCGTACGACGGACATCCCGTTTTCCGCGCACACGCCGGACGTGCACCTCGCCGCTCGCCTTGGGGTGCCCGACGCGATCGTGATCGGGCTCGGTTTCTGTGGAGGCATCGCGGGGACGTGCCGATTCATCGCTGCCTGCGAAGCCGGTTGCGTCCGCTTCTGGTTCTACAGCGGCGACCTCGGCATTGCGACGGCCGCATACCTGCACCTGGCTGCCGCCACCACCTACCTGGACCTGCCGAGCCAGTCGCTTCTGCGCTGGACGACGGACGACGTGATCGCCGGCGGTCCGTTCACACCCGAGGGCGGAATCGTCGACGTTCCGTCGGGGCCGGGGCTCGGTGTGGAGCTCGACGAGAAGGCTCTCCGACGTTGCACGGAGCGCTACGCCCGCGACGGGGAGTACGAGTTCTACACAGGTGGGCCGCCACCACGCTTCTGAGCCGGATTCGTACCGAGCTCAGTCGGGAGAGCGTCCGGCGAGCGCTCCGTCGAGGACGAGGACGGTCCGCGCTCCCTCGCCGCGACGGAGGCGTTCGAGTGCCTCCACGACGCCGTCCAGCGGCGCCGTGTGAGTGACGACTCCGGCGAGATCGAGCTCGCCCGAGAGCGCCAGCCCGGCGAGCGCCGGCACGTCCACCATCGGGTCGCCGTTCCCGTAGTACGAGCCGCGAATTCCCTTGTCCGAGAGGAACTCGATCGCGGGCAGCGCGACCTCGACACCCTTCGGCGCGAGGCCGACGACTACTGCGGTGCCGCCGGGGCGCAGCACGTCCCATGCGAGCCGCATCGTCTCCGGCCGGCCGACGACTTCGAAGGCGTGGTCGACGCCGCCCTGCGTCAACCGACGGACGCGCGCCGCGGTCGTCGCCGAGCCCCCTTCGGCCGCATGGGTCGCGCCGCGCTCGCGCGCAAACGCCAGCTTCGCCGGATCGAGGTCGACCGCGATCAACGGATGTGCGCCGGCAAGACGCGCGGCGGCGAGCACCTGCAGGCCGACGCCGCCGCAGCCGATCACGGCGACGCTGTCGCCTGGCTGCACGCGTGCGGCGTTGCGAACCGCCCCGAACCCCGTGACTACGGCGCATCCGAGCAGCGCGGCCTGCCACAGCGGCAGGCCGGCGGGAATGGGAACCGCCGAGTTCGCCGCCACGACCGCCCGCTCCGCGAAGCACGCGGTCATCAGGGCATGCTGAAGCGACGCGCCGTCCCGGTCCCGCAAACGGGACGTGCCGTCGAGCAGCGTCCCGCGGACGCCGTTCTCGCCCGCCGGAACGCACAGGTTGAGCCGGCCCCTCCGGCACTCGGCGCACTCGCGGCAGGAGGGCACGATGCAGAAGCCGACCGGATCGCCCGGCCTGACATGGCTCACGTCGTCGCCCACCGCCTCGACCACGCCCGCTCCCTCGTGGCCGAGAACCATCGGCCAGCGGCCCTCGCCGAGCTCCCCGTCTACGAGGCGGACGTCCGAGTGACAGACTCCCGCGGCGGCGACGCGGACGAGCACCTCGCCGGCCTTCGGCGCGTCGAGCTCGACTTCCTCGATCGCGACGGCTCCCGGCACCCGAAGGACGGCGGCCCGGACGTTCATCCGACTCGGTAGCGCTCGAGCGAGTCGAAGTCCGGCTCGACGCCGAGCCCCGGCCCAGGCGGCGGCGCGATGGTCCCGTCCGGGCCGATCTCGAGCGTCGTTGGCAGCAGCCAGTCGCGGCGGTCGGGGCTCCACGCCGGCGGGTCGTGGGGCACCTCGACGAATGGGCAGCTCGAGAAGGCGAGCGCAGCGTGCAGGTTCGCGAGCAGGCCGTAGCCGTTCGACCACGTGTGCGGGCTCCACGCGCGTCCTGCGAGGTCGGCGAGCGCGGCGATCCGTCTGCAGCCGCCGATGCCGCCCGAGAGGACCACGTCCGTCTGCACGACGTCGATCCCGCCGCGTAGTACGAGATCGCGTGCCTCTGCGGCCGACCGAACCATCTCGCCTGCCGCGAGGCGGATGTCGGTGCGACGCCGCAGCGTTGCGTAGCCGTCGAGGTCGTCGGTCCGCAACGGCTCCTCGAGCCAGTACACGCGGAGCGGCTCGAGCTCGCGCGCGAACGAAGCAGCGGTGGCAACGTCCCAGCGCGGCGCGATGTCGCCCGGCATGCGCCAGCCCTGATTTGCGTCGACCATGATCTCGAGGTCGGGACCCACGGCTTCTCGCACGGCCTCGAGCACCGGCAGATCGAGCCGCCAGTCTGCCGAGTGCAGCCGGATCTTCACCGCCTTGGCGCCGGCCTCGCGGAGTGCCACGCAGCGCCGGACCCGCTCCTCTGCGGGGACGAGCTCGCCGGTCGACACGTACGCGAGAAGTCGCTCGTTTCCGCCCCCGAGCAGTCGCCAGAGCGGCTGCCCGACGGCCTTGCCCAGGAGATCCCAGACCGCGACCTCGAGCGTCCAGGGGCGTGCGCCGAAGAAGTCGACCGTCTCGCAGATGCTCCGCACGACCTCCGTGCGCAGCGGGTCGACGCCGACGAGGACGCGCTCGAGGATCTCGCGGTCGGGCAGGGCGTCGCCGCTCGCGTATCCCTCCAGTCCCTCGTCCGAGCGGACCATCACCAGCGTCGCGTCCTGATGCCGGCGGGGCACCGGGTCCCACGCGGCCGAGAACGGTGGATCGAGCGGAAATCGATAGCGGCGGGTCTCGATGGAGGCGATTCGCATCACTCGCCCCCGTAGAACGGGTTCGTGAGTGAGTCTCGCCGCTCGACGAGGGTGGCGGCCGCCTGGGGATCGCGTCCCTCGGTACAGACCCCGAGCGCCTTTCGCGTCGCGGCACGGCTCGCGACCCGTACCGCGGTCTCGTCCCCGGCCTGCGGGTCGATCCAGACCGCGACGAGCACCAGCAGGTCGCCGGTCGCATCGATCAGCCCGTCGGCGACGGCGTCGAGCACGCCCTGCCCGATGCCGAGCTGCGCGGCGCCCCAGGTAATCGTCTGATGCCGCTCGGCGAGCGCCGTGGCCTTGTTCATCATCAGGGTAGGAGGCCACACCGGCTCGTAGTCCTGTTGCGTTGGCCCCACGCAGACGAGGACCGGCGTGTGTCCCGGCGCGGGGTTGGCGAGCATGGTCAATGCGGCCGCTGCGGTCGCGCTGCCGCGGCGGGCGAGCACGACGTTCACGTGGGCACCGTCCGGAGGGTCGCCGCTCCAGCCCTCGCCGATGCGACCGTCCAGATCGTCGAGAGTCACGTCCAACGTGCGTGCACCGCGACCGTCAGCAGCGTCGGCCGGTCGGCCCCTTCCTGTACGAGCTGCTCGAGCCCGAGCGTCACAGGACCGAGTGCTCGGACCCCTCCGCGTAGACGGGCACCACGTTGACGACGACGCCGTAGCCGACGAGGTTGCGCGCGCACTGGCTCGGGAATCACGGCGTCGCAACTATAGGATCAGCGACGGTGCCGCTGCCGCTCTCTCCCGCCGACGCCCGTCGTGAGCCCGGGTCGCAGGCATGATCCTCGTCCCCTCCACGGGCGGCGTCAGCCACCAGCCCGGCGAGCACACGGAATGGAGTGACTGCGTGAACGGGGCAAACGTGCTTCTCGGTGCGGCGCTCGAGCTCGCGCGCTAGGCGCGCTCCAGCTCGAAGGCCGCGAGCAGCGCATCGTTCTCTTCGCGGCGCCCGACGGTGATGCGGACCAGCCGCTCGTCCATCACGCGCACGACGACGCCGTGCGCGAGGATCGCGGCTGCGAGCGCGCGTGCGCCGTCCGGAGCCTGTATCGCCACGAAGTTCCCCTTCGAGTCGTAGGCGCGGATACCGCGGTCCCGCAACTCGGCGGTGAGCCGAGCGCGCTCCGAGCGGATCCGCTCGACCTGGCGACGGTGGTGATCCTCGTCCTCGAGGGCCGCAAGGGCCGCGTGCAGCGCGGCGGAACTGACCGAGCTTCCTGGAACGAGGAAGCGATCGACGTAGTCGAGGACGGTCGAGTCAGCGAGGGCGTAGCCGACGCGGAGCCCTGCGAGGCAGTAGGCCTTCGAGAACGTGCGCGTGAGGACGACGCGGTCCGACTCGTGGATGACGGATGTGACGTCGACGTCCTCGTCGAAATCGGCGTAAGCGGCGTCGAGCAGGAGCAGTGGGCCTGCGGCGGTGCACCGCCGCACGTCGTCGAGGGTCAGCGAGTTGCCGGTCGGATTGTTCGGCGTGCAGACGACCAGCAGCTTCGTCCGTTTCGTGATCGCGGCGAGGAGAGCGTCGACGTCGTACGCGTAGGTCCGTTCGTCGGACACGAGCGGCACGTCGATGACCCGCGCCTCGAGCGCCTCGAGACGTCGCCGGAAGACCGGCCACGACGGTCGCGGCAGCACGACCTCGTCTCCCGCGCGCACGAACGTACGGAGGGTCGCGTCGATCAGCTCGGTCGAGCCTGCCCCCACCAGGACACGATCGACGCCGACGCCGTAGCGCTCCGCAAGCGCATGCCGGAGCGGCGGGACCGTCGGCGGCGAGAGGTTCGCATCGAGGTACGCGCGGTCGAGCGCCTCGCGCACGCGCGGGGACGGAGGCTCGGTGCTCTCGTTCGATGCGAGCCGTATGAGCGTCCGGTCGGCGGCGGCGGCGTCGAGATGAGCAAGGTACTCGGCGTTCGAGGGCAGCCTCCGCGCCGCGGGCACGAGAAGCGATCGCAACCAGCCGGCCATCCGCCTGCACAACCGTACCGCGCCGCCGGGGATGTTCGCCGCCTCGATTCGTTCCGCGTCCGGCCGAGTTTCGGAGAGAATGGCGCCGCTGCTCGAGGATCGCTTCCATCGGAGTGACGGCTGACGCTCGACGTCCGCTTCCTCTCGGCCGAGGACGTTCGCCGGCTCGCGCCGGGGCCCGCCGAGGTGATCGCGGCGATCGAGGACGTCGTCCGCGCGCAGGGTAGGGGCGACGTCGTGCTCGAGCCTCGCGTCCATCTCGAGCCCGGTGAGTCCTTCAGGGGCCACTGGAATGTCCTGCGCGCGTTCGTGGCGCCGCTCGGCACGGCCGGCGTCAAGGTCGTCGGCGACTTCGTCGACAACTACCGGCACGGCCTGCCGTCCGAGCTCGGCCTGCTGACGCTCTACGACCCGTCGACCGGCGCGCCGACGGCGATCGTCGACGCGGCGGATCTCACCTCGCGTCGCACCGGCGCACTGACCGCTGTCGGAGCCAAGTACCTCGCTCGACCCGACGCTCGCGTGCTCGGCCACATCGGCTCGCGCGGGACGGCGTTCTGGAACGTCGTGCTGCTCGACTTCTTGTTCGACTTCGACGAGATCCGCGTCACGAGCCGCCGGCCTGAGTCGCGGGACGAGTTCGGCCACGCCCTGGAGCGCGAGCTCGGCAAGCCGATCCGAGTCGTGGCGACGGCGGAGGAGGCGGCGGAGGGGGCCGATATCGTCGTCGAGGCGACGCGGCTGGTCGAGCCCGAGCCGGTGCTACGGACAGCGTGGATCGCCGAGGGGGCGCTCATCGTGCCCTACGGTACGGTGAGCGCGGTCGAGCTCGATCTCCTCGACGTCATGAGCAAGGTCGTCGTCGACGACTGGAGCCAGTGCAAGGTCGGCGGGCGCTTCGGCGCCTTGACGCCGCACGTGGAGCGGGGACTGCTGAGCGAGGACACGCTCCACGGCGAGCTGGCCGACGTCGTCGTCGGGCGAAAAGCGGGGCGGGAGCGCGACGACGAGCGCATCCTCTTCTGGCACCGGGGCCTCGCGATCTGCGACGTCGCGCTTGGCACGCTCCTGCTCGAGCACGCCGTCGACCGCGGCATCGGAACCGTTCTCCGCTACCGATGATCCTGCTCGACCGACACGACGTGCTCGACATCGAGCTGTACCGGCGGATCGTCGGCGGCGAGCACGTCGAGATCGCCCCCGCGGCGCTGCGCCTGGTCGAAGAGCGACGCGCAGCCATGCTGGACGCTCTTGACGCAGGAACTCCCGCATACGGTGTCACGACCGGCCTCGGCTACTTCTCGAAGCACGCCGTGGCCCCTGCCGATCGTGTCGCGCTGCAGCGCTCGATCCTGCTCGGCCGCGCCGTCGGCATCGGTCCGCCCTGCCCGCGCGAGGTCGTGCGGGGTGCGATGCTGCTACGGCTGACGGGGTTCCTCAGCGGCCACGCCGGCGTGAGCGCTGAGCTCTGCGTCTTGCTCGCCGAGAGGCTGAACGACGGCTGGACGCCGTACGTGCCCGTCGGCCCTCACGGCTCGGCCGGCGAGATCATTCCCCTCGCGCATCTGTTCCAGACGTTCGTCGGCGAGGGCTTCGTTCTCGAGGACGCCCACCGCGTGGCGGCGGCCGAGGCGCTCGCCGCTCGGGGGGCCGATCCGTACGAACCCGGCCTGAAGGAAGGGCTGGCCCTGGTCAACGGCGCCCCCTTCGCACCCGCCGTCGCGCTGTACGCGATCGAGCGCGCGCCGACTCTCCTCGAGCATGCGACGCTTGCCGCCGCGCTCGCCGCCGCGCTCGTCGGTGCGTCCTCACGGCCGTTCTCGCTGCGAATCGGACGGTTGAAAGGCGACCGTGGCCAGCTGCTTGTACACGAGCGCCTGCTCGAGCTTCTCGGCGGCGGGGAGTGGTGCGACCAGCCTCAGGCGCCCGTGTCGTTCCGGGTCGCGCCGCAGGTACACGGTGCAGTACTCGACGTGCTGGAGGCCGTCGAGCGCCAACTCGAGCGCGAGGTCAAGGCGGTCACGGATAGCCCGCTCTACCTGCTCGCCGAAGAGGGCGAGCCGGAAGGCTTCTACCCGACCGGCAACTTCCACTCCCAGGCGATCGCCTTCGGGCTCGACGCGCTCGCGATCGCGTTCGCGCAGCTAGCGAATCTCGCAGAGAAGAGACTCCATCGGTTGCTCGATAGCCGATTTTCCGGCCTCTCGGAGCAGCTCGCGCGCGAGCCGGGGAGGCAGACGGGCGCGTCCGTCGTCCACAAGGCCGTTGTGGCTCTGTGCGCCGAGAACCGGCTGCTTGCGGCACCAGCCTCCGTCAACGCGGCGGACACGTCCGCCGGCCAGGAGGACTTCCAGGCGTTTGCGTTCCTGGCGGCGGACAAGCTGCGCCGGCTGCTCGACAACGTCGAGCTCGTTCTCGCCTACGAGTTGGTTGCACTCCGGATGGCGCAGAGCCTGCGCGAGGTGCAGCTGCCGCCGCCGCTCGCGCGGGCATGCGAACTGCTCGGCTCGGTCGTCCCGCCGCTCGTCGAGGACCGGCCGCTCGGCGCCGACGTCGAGCGCGTGCGCGACCTCGTACGCTCGAATCGACTCCTCGGCTGATCACACGGCGACTGTCTCGCCCGAGTCCAGCGCGCGCTCGCACGCGACCGCGACTGCGAGCGTTCGCGCGGCGTCGGCGGGAGTGCAGAAGACGCGCGAGGAGTCGCCTGCCCGCGCCGCCTCGAGGAAGCGCGCGATCGTCCGCTCGAACGGGTGCTCGGTGCCGCGCGCCTCCACCGGTTGCCCCCTGGACACGCCGCCCAGCGAGAACTCCGGGTCGAGCGTCAGGTGCAGCGTCGCCTCCGTCGCGATGACGTCCACGTCGTACAGACCGGGCTGGCCGCGACGCGTCCAGCCGACGACGATCGTCGCGAGGGCGCCGCTCTCGAGGTGCAGAACGAGCGTCGCCGCATCCTCGATGTCGCCGCGGTCTCCCTCCGCCTGCCCGAGCAACACCCTGGAGGCGGCCGCCTGAACGCGAACCACCTCGCCGGCGATCGTCCGCATCAGGTCGATCTGGTGACTGCCACGCTCTAGCACGTTGCCGCCGCCCTGCGACCGGTCGAGGAACCACGGCCTGCTGCCGGTCGGCCCGATGCTGCGACCCACGAGCAGTGCGACGTCCTGGCCGGCGAGCGCGCCTCGCAGGTCGTCGAGCACCTCTGTCGCATGCCACTGGTAGCCGACGGCGCAGACTGCCTCGCTGCGTTCGGCCGCGTCGACGATCGCCGCCGCGTCGTCCGGCGTCCGCGCGATCGGCTTCTCGAGATAGACGTGGACCCCGCGCTGCAGCGCTGCGACAGTCGGCGCGCGGTGTGCGAGCGGCGGCAGGCAAACCCAGACTGCATCGAGACGCTCCAGCTCGAGCAGCTCCTCCCACCGCTCGTACAACGACGCGCCAGTGGGGGCCAGGCGCGCCGCGCTCGTATGGTCGAGATCGCAGACCGCGACGAGCTCGGCATCGTCGCGCTTCGCCAGCGCTGCGACGTGGTCGGCGGCGATCCACCCGGCGCCGAGGAGGCCGACGCGGAAGCGCGGCGTCATCGGCCTACCCTACTGCCCGTCCGCGGAGCAGGACGTGACGGGCGTCGCCTCGGACGACTGCTGCTACGGCTCGGGCGTCAACCTGCTCGTCGACGGCGGCTGGATGGCGTACTGAGGCAGCGGCCCGACGCCGAGTCCTGCGAGCGCCTCGCGGAGCTCCTCCTCGTTCGAGCCATCGTCGGCGAGCACGACCTCGTAGTCGTTGCGGACGAACTCGGCGACGTGCTCCGCGACCTGCTCGAGCCACGCGGACGTGACCTCGGGCTCCAGGTCCGCGGGCGGGAGCTGGATCGTCCCGAAGCCGTCGTCGTGTAGCCGTGGCAGCAGGGCGTCGAGCAGGGAGTCCGCGACGACTGCGATGCGTCGTGAGCGTGGGTCGGCGTTCACGTGCCCGCGCCGAAGGAGATGAGCCTCCCCTCGGGAGGACCGTCAAATACGGCGGCCGCCTCCTCGAGCCGCGCCGCGATTGCGCGCAGCTCCCGTTGGAGCTCGTCGGCCGGGCGCGCGAAATCCGTCTTCGTCTGCGCGAAGTGCTCGAGCCGATGCGCCGCGACCAGGGCCTGATAGCGGCTCCACTCGACGAGGGCGATCTCGGGGCCGTCGATCTTGAGGATCGTCGGCAGATCGGTCGGATCGTCACGGTCGGCGAGCACGGTCCAGTACGACCCGACGATCGAGATCCGCGGGTAGGGTTCCTCCAACCGGGCCGCGCGGTGGAGCACCCGGTGCCCCTGCTGGAGGACCGCCCAGCCCGCGCCGGGGAAGTCAGGGGTCGCCACACGCTCCTGCGGCAGGCCCGCGCCGGACTCGAGCAGCTCGCGTCCCTCCTCGACGGACCCCAGCGAACTGCTCGAGCTCGCCGCAGACCTCCTGGAGAGCGGCGACGCCTTCGTCGCTGAGCAACCTGAACGGAGTCGTGATCGCGACCGGCGACAACGCCGTCGGGCCGGCGGCATCCGGGCCCCATTCGTCGAGCAGCGTGATGCCCTTCGGCGCCTCCAGCGCGAGGTGCCGGCCGGGATCCCAGGCGATGTCGCGAGTCAGAGGGTCGTAGCCGGGTGGCGGAGTGGGTGTCTCGATCATCATGTCCCTCCTTCCAGGCAGTGCGCGATCAAGGCGACGCGCGCCATCAGAACGCGAGGAGCACCTTGCCGAACTTGCCCGTGCCCGCCATGTGGTCGAAGGCGTCCGCTGCGTCTTCGGCCGGGAAGACGCGGTCGACGATCGCGCGCATCCGGCCGGATGCCAGGTGCGGCACGACCTCGTGCGCGAACCGCTGTACGGCTTCCGCCTTCTCCTCGAGCGGACGCGCCCGGAGCACCGTGCCGTGAATCGTCGTGCGCTTGGCCATCAGCTTGTGCAGCGATAGGTTCGCATCCGCCCCCGCGCCGGTGCCGACGATCACGATGCGTCCTTTCGTTGCGAGTGCGTCCAGGTCGCGGTCGAGGTTCGGTCCGCCGACGAGTTCGAGCACGACGTCGGCACCGCCCGCCGCCTGGACGGCCGGGAACGCGTCATCCGGCAAGACCGGCTCGGCGCCGAGCTCGGCCAGCCTTTCGTGCGCCGAGCGGGCAGATGCGAAGACGCGCGCGCCCGCAACGACGCCGATCTGCACGCCCGCCGAGCCGACACCCCCGTTGGCGCCGTTCACGAGCAGGAGGTCGCCGAGACGGAGGCCGCCGCGCGTGACGAGCGCGTCGTGCGAGGTGATGAACGCCTCCGGGATCGCGGCCGCCTCCTCGTCCGAGAGCCCATCCGGCACCCGTGTCGCGTGGCGCGCGTGGACGACGACTCGGTCTGCGAGCCCGCCGCCGCCGACGAGGCCGAAGATGCGGTCGCCTTCAGCGAAGTCGCGAGCCGCCTCTCCGGCGGCGACGACCGTGCCTGCGACCTCGAGCCCCGGGATGTCCTGGGGCGCTCCTGGCGGGGCAGGGTATGCGCCCGCGCGCTGTGCGAGATCCGCCGTGTTGAGCGCGGCGAAGCGCACGGCGACGAGAAGTTCCGCGCTTCCCGGCGCGGGGTCCGGACGCTCCTCGAAGCGCATCACTTCACGGCCCCCGGTGCCGGTGTAGACGATTGCCCTCACGTGGGCAGCTTCTCAGACCGGCAGCTCTCGGGGCGCCGGGCCCATCGCCGCGTTGGCGCACGCTGCTACTCGTTGCACCGAGATCGGCTTACCTTCGGGGCGGCTCGCTCGGAAAGCGGATCGGCTTCATTGAAATCGGCCAGACCAGATGGTAAGACTGACCGGGCGCTCTCAGGACAAGTGTTCCACGACGCGATACTCAGCCACCGAGACAGAGGAGGAAGGCGCGTGGATAGGGAAAGTCGCAGAAGCTTCGAGGCGTACCGGCGGAACGAGGCAGGGCCGATCGAGAACACGGTGATCGACGAGCTCGTGGACGGCGTGCTCGACCGGAGCGCGTTCCTTCAGCGTGCTGCGATGTTCGGCTTGTCGGCGTCGGTAATCGGAGCCGCTCTCGAGGCGCTCGGGCATGCTCCGCTCGCGTACGGCGCAACGGAGGCGGCCAGAGTCGGCGGGCGCCTCAAGGTCGGAATCATCCCGCCCCCGACCGGGTCGCTCGACCCGCACACGTATCTGGACACCGGCGGACTCCAGACTGGCAGCATCGCGGGCGAGTTCCTCGTCCGCGCGACCCAGAGCCTGACTCTACTGCCGGAGCTCGCCTTGAGCTGGAAGCCGAACAAGGATGCGACCGTCTGGCGGTACAAGCTCCGGCCGAACGTGAAGTTCCAGAGCGGCCAGAGGTTCGGCGCCGACGACGTCGTCACGACCTTCAGGCGCCTGGTCTCCGACCCATCCTCGCAGGCGCTCTCGGCGTACAAGGGCGTCCTCTCGAAGGGCGGGATCCGCAAGATCGACGACCTGACGGTCGACTTCCATCTCGACGCGCCGACTGGGGGCTTCCCCTACCTGTCGAGCTCGACGACCTACCAGGCGATCCTGCTGCCCGCGGACTACAAGAAGGGCACGTTCGAGAAGACGCCGCAGACGACGGGCGCGTTCATGCTCACCTCGTACACCCCCGGCGTCGGCGCCAAGTTCGACCGCTTCCCCGGCTGGTGGGGCGGCCGCGCGGCGCTCGACGGCGTCGACGTCACGTACTACAAGGACGACGCGGCAACGACGGCGGCGCTCCTCGGCAAGCAGGTCAACCTGGTCGGACAGATCAACTACGTAACGGGGCGGCCGCTGATCAACAACCGAAACGTGCAGATCTTCAACGCGCACGGCGCGACACACCGAGAGGTGTGCATGCGAGTCGACCTCGACAACCCGCTCAAGGACTGGCGCGTACGCCAGGCGATCGCCCTCACGCTCGACCGGCCGGCGATCGTGAAGGCGCTCTTCGGCACGTACGCTCGGCTTGGCAACGATTCGCCGTTCGCTCCCATCTACCCGTCGCAGAACAGGTCCGTGCCGCAGCGGCACAAGGACATCGCGAAGGCGAAGCAGCTGATGGCGGCGGCCGGCTTCGCCGACGGCTTCTCGATCACGCTGACGACCGAGCAGACCGGCGAGATCCCGCAGCTCGCCCAGATCATCCAGCGGTCGGTGCGGGCGATCGGCATCAACATGAAGCTGAAGATCCTGACCGCGACGGCGTACTTCGCGGGCTCTCAGTCCGGGCCGCCGTCCGGCTGGGGCACGACGCCGTGGCTCAACGCGCCCATGAACATCACCGACTGGGGACACCGGGCGATACCCAACGTATACCTCACGGCGGCGTTCGAGACGAAAGGCATCTGGAACGCGGCGCACTACTCGAACAAGGCCTTCGACGGTGCTGCGAAGTCCTACATCGGCGCGATCGCGCTGAAGGACCAGCGCAAGTACGCCGGCCAGATGCAGCGAATCCTGCTCCACGACACCCCGGTGATCATCCCGTACTTCTACGACTTCCTCGGCGCCGGTACGACGAACGTCAAGGGCTACAAGTCCGACGCGCAGGGGTCGGTCTTCCTGAGCCACACCTCGCTGGCCTGAGCGAGTGGGATTTCTTCGCCCGGTCGTCGCGCTTGCGCGCGGCGGCCGGGCGGAGCGAGGATTGACTGCATGATCCGGTTCCTCGTCCGGCGGCTCGGGCTCTCGCTCGTCACGCTCTTCCTCTTGAGCGTCATCGTGTTCACTGTCTCGCAGCTCCTCCCGGGCGACGTCGGCCGGAACATCCTCGGCCCGTTCGCCGACGAACGCTCCGTCGACCTGCTGAACCATCAGCTCGGCGTCGACCGTCCGGTGGCGACGCAGTATTTGGACTGGATCAGCCACTTCTTCCGCGGCGACATGGGCGAGTCGCTCCAGTACCGGGGCAGCTCGGTGTGGAGCCTCCTCGGGCCCTCCCTCGTCAATTCGCTCAAGCTGGCCGCTCTGGCGTTCGTGCTCGTCGTCCCGCTGAGCATCGTCGGCGGCGTCGTCGCCGCGCTCAAGCAGGGCCGCCTCATCGACCGGTCGATCACGATCACCGGCCTCTCGCTGACCGCCGTGCCGGAGTTCGTGACGGCGATCGTGCTGATCATCGTCTTCGGACTCGCGCTCGGGTGGCTCCCGGTGACGGCTACCGCGCCGGAGGGAGCGGGCTTTCTCACCCAGGTGAAGTTCCTGCTCCTGCCCGCGCTCGCGCTCGTCATGGTCCTGTTCGGGTACATCGCCCGGATCGCTCGCGCCGGGACGATCGAGGCGCTCGACGCCGACTACACGCGCACGGCGTACCTGAAGGGCCTGTCGACGACCACGGTGATCCGAAGGCATGTGCTCCGGAACTCGCTGTTGCCGACGATCGCCGTCATAGCGACGCAGACCGGCTACCTGATCGGCGGCCTCGTCGTGATCGAGACGATCTTCAACTACAACGGCATCGGCCAGCGGATCTACACCGCCGCACAGAACAAGGACGTCACGATGCTCGAGAGCGGAGTCCTCGTCGTCGGCATTGTCTACCTCGTGGCGACGCTCGCCGCCGACGTCATCTACATGTTCGTGAATCCGCGAATCCGGCACGCAGCAAACGAATGACCACCGCGCTCCCGACCCCGCTGCAGCCGACCCCGACGTCCGCGACACGGATCGCGCGCCGCGAGACGCTCGGGCAGCTCGCGCGCTCGAAGACCTTCATCGTCGGCGCACTCGTGGTCCTCTTCTGGGTCTTCTGGGCGCTCGCGAACTCCCGGCTGACGCCGTACGATCCGCTCGATCAGACGGGCGACTTCCTCGCGAGGCCCTCCAGAACGTACTGGTTCGGCACCGACAGCCTCGGTCGCGACGTGTTCTCGCGGGTACTCGCGGGCGCGACGAGCGTGCTCGTGATCGCGCCGCTCGCGATGCTGCTCGGTGTCGTCGGCGGAACCGTGCTCGGGCTCGTCACCGGCTACTTCCGCGGCCTCGTCGACGACACGATCAGCCGAGTGGTCGACGCCGTCCTCGCGTTGCCGCTGATCGTGATCGCGGTGACGGCGATCGTCTCGCTCGGGGCTTCGACGGTGACGCTGATCCTCGTCATCGGCGTCGTCTTCACGCCGCTCGTCACGCGCACGGTCCGCGCGGCCGTCCTCGCCGAGCGGGAACTCGACTACGTGGGGGCGGCGCGGCTGCGCGGCGAGCGTGCGCCGTACGTGATGTTCGTCGAGATCCTCCCGAACGTGATGGGCCCGATCGTCGTCGAGGCGACTGTTCGGCTCGGCTACGCGATCTTCGCCGTCGCCGGTCTGACCTTCCTCGGCTTCGGGGTGCAGCCGCCCTCGCCCGACTGGTCGCTTCAGATCAGCCAGAACTACACGCTGCTCGCCGGCGGCTCCTACTGGTGGACTGTGCTCTTCCCGGGGCTCGCGATCGCGTCGCTCGTCGTCGCGGTGAACCTGATCGCCGACGCGCTGACGCAGGTTCTGGACAGATGAGTCGGTACCCCACGGCTCGGCCGGAGGTCGGCGCGTGAGCGTCCAGGTCTCGGAGACGGCACCGGCCCTCGAGCTGCGGAACCTCGACGTCGTCTACCGGGTCCGCGGGCGCGACCGCCGAGTGCTCCGCGACGTCTCGTTGACGATCGAGCGCGGCCGCTCGTACGGCCTCGTCGGCGAGTCGGGCTGCGGCAAGTCGACGGCCGCTCTCGCGATCATCCGCTACCTGCCTCGCAACGGGCGCGTCTCGTCGGGCTCCATCCTGATCGGTGCACGAGACGTCGTCGAGCTCACCGGCACGGAGCTACGCCGGATGCGCGCGGAGGACGTCGGCATCGTCTACCAGAACCCCGGCGCGGCGCTGAACCCGGGACTGCGGGTCGGCCGGCAGGTCGCGGAGGTCTTCGTCGTCCGCGGCGTCCAGCGGAAAGAAGCCTGGGAGCGTGCACACGATGCCCTGCGCACGGTGCAGATCGCCGATCCGCGTTCGGTGCTCGAGCGCTATCCGCACCAGCTCTCCGGCGGGATGCAGCAGCGGGTCGTGATCGCGATGGCTCTCGCGAAGGACCCGGCGCTGCTGATCCTCGACGAGCCGACGACCGGCCTCGACGCGACGGTCGAGGCGGAGGTGCTCGACCTGATCGCGAAGCTGCAGAGCGAGTTCGAGACGGCGGTGCTCTACATCAGTCACAACCTCGGCGTGATCGCGAAGATGTGCGAGCGCGTGGGCGTGCTCTACGCAGGCCGGCTCGTCGAGGAAGGCGACGCCGACACGGTCCTGCGCGATCCGCGGCATCCGTACACCGTCGGGCTGATCCGCTGCATCCCGCGCGGCGGCGTTCGTAAGGACCACGGCCGCCTCGACACGATTCCCGGCTTCCTGCCGAACCTCGGCGAGGAGCCGCCGGGCTGCATCTTCGCCGACCGCTGCGCACTCGCACAGGACCTCTGCGTCGCGGAGGACCCGCCGCCCTACTCGGTGGGCTCGCGGCACATGAGCCGTTGCCACTTCCACGAGCAGGCGCATTCACTCCCGCGGCGCGAGGCGGCCGATCTCGAGCTACCCGTGGTCGACCGGACCGGCGCACCGCTCGTCCGCTTCGACGAGCTCGGCAAGGTGTTCCAGCAGCGCGGACACTCCGTCTACGCCCTCGAGAACGTCTCGGCCGCGATCTGGCCCGGCGAGACGCTCGGGCTCGTCGGCGAGTCGGGGAGCGGGAAGACGACGCTCGCGCGCGCGCTGCTCGGGCTCGTCTCGCCGACGACGGGGACAGTCGAGCTGGAAGGTCGCGCGCTCGCGCCGCACCTGTTGCGGCGCAGCGCGAACGACGTACGCGCGCTGCAGATCGTCTTTCAGAACCCCGACTCGGCGCTCAACCGGCGTCACACGGTGCGCCGGATCCTGCGCCGCGCGCTGAAGAAGCTCGCCGGGATCACGGGTGCCGCCGCCGAGAACCGCCTGCTCGAGCTCATGCACTCCGTGCGGCTGGCCGAGCAGTACGTCAGCGCGCGGCCGGTGCAGCTCTCCGGCGGCCTGAAGCAGCGGGTTGCGATTGCGCGCGCCTTCGCCGGCGAGCCGCGCCTCGTCGTCTGCGACGAGCCGACCTCGGCGCTCGATGTCTCGGTGCAGGCGGCGATCCTCAACCTGCTCGTCGAGCTGCAGGTCGAACGCCGCGTGTCGTACCTCTTCATCTCCCACGATCTCGGCGTCGTCCGCTACATCTCGGACCGCATCGCGGTCCTCTACCTCGGTCGGCTGATGGAGCTCGGTCGGGCGGACGTCGTGTTCGGCGGCCCGCACCATCCCTACACCGAGGCGCTCCTCTCGGCGGTGCCGACGCTCGACGGCGGCGGTCACGAGCGGATCCGGCTCGAGGGCGAGATTCCGAGCGCAGCGAATCCGCCCAGCGGCTGCGTCTTCCACACGCGCTGTCCGCGGAAGCTCGGCGAGATCTGTGAGCGCGAGGAGCCGCCCCTCCTCGAGGTCGAGGAGGGGCATCTCATGCGATGCCACATACCGATCGAGGAGCTGAGGCGGCTCCAGCAGGAGAAGAGGAACGTGGTGCCCACGTGAGGATTCGCGGGGCAGTGCTCGAGGCGCCGGGGGGTTCGCTGGAGGTGGTGGAGCTGGAGCTTACGCCGCCAAAGGCGGGCGAGGTTCTCGTCCGGCTGCACGCGAGCGGCGTCTGCCACTCCGATCAGAACGCGATCGACGGGACGGCTCCGACGCGGTGCCCCGCGGTGCTCGGGCACGAGGGCGCAGGGGTCGTCGAGCAGGTGGGGGCGGGAGTGACGCGAGTTCAGCCGGGCGATCACGTCGCGCTCTCGTGGGCGCCGTCGTGCGGCTCGTGTCCCGAATGCGTGCGCGAGCTCCCGCAGCTCTGCACGACCGCGTGGCCCGCGCTGGCACAGGGGACGCTCCTCGACGGGACGACGCGGCTCTCGCGCGGCGGTGAGCCGGTCTACCACTACTCGTTCATCTCCTCGTTCGCGGACGCGTGCGTCCTACCGGAGCGCTCGTGCATCCCCATCTCGCCTGACGTGCCGTTCGCGATCGCGGGACTCGTCGGCTGTGCGGTGACGACGGGCGTGGGCGCGGTCTGGCGGACGGCCGGCGTCCGTCCAGGCGATCGTGTCGCCGTCGTCGGCTGCGGCGGTGTCGGGCTCTCGGCAGTGCTCGGGGCGGCCGCGGCCGGCGCAGGCACGATCGTGGCTGTCGATCCCGTGCCGGCGAAGCTCGACCTTGCGCGTGAGCTCGGCGCAACCGACGGTGTGGTCTGGGCCGGCTCGGCCGAGGCGACGGCGGCGGCCGTCGCGGACATCTCCGCCGGCGGCGTCGACTACGCGATCGAGGCGAGCGGCCGGCCCGAGGCGATGCTGGCGGCATTCCTCTCGACTCGTGCGCACGGCGCCGCGGTCCTGATCGGGATCCCGGCGGCGGATGCAATCCTGCCGTTGCCTGCGCTCTCGATCCCGCGGCTGGAGCGGCGAGTGTTGGGGTCGCTGTACGGGTCGTCGCGGCCAGAGCGTGACTTTCCGCTGACGCTCGAGCTCTACCGGCGCGGCACGCTGCCCCTCGATCGACTCGTGACCCACCGCCTGCCGCTCGACGAGGTCGGCCGCGCGTTCGAGCTGATGCGGACAGGAGAGGCCGTTCGCGTCGTACTCGATCTGGCAGCGGACTGACCAGAGCGGACGTAAGCACGAGGATCGCTGTCAGACGGACTTGATCCAGCCTCGTTCCGGGTTGGACGGCGCCCTATCTCGGGCGGTCCGGGCTTCGTTGGAGGAGCTCGTCGACTCTGGCGTGCAGCTCGTCCGGGTTGCCGGCGCCGAACGAGTGGACGGTGCCGGTCGGGTCGACGAGGACGTTCGTGGGTACACCGTGGACTCCGAGCAGGCTGGCGTACTCGCCTGCTTCGTCGATGAGGACGGTTCCGTCGATGCCCCACAGGTCACAGTAGGCCTGCGCTCGTTGCCGGGCCTCGTCTCCCTCCCAGACGTCGATCAGGATCACGTCCAGACCGGACCGGTCTGTCTCGCGGCGGCGCAGCTCTTCGAGCAGGGGCGCCTCTGCGTTGCAGGGGCCTCACCAGCTTGCGAAGAAGTTGAGGATGTACTTGCGCTCCGCCCATTCGCGGCTCGTGCGCACCATGCCGGTTCGCATGTCCGGAAGCCGGAACGGGGGAAGGGGCCGGCCGACAAGCTCGTGTTTCGGCTCCGGCGGCACGTCCGCGGGAGGCTCGCTGAGCAGGTCCTCGACCACCGTCAGGGAAGCGCTGCCGGCGTTCGCGACCAGCAGGTGTCCCGTCAACGCGTCGACTGTGCAGCCGCCGGGGCCGTCGCCGACCGGGATCCGCGCCCACTCCGCTCCGTCGGCGGTGCCGAGCACGCTCACGGTGCCGGCGCCGCGGTTGCTGACGTACAGCCGATCGCCGGCCGGTGCGAGAGCCGCGCCGACGGGCGTGCGACCGACCTTCATCGTGCCGGTCACGGACGAGGTTGCGGGGTCGATGCGGGTCACTGTGTCCGCGAACGAGTTCGCGACGTAGAGCTCCTCCCGAACGGGATTGACCACGACCGCGCAGGGCGCGGCGCCGACCTCGATCTCTCCCAGGACACGCTCTTCCTGAGCATCGAGGACGGTCACCGAGCCGGCGAGGAAGTTCGCGCAATAGACACGCGCATGCTGAGGGTCGACTGCGATCGCCCCGGCGCCGTGCTGAGCCTCGAGCGAGGCCACGACCTCGAGGGCATCGACGTCGACCACCGCCACCGTCGCCGAAAGCGCGCACCCGCAGTAGAGGCGACGACGCCCGGCGTCGAGCGTCAGCCCGGACGGATAAAGCCCAACCTGCACAGTCCCAACGAGGCGTAGACCCGAGCCGTCGACGACCGACACGCTCTCCCCGAGCAGATCGGCGGTGAACAGGCGACCCGTCGCCTCGTCGAAGGCGATGTCCATCGGTTCGTGACCAACCATGACCTCGGCCAGCACCACCCCTCCGTCGAGATCGACCACGCTGACCGCGTTGCTGCGAGCGCAGGCTACGAATGCCCGCCGCCGGCGCGCATCGACCGCGATCCCTTCCGGTTCCAGACCTGTGGCGATCTCGGCAACAACCCGATACGGCCCCACCGGCGCGGCCGCCTCCGGGCAAGTAGCGCCCTCGCCGAACGCGGCAGGTCCGCCACCTCGGGACTTACCACCGTCACCCTTCACGACCACCATCCTCCCACGCGCGCCGCTCGTTCGTCCCGGCAAGGGAGCGAGACGCTCGGGAGGTTCGGCGGCACGGGGTTGGGCGTGGCCCCGACTTGACGTAGCCTGGTCTCGTGTCGATGGGGAATGAAGGCCGGGAGGGGTCGAGCGATCCGCGTCGCTCGACGTATGGGCGCGGCTACTGGCTTCGCCGGTGCGAGGGCTTCGTGGTGGAGACGCCCACGAAGCGGATCGGGCGTGTCGCGGGCATCAGGTATGGCGAACGCTCGAACGAGCCGGCCGTGCTCGAGGTGCGCGCAGGTCTGTTTGGCAGGAGGATGCTGCTGATCAGTGTGGACGACATTTCAGAGGTCGCACCCGAGACGCGCCGAATCGTGCTGCAGGATCGACCGTAGTCACCCAGCTGCGACGCCGACGAGCTGGCACGGCTGGAGGTCCCCTCGACAAGCGTGAGACACGCCGGGCTCACCAGCGGCGAACCTCTTCGATGGCGTTCTCGGCCCACTCGATGCCCGCCTTGGTGCGGCGGATGCCGGCATCGACGGTGAGCCAGCTCGCACGCTCGGAGGGGGTCGTCGCAGGTTCGTCGAGAAAGCTCTCGAGCAGCGCGAGGTACCTGCGGTACACGTCGAGCTCGCGCTGCAGAAACGCCTCGACCTCCGCCGGATCGACGAGGTAGGCGAAGAAGACACGCAGCAGCGTCTCGTTGCGGATCGCGCGGGTCGGCTCGTCGTCGATGATCCAGCGACGAAGCTCGGCGATGCCCTCGGCGGTCGCTTCGTATCGCTTCGCGCCGCGAGGGCCGCTGCCGGCCTGCCGGATCAAGCCGGCGTCGACGAGCCGCGCGAGCTCCGGGTAGATCTGCCCGGGCAGCGCGTTCCAGACGTAATTGACGGAGCGGTCGAACGCTTTCGTCAGCTGGTAGCCCGTCTGGGGCCCCTCCCGAGCGAGTAGCCCGATGAGTCCGTGTCTCAGGGACATCTCAGCATTGACGCATCAATACTGAATGATAGTATCGACGCGAACCACGAGGGGGCAAGGCATGAAAGCGAGGCTCGCCGCATTCTCCGTGATCGCTCTTCTGATCGGCGTTGCCGCCGGCGAGGCTGATCGGATCTTTGGACGCGGCGGCAACGAGACGCTCTCGAGCGGTGTAAGAGCAGGTTTCCTGACCGGAGGCGTGGGACGCGACGGGTTGAATGGCGGCGCCGGTCAGGACCGCGTCGCAGCCCAATACGACGACTCAATCGACCCGATTAGCTGCGGGTCCGGAGCGGACGTCGTCACTGCAGACCGCGACGACCCCGTCGCCGCCGACTGCGGACTCGTCAGCCGGCGCCTCTCCAACCGGCGCGGCGTCTGCACCTCTCCCGGCCGCGAGTGCTCAGGCGGGTCCGACGACTACGCGGCAAGCTCGCAGGCCGTCGTCGGCGCCGTCGAGTTCCTGCGCGCACGCGGGGGCAAGGAAATCGTTCTCATCGGGGCCAGCGTCGGCGCAGCGTGGAGAGGGCTGGTAGTTACGGGGTTGTCTGGCCTGCTTTCAGCATGGTGTCGATGAGCGTTTTCGCGTCGGAGGAGACGGTGATGTGGATCGTTTTCGGTTCTCGTATCCAGGCGATCAGCCCGCGGGCCTGGAGCCGTTCGAGCTCGTACTGGAATGCGGCCGCTTGCGCGCCGGAGCCGTAGCGGCGGAGGATGTCGAAGGCGTAGCCGGTCGTGTGCAGTGAGTAACTCTGGTTTGCTTCGGGGTCTGCCGGGTCGAGCCGACGCTGGTAGGCGTCGTCGCGGATGGTGTTCGTGACGGTGAGGGGTTTGAGTTCGCCGCTGAGGGCGTAGACGCGGTTGGCGAGGTAGAGGAGGAGAGCGAGTGCTTCGGGACGTAGGCCCCGGTAGACCGACGGATCCTGGCCCACCTGGCCGGCGAGCCTGCCCATCTGCGGGTCGATCCGAAAGTGGAGGAGCGCAGGCTTGTTGGGCAGCGGCTGCAGGCGTCTTTGTTGCCAGGCGCGCTCGAGGGCGCCGGGGTCGTGGAAGTGCTGGGTGGTGCCCGGCGGGTGGAGGACATCCTCCGCGCTTGCCTTGCTGTTCTGGAGGCGAGCGAGTCGCTCGAGCTCGTCGCGGTCGTGCCGGTAGAGGCGCAGGATCTCCTTCGCGGCCAGCACCCGCCAGTAGTAGGTCTGGGAGTCGTCCCCGAACCCCGCGAGGCGATGCCAGGCTCGGGCGTGGCGCGTCGGGGAACTGTCGAAGTAGAGCCGCGCCCAGGAGAGGTCGCCGTTCGCGACGACGTCTGCGATCGGCTCGAGCTTGCGGGCGCCAGCATAGTCGTGCAGGACGGTCTCGAGGTTGCCGATCCCCATGTGGTAGGAGACGACCGCAAGATCGTCGCGGCCGAACCGTGCCCGGGCGGTCGACAGGTAGCGGACGGTGCCGGCCAGCGCCCGGGCAGGATCGAAGCGGGCGTCCACGCGACGCCGCCGCGCCCGCAGCCGTACGGCGGCAGCCGAGTCACCCCGGCGCACCGCGGCGGCGATCTTGCGCGTCAGCTTGCGGCTCGCGGCAATCTCGACATGCATGCGAAGGAAGTTGCGGCCCGTCTCGGCGAGGATCTGGGTCAGCCCGGCTGCGTTGGCCGGGTCGCTGCCGGCGATCACGTCCTGGCGGCCGCCGCTCTCCAGGAAGACGATCGCTTCGAGGAGATCGGCGTCGATGTCGGTATCGTCCGCCGCGTGCTCGACTAGCGGTCGGAAGCTCACGGTCCGCTCCGCTGCTGCGAGCACGCCGCCGGGGCTCTTCGTGTAGAGGACGTGGGCGAATCCGAAGGCGGCCGATCGCTCGAGCGCGGCTTCCTGCTCTACCTCGAAAGCGAGCGGGTCACGGGTGCCGATGTCCGCGCGGGGAACGAGGAGTGGTGGCTTCCCACCGTTGGTGAGCGCAAGGAACACGGCGCTGACTCCGCCGGCGATCAGCGCGGCTAGCAGCGTGGCCACGACCGATCTCCGGCGGCGCCGGCCGCGCTGCCTGCGCGCAGGCTCCAGGATCGAGCGGGCGATACCGAGATTGTGCGCACCTGAGCGGCAGGATGCTGGCAGCCGGTTCGGACGGCCCAGGGATCGCATCCTCCGGCACCGATAGCGCTCGCGTCCGACATCGTGGACACTGATGTAGTCGAACGAGGCAGACTGTCCGAAAGGACGCCGAAGTGGGAAGGAGCGAGATGGAAGCAGCAGTCGGGAGCCGGATCGTGGTCGAGTCGGAGAAGGTTGCTCAGTCCGCGCGCTGCGGGGTGATCGAGGAGGTGCTGCAGGCGCAGCCGCCGCGGTACCGCGTCCGCTGGGACGACGGCCGGACGAGCATCATCACACCCGCTGCTGGGGCGGCGCGGATCGAGCGACGCAAGGGTCGACGCTCGTAGCGGCAGGCTTCGTCGGCCAGCGCCTGCAGGTCGGCGTTCACCGCCGTGGACTCTCGCGCCTATTCGAGCTCTACCCGGTGAGAGGGCTCCGGGTAGTGCCCCAGCCACCCAGTGAGCTCGTGAGAGGACAGATGCTCGCCGTCCAGGGGGATAACGGTGAGTTCGGGTGGCGGCCGGCGGATGAAGCTTCCGAGGAGGAGCATCTCCTCGGCTTGCCCGCCGGTCAGGAGTTCGCGCTCTCGACGGATGTGCCGGGCGATTGTGAGGCCGGCGTTGATCTCGAGCCGTGCGCCGGGCCCCGGCGGGAGAGGGCGGACGGCGCAGAGGACGCCGGCGCGGATGAAGAAGGCCTTCCGCCAGCCGGGGGTGAGGGCGGGTGCGATCAAGCAGGCGTCCAGTTTGCGGAGGTACTCGAGCCGACCGAGGCGCTCGAGGACGCGCTCGAGCGCCTCGAGGCGGTCGCGGAGCCGTGCTGCCTCCTCGTAGCGGAGATTCTCGGCCAGGTCGGCGAGGCGCTGCCGAAGGCGGGGCAGAGGCCCGCCGGCGAGGAGCTGCTCGAGCTCTTCCGGCGTGGCGCTCGCAAGTGCGCGGGCGGCGAGCCCGGCCTGTCGGCGGCTGCCGATCGGGCCGAGCTCGGTCGCGGTCTTGGTGACGACGAACTCGTCGCCCCGGCGTCGCAGGTAGACGCTCCGGTCCTGCCGTCGGCTGCGGGAGTTGGCGGGCGGTTGAAGTTCCCGGATCAGCCGGAGCTCCTCGAGCGCCGCCTCGAGCTCGGAGCCGAGGACGCGCCACTCGATCCGTTCGAGCGCGAGCAGGGCCGCCTCCACCGACGGGCGCTGGGCTTCGCCCTGGAAGTAGGAACGCAGGCGTGCGCGCAAGTCACGGGCACGACCGACGTAGAGCACCTCATCGTGGCCGTCGCGGAAGAGGTACACCCCGGGAACCGTCGGCGCGCCGCGAATGAGCAGGCGCTTGCTGTGCACGCGCCGCTTGCGGGGAGCGGAGAGAGTGCGCAGCTCGGAAACGCGGCGGGCTCCGAGCTCCTGCGCCAGCTCGATCAGGCGAATGAGGACCTCGGCGGTCGCCTCCGCGTCGGGCAACGCCCGATGACAGGGAGCGGTCGGCACCCCGAAGAAATGGGCGAGAGAGGAGAGGCTGACCCGCCTCAGGCGGCTTGCGAGCAGCCGGCGGGCGAGCGCTGCCGTACACAGCGGCGGCTCCGCCAGCCTGCGGCTCTCGCATCGGCGCAGTTGCCGCTCGAGGAACCGCTGGTCGAAGCGGGCATTGTGCGCGACCAGGGGCGCGTCGCCGGCGAAGGTAAGGAAGCGGCCGACGACGGTTCCGACACGGGGCGCGCCTCGCAGCTCTCGCTCGTGCAGCCCGGTCAGACGGGCAACCGGCTGGGGGAGGGGAACGCCGGGTTCGACCAGGGACTGAAAGCGGTCGACAAGCTCCAGCGCCCGGACGCGGACCGCGCCCAGCTCGCAGATTCGGCTGGTTTGCGCCGAGAGGCCCGTCGTCTCCAGGTCGAAGACCACGAACTCAGCCTCCTCTAGCAACGGATCCGGCGCGCCCGCGAGCGAGATGGTCGCGCCCGTGCACACGATCCGGCTGTCGCCGGCGCATACCTCGGTCAGGAGGGAGGGGGCGAGCCCGACCGGAATCGAGCGGCTTGCGAACAGGAGCCGCGCCGCTTCCATCGCGGGGAGCGATCCCCGCTCCTCCAGCGAGGCAACGAGCCGATCGAGGCCGTCGAGCGCAAGTTGCACCAATCAAATTCAAGCGAACATATGTTCGATGTGCAAGCATCGTGTTCGTGCCGGCGGAAGCGACGATCCTGCATGCCGACGCCGATGCGTTCTTCGCGTCAGTCGAGCAGCGCGACGATCCCCGCTTGCGCGGCCGGCCGGTGATCGTCGGTGGCGGCGTCGTACTCGCCGCCAGCTACGAGGCGAAGGCACACGGTGTCCGGACGGCGATGGGCGGAACGCAGGCCAGACGGCTCTGCCCCCACGCGCTCGTCGTCGCCCCTCGGATGGCCGCCTACGCGGAGGCGAGCCGTGCGCTCTACGCCCTCTTCGAGGACACGACCCCGTCCGTCGAGGGGCTCTCGATCGACGAAGCCTTCCTCGACGTCCGGGGCATGGAGCGGATCGCCGGCACACCGTGGGAGATCGCCGTCCGCCTCCGCCGCACCGCGCGCGAGCGTCTGGGGCTGCCCCTCACCGTTGGCATCGCCCGCACCAAACACCTCGCCAAGATTGCCAGCACAGTCGCCAAGCCCGACGGGCTCCTCCTCGTCCCACCCGGGGACGAGCTCGCCTTTCTCCACCCACTCCCGATCGAGCGGATCTGGGGGATCGGGCCGGCGACCGCCGTCCGTCTCCACCGCATCGGGGTCGCGACCGCCGGCGAGCTCGCCCGCGTGCGGGAGGCCGACCTCGAAACCATCCTCGGCACCGCCGCGGCACGCCACCTACACGCGCTCGCCAACAACCACGACCCTCGCCCCGTCCGCCGGCGCCCCCGCCGCCGCTCGATCGGCTCCCAGCACGCGCACGGCCTGAGGCGGGCATCACCCGCGGAGATCGAGACCGACCTCGTCGCGATCGTCGACCGCGTCAGCCGCCGGCTTCGGGCTGCGAGACGCGTCGGCCGCACGGTCGTTCTCCGCCTCCGCTTCGGCGACTACAGCCGGGCGACCCGCTCGTCCACCCTTCGCCACCCGACCGCACGGACCCGCCCCATCCTCGCCGCCGCCCGTTCCCTGCTCGCAACCGCGCAACCGCTGATCGAGCGCCAGGGCCTCACCATGATCGGCGTCACGATCACCAACCTCGAGAACGACCTCCCCCTACAGCTCTGCCTTCCCCTCGACACCGACAACGGCCAGCTTCTCGACGCCGCACTCGACGAGATCCGCACCCGCTACGGCCCGACCGCGATCACCCGCGGCATCCTCCTGGGGCGCACAGCCGTGCCGGACCTGCCGCTTCTCCCCGACTGAAGCCGCGGCTGAGGCGTGTCACCTCTTTCGGCCCTCAGAAAGAACGAAGGCGGAAACCGCCGTCAACGGGAATTGTCGCTCCAGTCACGACTGCAAAGGTTGGGCTGCAGAGGGCTGCGACGATGTCGGCCACGTCGCGCCGCGTAACGAGCCGGCCTGCCGGTGTTGCCTCGATCGCGCGGTCGACGAACGTCGGGTCGAACTCGGCGATGTCGGCCGCGCTCTCGATGATCTGACCCGGCGCGACGGCGTTCACCGTCACGGCCGGCCCCAGCTCGACAGCGAGCTCCTCTGTGAGGAAGATCAATGCGTCCTTCGCGAGGCCGTAGATCGAGTGATTGCGGAGGACGTAGGAGGCGGCGGAGATGTTGACAATGCGTCCCCAGCCGGCACTCATCATTCCAGAGGCGACACACTGAGACGCGAGGTAGGCGGCCTTGACGTTCGCATCCCAGATGTGATCCCAGTCCGACTCCGGAAGCTCGGAGTAGGGGGTCATGCTGAACGGGCCCGCGTTGTTGACGAGCACGTCGACACGTCCCCCCAGGGCCTCCGCCGCTGTCTCGACGAGCCTGCGAATCTCGGCCGACTGCGTGATGTCTGCCTGGATCGCCACGTGCTTCCCCCCGGCCTCGTTCTGGAGGCGCTGGACCAACCCCTCCGCCGCCTCGGCTGACGCGTGGTAGTTGACTGCGACGGCAGCGCCGTGCTGGGCGAGACGCTCGGCAATGACTGCCCCGAGGTTGCGGGAGGAGCCCGTGACCAGGGCGGTCTTGTCTTCGAGGAAGCGGTCGTCCGCCACTATTCGATCACCTCGCCGTACACGACGAGCGACTCTCCCACGAAGCTCGACCACTCGTCGAAGAACCGCTGCACCTCGGGGTTCCCGCTCGGATCGAGGCTCTTGCGATAGGCCTCGAGGTCGGTGATCTCGACGACCTCGAGGTAGTCGTGGGGCGCCGGTCCGCCGTCGAAGAGCCCGTCGAGTCGTGTCACGAGATAACTCCGGATCGTCGGCAGGCTGCGGGCGAACGGGTAATCGACCTCTCGGACGAAGCGCTCGTAGTCGGCAGGGTCGACTCCCTCTCGAAGTGTGTTCAGAAAGAAGACTCGCTGAGCCATCAGCTCTCCTCGAGTCGCGGTAGCACCTCGGCGGCGGCCAGTCGGAGCATCTCCTCAGCCCGCTCGGCTGGTGTCGGGAAGAGCACGACGGTGTCCGCGCCGGCCGCGAGGAGAGCCTGGATCTTCTCTGTGCACTCGTCGGGGTTGCCGGCGACAACGAGGTCTTCGACCCACGCCTCCTCGATCCCCGCCTCGACCGCCGCCGGCCCATCCTCGGCAAGCGGGCCGGTCTTCTCGGCAATTTCGTACACCTCGGTCATCGCGTTGACGGGGTCGGCTGCGAGGTAGAAGGCCATCGTGGGGCGGATCGCCGCGCGGGCGCGTTCGCCGTCAGGGTCGATCGAGAACATGGTGAAAGCCGCGAAGGGGTGCGCGGCGCCGTTGCGTCCGGCGGCGGCCTGGCCGGCCGCGATCCGCTCACGGGCCCACGCGAGGTAGCGGGTGCCTGCCATGACCGACCCGATCGTCCCGTCTGCGATCTCCCCCGAGAGGTGGAGCATCTTCGGGCCGATGATGCCCATGAACACGGGAACCGGATCGGGGGGCGGGTACGTGAGCTTCACCTCGTTGAACGAGAAGTACTCGCCCTGCTCGGTCAGCTCCTCGCCGGCGAGCAGGCGGCGCAACGCCGAGACGCACTCGCGCATCGCACGGACGCGTGAGCGAGGCATCAGGTGCATCTGGCGGACCCAGGAGGGAACACCGAGGCCGATCCCGGGCCGGACGCGTCCCGGGTGCATGCGAGCGAGAGTCGAGACCTCCATTGCCAGCAGCGCGGGATGGCGGACCATGGCCGAGACGATTCCGAGGCCGACGGGGATCGCACGGGTTGCTGCGAGCGCGGCGCCGGCACCGGAGATCCCTCCGGTGAAGAAGTAGTCCTCGGCGAGCCACAGCTCTCGGAATCCGAGCTCCTCGCCCAGCCGCGCCGTTGAAGCGATCTGCTCGGGTGCGAGATGGCTTCCCAGGACAAGGCCGACCGGGGGACTGTTCACGCGGGTGTCCGGGGGTGTGTCGCGGCGATCCGGGCGGACGATAGTTGAGGATCGTGCCCCGGCTGATAAAGATCTACCCGCAAGTCTTGGTACAGCGTTTCAAAATCTCGGAGCAACCGTCAAGGAACACCACGTGCGGATTGGCATCGACGTAGGCGGTACGAACACTGACGCAGCCCTGATGGACGGCACCCGCGTGGTAGCCGTCGTGAAGACTGCGACAACACCGGACGTGACGAGCGGGATCGTCACGGCGCTGCGCAGACTGGTGCAGGACTCTGGCAAAGCCCAGCTCGACGTCCAGGCCGTGATGATCGGGACTACGCACTTCACGAATGCGGTGGTCGAGGCCAAGCACCTGATGCCCACGGCGGCCGTCCGCCTCGGCCTGCCCGCGACGGCCGCGCTTCCGCCGCTCGTCGACTGGCCAGAGCGCCTCAAGCGAGCCCTCGGCAACCACGTCTACCTGTGCCACGGCGGGCACGAGTTCGACGGGCGTGCGATCTCGCCCCTGGATCACGACGAGCTGCGTTCGGCGGCGGCGGACATCGGTGAGAAGGAGCTTCGCTCGATCGCCATCTCCTCGGTCTTCTCGCCGGTCAACGCGGAGTTCGAGCAAGAGGCGGCGGGGATCTTCGAGGGGGAGCTGCCCGAGGTCGAGATCAGCCTCTCGCACGAGATCGGCCGCACCGGTCTCCTGGAACGAGAGAACGCGACGATCATGAACGCCTGCCTGCGCGAGCTTGCCTCTCGGATCGTTGAGGCCTTCCACGCCGCTCTCGCCGAGCTCGAGCTGGATGCGCCGGTTTTCCTCTCCCAGAACGACGGCACGCTCATGAGCGTCGACTACGCAGAGCGTTACCCGGTGGCAACCTTCGCCTCCGGTCCGACGAACTCTATGCGCGGCGCAGCCTTCCTCTCCGGCGAACGAGACTGCGCAGTTGTCGATCTTGGCGGCACGACCTCCGATGTCGGCATCTTGCAGCATGGCTTTCCGCGCGAAGCGTCCGTCGCGATCGACATCGGCGGCGTCAGGACGAATTTCCGAATGCCCGATGTCTTCTCACTCGGACTCGGCGGCGGAAGCATTGTCCGATTCGAGCCCGAGACGACGATCGGGCCGGACAGCGTCGGCTACGAGCTGACGAGCCGGGCGTTGATCTTCGAAGGGGATACGCTGACGGCGAGCGACGTGGTCGTCGCATCTGGGCGGGCGAGCTTCGGCGATCCGTCCCTCGTCGCTCACCTCGAGACAAACGCTGTCGAACGGGTACTGGCGAGGATCGAGGAGATGATCGATGAGGCTGTCGACCGTATGAAGACGACGGCCGATCCGATCCCGGTCGTCGTCGTCGGTGGAGGCTCGGTCCTCCTGGGGAACGAGCTCCCGAGCGCCTCTCGCCTCGTCCGCCCGGAGCATTTCGCGGTCGCGAACGCGATCGGAGCGGCGATTGCTCAGGTCGGCGGCGAGGTCGACCGCGTCGTCTCACTCGACGGCGTCACCCGCTCGGCTGCCCTCGAGGAGGCCAAGGGCGAGGCAATTGAAAAGGCGGTCGCAGCCGGGGCCGAGCACGAAAGCGTCCAGATCGTCGACGTCGAGGAGGTACCGCTCGCCTATCTGCCTTCGAACGCCGTCCGGTTTCGGGTGAAGGCGGTCGGCGACCTCTCTCTCGGGGAGGGACGTGCGCCTGCTCACTGAGGAAGCGCTCGAGGATCTCGCCGTCGGAGCCGCGATCCTCGGCACCGGCGGCGGCGGTAATCCGTACGTCGGCAAGCTCCTCGCGCAGCAAGCAATCGCCGAATACGGGCCGGTCGAGGTCGTGCCGGTCGACGAGGTTCCCGATGACGCCGTAACCGTCTTCTCGGCAATGATGGGTGCGCCCACGGTGATGGTCGAGAAGATCCCGCGCGGGGACGAGCTCGTCCGCGCTTTCGAGGCGCTGAGGGGGAATCTGGGCCATCCCATCACGCATGTCGTTCCCGCAGAGGTCGGGGGAATCAATTCGACGCTGCCGATCGCCGCTGCGGCACGTCTCCGCCTACCGCTCGTCGATGCCGACGGGATGGGACGAGCGTTTCCCGAAATCCAGATGTGCACGCCCACGATCTACGGCATCTCGGCGACTCCGATGGCGCTTGCCGACGAGAAGGGGAACACGGCGGTAATCGAGACGATCGACAACCACTGGACGGAGCGCCTGTCTCGATCGATCACGGTGGACTTCGGCTGCACGGCCCTCATCGCCCTGTATCCGATGAGCGGCTCGGACGCGAAGACCACCCTCATCCCCGCGACGCTCGCCCTTGCGGAAGATCTCGGCCGGCTCGTCCGGGAAGGGCACGGGATCGATGCAGTGCTCGCGCGGCTGCGCGGTCACCGGCTCTTCGAGGGCAAGGTGGCCGACGTCGAGCGTCGCACGGTCGGCGGCTTCGCCCGAGGTGAGGCGAGGATCGACGGAACGGGCGGAGATGCCGCCTCGACACTTCGGATTCAGTTTCAAAACGAACACCTCGTCGCTCTGCGCGACGGCGAGGCGCTCGCCACCGTTCCCGACCTGATCATCGTCCTCGACGGGGAGACGGGCGAGCCGATCACGACCGAGGAGCTTCGCTACGGCTTTCGCGTAACGGTCGTCGCTGCTCCGTGCGACGAGAGGTGGCGAACGGAGGCAGGGCTCGAGCTGGTCGGTCCGCGGTACTTTGGCTACGAGCTCGAGTACGTGCCGATCGAGGAGCGGGCGAGGGCCGTGGTCGACCACGCTCGATGAGCTGGGAGATCGTGGAGGCCGATCTCGGCCCGATTGCAACCGGCGCTGCGCTGCTCGGAACAGGTGGCGGTGGCAACCCCTACCTGGGCATGCTGCGAATGCGAGAGCTCCTGCGCGCAGGCAGGCGGGTGCGGGTGGTCGACCCGGACGAGCTCGCGGACGAGGCTCTTGTCGTCACGGCCGGCGGTATGGGCGCTCCTGTCATCAGCTGGGAGAAGCTCCCACAGGGTGAAGAGGAGGTTGAGGCGGTCCGGGCGCTCGAAGAACACCTCGGGCGGAGAGTCAAGGCGATCGCCCCGCTCGAGATGGGCGGCTCGAACTCGCTCGTCGCCCTGGCGGTCGGCGCTCAGCTCGGCGTGCCCGTCCTGGACGGCGACGGAATGGGCCGCGCGTTTCCCGAGCTGCAAATGGTCACCTACCTCATCTACGGCTGCTCGCCGGCTCCCGCGGCAGTCGCAGACGAGAAGGGGAACAGAACAGTCCTGAACCGTGTTGCCGACGTCTTCGCGCTCGAGCGGATCGCCCGGGCAGTGACGATCGCGTACGGCGGCCACGCCGGCCTCGCGATGTGTGCGATGACAGGGGCGCAGGCGCGCGCTACGTGCGTCCCGAGGACACTGACGTTGGCCCTGCGCATCGGGCAGGCGATCGAGCAGGCGCGTCGGGATGGCGAGGAACCGGTCAAGGCTGTTCTTCAGGTGACGGGCGGGCAGCCGATCTTTCGTGGGAAGATCGTCGACCTGGAACGGCGCCTGGTCAGCGGCTTCGCCCGCGGTTGCGTCACGCTCGAGGGCTCGGGGCCGAACGCGGGCGAGACTGCATCGGTCGACTTCCAGAACGAGAACCTCATCGCCCGCAAGGGCGAAGAGCTACTCGCCGTGGTGCCCGATCTGATCGTGCTGGTCGACGTCGATTCCGGCGAGCCGCTCACGACCGAGGTTCTGCGCTACGGCTTCCGGGTCGAGGTGCTCGTGCTACCGCCATCCCCGGTCTTGACGACGCCGGAGGCGCTCCGTTTTGTCGGCCCGCGCGCTTTCGGCTACGACGTCGACTACCGCCCTAGATGGCAGGCGTAGCCGCGGTCGTCGACTCGTCGGCCCCACGCGTCGTTACCTTCCGGTGGCCGGCCACGCGTCGACCCCCTCTGCGAGGCGGGCAACGCCTCGCTGCAGGGTCTCCGCCGCCGATGCGAGCGAGAGCCGGACAAGCCCGGCGGCTCGAGATCCGAACGTCTCGCCCGGGGCAACGGCGACCCCGTGCTCCAGTACCAGCCAGCGGGCGAGACCGTAGGTGTCATTTGTCGCTCGAGAGACATCGGCGAAGACATAGAAGGCGCCTTTAGGCTCCGTGACGAAGAGGTTGGTCTCCCGCAACGCCTGCACAGTCGCGTCGCGCCGTAGCCGGTAGGCATCCCGCATCTCGGCCACGCAGTCCTGTGGGCCGAGGAGCGCCGCCTCGAACGCCCTCTGAGCAATCGCCGTCGCGCAGCTGACAACCGGCTCCTGCACCTTCGCGATCAGGTCGGCAAGCGGCCGCGGGGCGACGAGATAGCCGAGCCGCCAGCCGGTCATCGCGTAGGTCTTCGAGGCACTGAAGACCGTAATAACACGGCCCTCGTCTTCGAGCGTGGCCGGGCTCACGTGCTTGCCCTCGAAGACGATCTCCTCGTAGACCTCGTCACTCAGCAGATACAGGTCATGCTTGCGAGCGATCTCGAGTACCCGTTCGATCATCGCGGGCTGCCATACAGCCCCGGTGGGATTCGCGGGGCTGTTGATCAAGAGCACCTTGGCGCGCGGGTCGCCCGCGAGGGCATCGAGCGCATCGAGGTCGGGCTCGAAGTTTGTCGACCGCTCCAGCGGGTAGCGGAGCACCTCTGCGTTGAGGGCGGCGGCCATCATCTCGTAGTTGGGCCACGCCGGATCCGAGATCAGGATCGCCTCGCCCGGCTCGACCAGCGCGAGAAGGGTCTCGATCAAGGCGGTCCCGCCACCCGTCGTAACGACGATCTGCTCGACGTCCGCGCTGATCCCGTTACGTGCGGCGAGCTTGGCGCAGATCGCCTCACGCACCGATGGGAGGCCGCGATTGACGGTGTACTTCGTGTAGCCGTCCGCGGCCGCGCGCGCTGCGGCTTCGACGATGTGCGCCGGAGTCGGGAAGTCGGGCTCGCCGATCTCCAGACGTAGCACGCCCGGCCGCGTCACTGCCAGGTCGAGCACCTCGCGGATGCCCGAGCGGCGCATGGCGGCGACCGAGCGAGAGGGGGGCTTCATCGGGTAACGATCACCCAGCTCGACACCCAATGCACCCTATAGAGTCCCAAACCGAAGTTGAAACACCGTCTCAGAAAATGGTGACTGAGGCTGTTGCAGGCTCCCAGACCCTCGACAGGGCCCTGGGTGCGCTTCTCCAGATCGGCGAGTCAGGCTCGCGCGGGCTGACGCTCGCCGAGTGCAGCGCGAGTCTCGGGTACAGCAAGCCCACTGTCCATCGGATTCTGCGTACCCTCGCGAGCCGCGGCTTTTTGCGCCTCGATCAGGAGCGCGGCCTCTACACGCTCGGCGTCGCGAACTTGCGGCTCGGAATGACTTTCCTCGAGCAACTCGATCTTCGCAACGAGGCGCTTCCCATTCTCCGCGAGCTCGGGGAACGAACGGGGGAAACGGTGCACCTCGGTGTCCTCGACGGGAGCGACGTCGTCTACATCGAGAAGGTCGAGAGCACCCATGCCGTGCGCATGTTCAGCCAGATCGGCCGGACGACGCCAGCCTACTCGACCGGCGTCGGGAAGGCGATTCTCGCCCAGCTGCCCCCCGAGGAGGTCGCGCAGGTGCTCCCCGAGAGGCTCGAAGCGAGAACGTCGGCGACCATCACCGACCGGGCGGCTCTGCTCCGGCATCTCGTTGAGGTGCGCCGGCGAGGCTACTCGACAGATGAGGTCGAGACCGAGGAGGGGATCCGGTGCGTAGGAGCGCCGGTGTTCGACCATACGGGCATTGTCTGCGCAGGCATCAGCGTTGCGGGGCCTGCAACCAGGGTCACCTCGGAGCGCACCCCCGAGCTGGGAAGACTCGTCCAGACGGCGGCGCTTTCGATTTCGCGGAGGATCGGCTATTGCCTCGACGCCCGGGACATCGGGGCATCCGGGGCTGGCTGATGCGGACGCCGCGTGAGCTGGTCGAGGAGCTCGTAGACGCCTACAACGCGAAGTCGATCGAGCGCCTCCTTGCCCTCTATCGACCTGACGCACGCTTCTGGGATCCGCTTCACCGTGAGGGCGTCGTCGGCCGGGCCGCGATCGGTGACCTGATCGGGGGCCTCTTCGAGAGATACCCCGACGAAAAGATGTCGGTGGTCACGCTCGTCGCCGACGAAACACACGCCGTTGCCGAGCTCAGAAGCACCGGGACGGCCGCGAGCGGCCGGCCATTCGAGCTCGAGTTCACCGAGGTCTACGAGACGAGCGACGGGCAGATCTCGTCCTGTCGCGTCTACATCGACACCGGCGAGATTCCCGCCTAGGTCGAGAGAGGGGGATCCAGACAGAGAAGCCAGCTGCCTTGCAATCAGCCCTTGCATGGATCGACGAAGGGAGTAACAGATGGCGAAAAAACCCGCAATTGACGTTGTCACCGACAACGTCGACGAGCCGCTGACCGCGCCTCACCAGGAGACGCTCGCCGACCTGGTTGACGAGTACCGGGAGAACACGATCAGCCGGCGGAGCTTCATGGGTCGGGCTGCGGTGTTCGGCCTCTCGGCCGCGAGCATCTCGGGCTTACTGGCGGAGTCGGCGTCGGCGCGTGCGCAGGCGCCGCAGGCAAACCCCAGGAAGACGGCCAAGCTCAACATCGGCGTCGGCCAGGATGCAGACACGGTCGATCCGCAGGCGTTCAAGGACATCCCCGGCTACTACATGCTCGCGAACCTTTACGACCAACTGGTCGACCTGAAGGCTCACGAGCTCAAGGGCGGCAACATCATCTATGCCAATGCGGCGCAACCGACGTCGATGATCGCCCGCTCAATGGCGCTGTCCAAGGACCTCCGCACGGTGACCTTCAAGCTCAATCCGAACGCGAGGTTCCAGGACGGTACGCCGATCACGGTCGACGATGTCAAGTACACGTTCAGCCGGGGGATCCGGGGCACGCAGTACACGAACATTCTGATGAAGATGCTCACGCTGTCGAAGGTGAGCAACATCGTGACACCCGACAGGCACACGGTCGTCTTCAAGCTCGACAAGTCGAACCCGATGACGGCGCGGCTCCTCAGCCTGCAGGTGCTCTCGATTCAGAGCGCCAACGTGAGCAAGGAGCATGCGACGACGAAGGACTTGTGGACGAATGGCTACTGGCGTGGTCACGTCTTCGGGAACGGCCCCTACGTGCTCAAATCGTGGAACCGCGGCCAAGGCTTTGAGCTCGCCCCAAACTCTCACTACTACAAGCAGGGGCTTCCCAAGAACGGAGGGCTCGTCTTCAAGGTAATCGCCGATCCCCAGCAGCGGCTCAACCTCCTACGGACCGGGGCGCTCCACGTCGCTTTCGAGATCTCCGCGAAGGACGCCAACTCGATCCGTCAGGGACGTGTCCGGAATGTGAAGTTGATCGACGTCCCGAGCCCATGGAACTTCGGACTGACCTTCAACAACTCGCTCAAGCCGTTCACCGACAAGCGGGTGCGACAGGCGCTCAGCTACGCCGTCCCGTACAACGCAATCATCAAGAACGTCATGTACGGACTCGCTCGACCCGCGAGGGGCATGGTGCCGGTGGGCATGCCCACCCACGACGGCAGCTTCTGGAACTACGACACCAACCTGACCAAGGCGAAGCAGCTGCTCAGCGCTGCCGGCCTGGGCAATGGGTTCGACACCTCGATCGACATCCTCATCGGCCGTCCGGAGGACGAGCAGGCAGCGACGCTGATCCAGGCGAACTTCCAACAGATCGGCGTCCGCGCCCAGATCAACAAGCTGGACGCCTCGCAGTACCAGGACAACCGCAACAACGCGAAGTCACCGATGCAGATCGTCGAGTGGTTTTCGTGGGTCAACGACCCCTTCTACCACCTGTTCTGGAACATGCTGTCGACGAACGCGTTCACGAACTCCTCGAGGTACTCGAACCCCGCGGTCGACAAGCTGATCCTTGACGGCATGTATGAGCCGAACCAGACGAAGCGTGCAGCCATGAGCCGCCAGGCACAGAAGATGATCGTGGATGATGCGCCCTGGGCCTGGCTTTTCGCCCGCGACTTCTTCCAGCCGGTGGCAAAGAACCTTCACGATTTCCCGTACTGGCCGGATCAGAACCCGCGCTTGTACTGGACGTTTTTGACCTGAGAGGTTCACACGGGGGTGGGGGAGGCGCTCCTCCCACCCCCGGCGGTGGTCGGAGAGAATGACTGCGTCGGCATGATCGGCATCGCCCTTCCACGGAGTCTTCGCATTCACGCCTCCGCGCAGATGAGCCGTTATCTCGCCAGGCGGATCGCGCTTGCGGTGCTCACGCTCTGGCTGGTCACGCTTGCCGTCTTCGTGATCACGAACATCCTGCCCGGGAATCCCGCCCTCGTCCGCCTGGGCCCATTCGCCACCAAAGAGTCTCTGCACGCGGAAGAGGTGCGAATGGGCCTCGACAAGCCGCTTCAACAGCGCTACTGGACCTTCCTCAGCGGTGCGATCCGGGGTGACCTCGGCACGAGCTTCAAGACGGAGCGTCCGGTCGCGAGCGACCTCGGTGACCGTCTCCCGGCAACCTTCGAGCTGGCGCTCGCCTCGACGCTGCTCGCATGTCTCACGGGCATCCCGCTCGGGTTCCTCGCCGCCGTTAGGCGCAACTCGCGTCTCGACCACCTCGTCCGAAGCCTGGCGGGCTTTTCCGCCTCGATGCCGATCTTCTGGCTGGGGCTCATGCTCGCCTTCGTCTTCGCGTACCAGCTGCGGTGGGCGCCCGGACCTGTCGGCCGGCTCGGCCTCGAGGACACCCCCCCGCCGTCGGTAACGGGCCTCTACACGATCGACAGCCTGCTTGCCGGAAACCTGGGCCTGTTCGCGAAGTCGCTGGAGTATTTGGCGCTCCCTGCGATCACGCTCGCGATCATCGAATTCGCCCCGATCGCGAAGATCGCGCGCTCCTCGATGCTGGAGATCCTGGACACGGAGTATGTGCGCACGTCTCGGGCGATGGGCTTCAGCGGCAGGCAGATCTTCCGGCAGGACGCGTTCCGCAACTCGCTCATCCCGCTGCTGACGATGCTCGGGATCGTCCTCGGCTACCTCCTCGCCGGCAACGTCATCGTCGAGACCGTCTTCTCGTGGCCTGGCGTCGGCCAGTACGCCTACGGCGCGGTCACCTCGAACGATTTCAACGCCATCCAGGGGTTCATCCTGCTGGTGGCGACGGTGTACGTCGTCCTGAATCTCGCAATCGACCTCCTCTACGCGGTGATCGACCCGCGGGTAAGACTCGGCTGATGGCAATTGCTGGACAGGCCGCCGACGTTTTCGAGTCGCTCGATCTGCAGTCGCTCGAGCTGCGCCGCGGGGAGCGGCTCATGGTCGCAGTGCGTCAGAACAAGCTCGCGACGGCGGGGCTCGTCGTCGTCGTGCTGACGCTCGCCTTGTCCCTGATCGTCCCGCTCTTCTACACGGTCGACCCACTGGCTACGCATCCCGACCAGGGCCTTCAGGCGCCCTCCGCCTCGCACCTGCTCGGCACGGACACCTTCGGGCGGGACATCCTTTCTCGGATCCTTCACGCCGCCCGGCTCGACTTCGAGATCGCCTTCTCCGTCGCGGGAATAGCCCTGATCGTCGGGACGCTGCTCGGGGGACTCGCGGGCTATGCCGGCGGCCTGCTCAGCGACCTGGTCATGCGGATCGTCGACCTCATGCTCTCGTTTCCCGCCTTCATCCTTGCCCTCGCGATCACCGTGATGCTCGGCAATCGGGTGTTGTTCGTGATCGCCGCGCTCGCATTTGCCTACACCCCTTACTTCGTCCGGCTGACGCGCGGCGAGGTACTGAAGCTCCGCGACGCCGAGTACGCCGACGCAGCGCGGGTCGTCGGCAACCCGCCCTGGCGCGTGGCGTACCGACACGTCTTCCCGAACTCCGTCGCGCCCGCGATCGTTCTCGGATCGATCGTCCTCGGCTGGTCGATCCTCGACGCCTCCGCGCTCGGTTTTCTCGGGATCGGGATCAAGCCCCCGACACCTGAGTGGGGAACCATGGTCGCGGACGGAAGCGCGAACATCAGCACTGGCCAGTGGTGGACCTGGCTCTTCCCGGGGCTGGCAATCCTCCTCGTCGTCCTCTCCTTCAACTGGGTCGGGGACGGTCTCCGCAACTTCCTTCGCTCGGCATGACGGATGCGGCTCGCGCCACGGCGCTGCTCCGGGTCGAGGATCTCTCCCTTTCGTTCCCGGCGCTTCGCGGCAACAGGACGCTGGTGCTCGACCGCGTTTCTTTCGACGTCGGTCGTGAGGAGACGGTCGCGCTCGTCGGTGAATCGGGCTCCGGCAAGACCGTGACCGCGCTCGCGGCCATGGGCCTGAACCACCCGGCGGCTGCCGTCGAGGGTGGCAAGATTCTGCTCGAGAATCGCGACCTGCTCGCGATGGACGAGGCGGAGAAGCGCGAGTATCGCGGCAGGCAGATTGCGATGATCTTCCAGGCCCCGAAGGCGAGTCTGAATCCGCTCGTCAAGGCGGGCTCGCAGATCGCCCGGGTTGTCCGGCTCCACCAGGGAGTCGGACAGAGGCGGGCGGAGGAGATCGCCGTCGGGC
The DNA here is from genome assembly GCA_046735055.1 of Actinomycetota bacterium. Classification (GTDB taxonomy): domain Bacteria; phylum Actinomycetota; class Thermoleophilia; order Gaiellales; family Gaiellaceae; genus DATBLE01. The sequence continues at coordinate 60,091 of JBKPSO010000013.1, forward strand.
TGATGCGCTCGGTCGGGATCAACGACGCAGCCCGCCGCTTCCACTCTTACCCGCACCAGCTCTCCGGCGGGATGGCCCAGCGCGTGATGATTGCGATGGCACTCTCGTCTCAGCCTGACCTCCTGATCGCCGACGAGCCCACGACAGGGCTCGACGTGACAATCCAGGAGCAGATCTTCGAGCTTCTGCTCGAGCTGCAGAACCGACTCAAGATGTCGATCCTGCTCATCACCCACGACCTCGCGCTCGTCGCCGAGACGTCCGACCGCGTGGCCGTCATGCATGCCGGGCACGTGGTCGAGACAGGACCCGTGCAGGCGATCTTCGGGGAGCCGAAGCATCCCTACACGCAGCATCTCGTCAGCTCGGTGCTTCGTGCCGACCGGCGCGCGGAGGTCGCGGCGCGGCCGGCACGTGCCGGCGAAGGCATCGACTACACGGCCACGGGGTGCCGGTACGCCGGGAAGTGCGAGTACCGCTTCGGCCCCTGTGCCGCGGTGCGCCCGGAGCTGCTCCCGGTCGGAGCGGTCCCCGGTCACGTGTCGATGTGCCACCTCTACGACCGGAACTACGCCGAGCAGCGAGAGGCAGGTGAGCCGCGTGCCGTATCGGGGTAACGGCGTTCCCCTGCTCGAGGTCGTCGACCTCCACAAACGGTTCCGCAGTCACGGGCAGGTCGTGCATGCCGTCAACGGTGTCACGTTCGAGATTCGAAAGGGGGAGACGGTCGCGCTCGTCGGGGAGTCCGGCTGCGGAAAGTCGACGACCGCGCGCTGCATTGTGCGCCTGACCGACCCGAGCGCGGGGCAGATCCTCTACGGCGGCACCGACATCACGAGCTGCTCGCGGCGTGCCTTCCGTCGCCTGCGGCGGGAGATCCAGATGGTCTTCCAGGACCCGGGCGCGAGCCTCAACCCGAGCATGACCATCCGCCAGACGTTGCGCGAGCCGCTCAGGCTGCACGGTCTCGTCGAGAGAAGCGAGGTCGAGGCCCGGCTTCGGGAGACGATGCGCCTCGTACAGCTCGAGCCGGCGCTCCTCAACCGCCGCCCGGATCAGCTTTCCGGAGGACAGAAGCAGCGCGTCGGGATCGCGCGCGCGATCTCGACGAATCCGTCCCTGGTGGTTCTCGACGAGCCGACGTCCTCGCTCGACATGTCGCTCCGGATAGCGCTGCTCGACCTCCTCGAGGCCCTTCAGGAGCGACTCGACATGACATATCTCTTCATCACCCACGACTTCTCGACCGTGCGCCACGTCGCCGACCGCGTCGTCGTCATGTACCTGGGCAAGGTCGTCGAGTCCGGGCCCGTGGACGAGCTCCTCGACGACCCGAAGCATCCCTACACGCAGGCGCTGATCGCGGCAATTCCGATCCCCGAGCCGCGGACGCGGCCGCGTGCGAAGCTGCAGGGGGAGACGCCGAGCGCCCTCCGGCCGATCGTCGGCTGCCCGTTCCAGGATCGCTGCCCTCACGTGATGGGCGAATGCCGCGAGGGGACAATCCCGTCCGTCGAGCTCGGCGCACGCAAGGTTGCCTGCCTGCTCTACGCCGGGCGAGGGCAGGAGCCCGAGGCCGCCACCACCCTGGAGGCCAGGTGACGGTCTCGATCGGGCTCTCGGTCCCGACCTACGGAGCCTTCCCGGGTGGTCCGTGGGACTTCCTTCGCGGGCTCGCGGAGATCGCAGACGAGGGCGGCGTCGACGTGTTCTGGGTTCCCGATCACCTGACGCTGCCCGAAGACGACGTGCGCGCGAATGGCGGTCGCAGCCGGGTCGACGAGCCGCTCGACGCGTGGACCGTGCTGGCGATGATCGCGGCGCGGACGAGCCGTCTGCGCGTCGGCACCGAGGTAACACCGCTGCCGTTGCGCCACCCAGTCCTCCTCGCGCAGACGGTCGCCACACTCGACACGCTCTCGAGCGGGCGCGCCGTTCTCGGAGTCGGTGCCGGCTGGTACCGCGACGAGTTCGAGGAGGCAGGCATCGCCTTCCGTCCGTACCGGGAGCGGCTGGAGCAAACGCGAGAAGGGGTCGAGGTCATGCGCAGCCTGCTCGAGGGCGAGATCGTCTGGACTTCTGGTGCCCACTACGAGCCGAGCGGCGCCTGCGTTCGCACCGAGCCGGGCCACCGGCGCGTGCCGATCTGGTTCGGAGGCCGCTCCGAGCATGTGCTGCGGCTCGCGGCCGGCCTCGGAGAGGGCTGGATCACCGCTACCAACGCCTCTCCCGAGGCGGTCGAGCAAGGTCGGGCCCGGCTTCGTGAGCTGCTGACCGAGGCCGGCCGCCCGCCGGATGCGGTCGCGATCGCAGTCCCGTTCGTCGCTCGGGTCGCCGGGACAACTGCGCAGGCCCGGGCCGACGTCGACGCGTACATCGAGCGTGGAGCGTTCGAGGGGTTCGCGAAGCAATTTCTCGAGGACGCAACGCTCGCCTACGGCATCTGGGGCTCACCCGAGGAGTGCGTGCGCAAGCTGTCGTCCTACCTCGCTCTGGGCGTCGATCACATCATCCTCGACGTCCGCCCACCCGATCATGCGCTCGACTCGACCGTGCGCATCTGCCGTGAGCTGATTCCTCTTCTCGAAAAGGAGGTGTCGAGATGACCGAGGTCGAGAACGAGACCCGCTCCGTGGTCGATGCTCTGTACGAGGCCTACCTGGCGGGCGACAGCGAGGGGATGCTGGCGCAGATGGCCGATGACGTGGAGGTTCGCTTCCTGGCCCAGGGAACGTTTCACGGCGTTCCTGCGGCCCGGCGCTTCATGCAGTTCTCGGCCGGGCTGCTCCGCGACCTCGATTTCCGCATCAGAAGGAAGATCGTGGACGGCGACGCGGCGGCCGTGATCTGGGACGAGTCCGCGACGACGGCCGCCGGGAAGCCCTGGGAGAACCACGGGGTGGACGTGATACGAGTCCGGAATGCCAAGATCGTTGCGCTCCACGAGAACAACGACATCAATCTCGTCTACGAGCATTTCCCGCGGTTCGACCCGGAGACCGACAACGAATGATGTGACGTGAAGACCATGGAGTTCATCGACACGCAGGATGTGAGTGAGGCCCTCGAGGCGCTCGACGAGCACGGGGAGGACGCGACCGTGCTTGCCGGCGGGACAGACGTCGTCGTCCAGATGCTCGCGGGCGACATACGCCCGGCGGTTCTCGTCCACATCCGCCCGCTCGCGGAGCTCGGCGGGATCACGCCGGACGATCGGACCGAGATCGGCGCGCTGACAACGCACTGGGAGCTTGGAACGAATTCCACGATCCACGGGCACCACCGAGCGCTGGCCGAGGCGGCTCTGACCGTCGGCGGGCGGCAGACGCAGAACGTGGGCACGATAGCCGGCAACGTCGTGAATGCTTCGCCGGCCGCGGATCTTCTCCCGGCGCTGCTCGTCGGGAACGCTCAGGTCGCTGCGGCGAGCTCGTCCGGCCGGCGGTCGCTTCCGCTCGAGGAATTCCTCGTCGACCGTAAGCGAACAGCCCTTGCGCCGAACGAGCTCGTAACCTCGGTATCGCTCGAGCCGCCCGGCCCCCGGACCGGTCAGACGTACCTCAAGGTCGGTCGGCGCGGCGCGATGGAAGTCGCTCTGGTTGGGCTCGCAGCTCTTGTGCAGCTTGGCGAGGGCGACGCGATCGCTGATGCCAGGATTGCACTCTGCTCGGTCGGGCCGAAGGCTTTCCGCGTCCGTGAAGCCGAGGCCGTCCTCATCGGAACACGTGCCGAGGAAGTGGCTGTAGCAGAGGCCGGATCACTGCTGCAGGGCGCTGCTCGTCCGATCGACGACGTCCGCAGCACAGCCCGCTATCGGAGCAGGATTCTTCCGGCGCTCCTCGCGAGCGCCGTCTCGACGTGCGTCGACCGGGCGAGATCGTGAGGGGGGAATCGGGTAAGGGAGGGTGAACACGTTGGAGCTCAGGTTCATCGTCAACGGCGAGGCGCGGTCACTGGACGTTCCCGTGCACGCAACGTTGCTCGGCGTCTTGCGCGACGAGCTCGGCCTCACCGGAGCGAAGGAAGGCTGCAATGAGGGCGAGTGCGGCGCGTGCACCGTGCTGATGGACGGCAAGGCGGTCGACTCGTGCCTGGTCATGGCCCACGGGGCGGCCGGATCGGACATCCGCACCATCGAAGGGCTCTCGGGAGCCGACGGCGCTCTCAGCACGCTCCAGCGTGCCTTCGTGGAGGCGGGCGGCGTTCAGTGCGGCTTCTGCACACCGGGCTTCCTGATGACCCTGACGGCACTGCTCGAGGAGAATCCGGATCCCACTGAGGACGAGATTCGCCTGGCCCTGGCAGGGAACATCTGCCGCTGCACGGGCTATACGCAGATCGTCGAGGCAGTTCGGACAGCAGCGACGGCAGAGGTGGCCTGATGTCGTCGGTCGTGGGCGAGAGCATCGAGAGAACAGACGGAGTCACGAAAGTCACGGGCGAGGCGATCTACGGCGTCGACTACGTCGAGCCGGGGATGCTGCATGCGAAGCTTCTCCGCTCGCCCGTGCCGGCTGGTCGGATCTCGAAGCTCGACATGAGCCCGGCGCTGGCGATGCCCGGCGTCCGCGCAGCCTACGCAGCTGCCGATGCGCCCGATCACCTGGCCGGCTGGGTGCTGCGCGAGCAGCGCCTGTTCGCGAAAGAGGTCGTCCGGTACGAAGGGGAGCCGATCGCGATGATCGTGGCCGATAGCCTCCACGAAGCGAAGGAGGCCGTCCGCGTGATCAGGCTCGAGATCGAGCCCGAGCCTGCCGTCGGCGATATCGAGTCGGCGCTCGCCGAGGGGGCGAGGCTCGTTCACCCGGAATGGGAGAGCTACGAGGTCGCCGGGGGGGAGCAGTACCCTCGCTCGGGAAACATCGCCGCAGAGACGATCTCGGACGTCGATCCTGAAGCGTTCGCGAAGGCGTTCGCGCAGGCCGATGTCGTCGTCGCAGACGAGTTTCGCGCCCCTCGCCAGTACCAGGCCTACATCGAACCGAGAGGCGCGGTCGCGAAGTACGAGAACGGGCGCTACGTCGTCCACACCGCGAGCCAGTTCCCGTTCAACGTCCGCGATCGTGTGGCTCAGTTCCTCGGCGTGCGCTCCTCCGACGTTCGCGTGCTCGGCCATCACATCGGCGGCGGCTTTGGCGCGAAGCTCGATGCTTCGCTCGAGCCCTACGCTGCGTTTGCGGCGCAGAGGACGCGTCGGCCCGTGAGGATCGTCAACGAGCGCGTAGAGGATCTCCTCACCTGCCCCTCGCGCGAGAACGCAATCGTTCGCTTGCGCACAGCCCTGGCCGCCGACGGACGGATCCTCGGCCGGGAACTCGAATGCCTGATGGACAACGGCGCGTACAGCGGCGAGATGCCCTTCCTCGCGAGCGTGCCGATGCACGTGCTCGGGCAGGTCTACCGTGCGGGCGCGACCCGTGTCGTCACTCGGCTCGTGTACACAAACACGGCGCCCACAGGAGCCTTCCGAGGCGTCGGCGGGCTTTACCTCTACTTCGCGCTCGAACGCCACATGGACAATTGCGCCCGGCGGCTCGGAATCGACCGGCGCGAGTTTCGCCTCGCGAACCTGCTGGGAAGCGGCGACGCATCGCTGGCGGGCCAGGTGCTCGAGGACGCCGACATCCTTCGCGAAGCATTTGACCGGATCGACGAAGTCGCGCCGTGGTCCGAGGCGCAGAAGCAGCGCCGGAGCAACGGCAAGCTGAGGGGTGTCGGCCTCGCTGCATGCACGTGGCTCACGAACCCTCTGCCGGGCTCCGTCACCCTGAAGCTGAACGAGGACGGCACCATCGGAGTGGTCACGGGTGCGACCGAGAACGGCTCAGGAGCGGTCGCGATGGGTGTCACTCAGATCGTTGCGGACGAGCTCGGTGTCCGGCCGGAGGACGTGATCGTCCTGATGCCCGACACCGATTCGGCCGGCTACGACGCCGGCTCGCAGGGGTCGCGGACGACGCACATTGTCGGGCGCGCCGCAACGGAGGCCGCCGCGGAGGTTCGGGAGAAGATCCTGTCCTTCGCCGCGGAATTGATGGAGGCGGCAAGGGAGGACCTCGGGCTTGTCGACGGGCGCGTCGTCGTCAAGGGTGACCCCGGCTCAGGAGTCGCTCTGGCCGAGGTTGCGGTCGCAGCGACGTTCAGCGTAGGGCCGATCGCGGGAACCGGCTCGTACACCACGACGCCGCCTGCCATCAACCCTGCGTGTGCGAGCGGGCTTCTGTTCCCGATCTTCCCGACTCCGACGTACCACGTCCATTTCGCCGAGGTCGAGATCGATCCGACCACCGGGCACGTCGATGTCGTGCGCTACGTCGTCGCGCAAGAGGTCGGAAAGGCGATCAACCCCGAGGGTGTCCGCGGACAGATCCAGGGCGGGGTGGCACAGGGGCTCGGCTACACCCTCTTCGAGAACATCCAGATCGTCGACGGCCGCTACCAGGAGCGCCGGCTCGAGACGTACCGACTACCGCTCGCAGTCGACGTCCCGGACGTCGAGATCGTACTGCTCGAGCATCCCGAGGCCGAAGGCCCCCACGGCGCAAGAGGAGTGGCGGAACCGCCGATCGTGCCCGTCGCCGCCGTGGTCGGAAACGCCGTCGCGGATGCGATCGGACGGCCGATCTCTCGACTGCCGATCACTCCCGAGGACGTGCTGGAAGCACTCGAGTCGCAGGCCGCAGGAGAGTAGGACGGTCAGCCGGTGCCGCGCGGTGCGGACGCCCGGCCGGCAGCGGACAGCAGCCGGCGCGCCCGCTCCTGAACCTGCCCTCGGTCACCGCTGGTGAGCGCGCTGCCCAGGGCCAGCGCGGATGCTCCGGCGTCGAACCAGGCAGCAGCATTCGCGGGTCCTACCCCTCCGGTCGGAACGAACGCCACATCGGGAAAGACGACTCGCAGTGCGCTCAGGTGCTCGGGCCCGTAGGTGCTCGCGGGAAACAGCTTGACGAAATCGGCGCCGGAGGTGCGGGCCCGCATGACTTCCGTCGCAGTCGCGGCGCCCGGCATGGACGCGATTCCGACTCGAGCGGCCTCGGCTACGACTTCCTCGTCCAACCCCGGCGACACGACGAACCGTCCTCCGGCGGCGACGACGTGACGCACCGTTCCGGCGTCGAGCACCGTGCCGGCGCCGACGATCCGACCGTCCTCGACCGCGGCCAGCGCCGCGATCGCATCCAACCCTTGCGGCGTCGTCAATGCCACTTCGACGACCGAGAGTCCTGTGGCGACGAGCAGCTCCCCGACTTCCACGGCCTCCTCGGCGGAGGCGGCGCGAATAATCGCCACGATCCGCAAGTCTTTGATCGCGCGCACGGTCTGCGACCGTTCCCCGGTCATCGATCCACGTCCAGCCCCGCAGTGAGATCGAAGAGGCCGTTCGACCCCCAGGGAAGACCCTCGATGTCCCCAAGCACTTGAACGGAAGCGGCGCCGGTGCGACAACCCTGCTCCAGGCATTCCGGTAGGGCCTCGCCGCTCAATGCGGCCGCGAGATAACCCGCGACGAAGGCGTCGCCGGCCCCCACCGGGTCAACGGCCGAGACC
>JBKPSO010000014.1:0-2594 GCA_046735055.1 Actinomycetota bacterium
GAGCTGGCGCGGACGCCGCTCGGGCACGTTGCCCCCGAAGACGCCGGCTCCGACCTCGAGGACACGCTCGGCGTCCTCTAAAACGGCGCGGGCCACGCCCGAGGTCGGGCGCGGCCCGCGGCTTCTCCGTCGAGCTCTCCCTCAGTGGCTCATCGTGCCGGACACGTTCCCGACCTTCAGCAGCCCGACCTGGCCCATGTCCACGCTCGCGAACGAATGCGAGACGAAGGGGTAGAGGCCCGGCGTGTCGATCTTGACGTCGAAGACGCCGCCGCCGCCCGCGGGCACGGTCGCCGTCTGGACGTTTCGGAGGTGCTGCGTCATGTCGCCGTCGATCCAGGCGCGGTTGAGCAGCGTGCCGACGACGTGGAAGTCGGTGTCGAAGCTCGGCCCCGCGGCAACGACCCAGAAGCGCACCGTCTCGCCCGGGTTTGCGGTCAGCGGGTGCTTGGCGTACTGGCCGGCGTAGCCGTTCCAGGTCACCCAGTCGGGCGCCATCTGGTGCGCCTTCGCCATGTCGAACGAGGCCGGCTTGTCGAGGCCCGGACTGGAGAGATACCACTCGCTGGAGACGAGGACGTACTCGTGGTCGGCTTTCGGCAGCGGCGTGGCCGGGTCGACGACGATCGCGCCGTACATCCCGTTCGCGATGTGCATCAGCACCGGCTTCGTGCCGCAGTGGTACATGAAGACGCCCGGGTCGTTCGCCCTGAAGCTGAACGTGAAGGACTGCCCCGGCGCGACGTCGCGGAACGCGACGTTCGGGGCGATCCGCGCAGCGTGGAAGTCGATCGAGTGTGGGATGGCGCCGCCGTTCGTGAGCGTCATCTTCACGGTCTGGCCCTGGCGGACGTGGATCACGGGTCCGGGTGCGCCGCCGGAGAAGGCCCAGGCGCTGTACTTGATCCCCGGCGCGACCTCGTGGACGACGTCCTTCAGCGTCAGGTGGACGGTCGCCACTGCGCCGGGCGGCGCGGCCTGGAGGGCGGCGGGGTAGGGCTTGTGCGCCATCGCGAGCGCGTCGGCGTTCGCGGGCGCCAGGCCGGCATAGCTCGGCGAGGGCACGGCGGCTGCGCCCGCGGTCTCATGGGTCATGGCCGCACTTGGCGCCGTCGCCGCCGGCGCGCCGGCGGCGACCTTGTGGGCGTCGTCGCGAGCCTTCTGCGCCGAGACCGCTGTCCAGAGCGCGAGGGCGAGGACGAACGGGAGCGCGATCCCGAGGAGGAGCGCGATCACCTTGGGCAGTGCGTTGCGGTCGGGGTCGGGGCGGTAGTACGCGGGGAGCCGGTTGGAAGCTGGAGTTGCCACTGGAGTCTCCTTCTCTGGTTTCTACGATGATCGTAGTGAGAAAGAAAAGCGTTGCAATAAGCGAATTTGCGGATATGCGGCCAGGATTTCCACCGATAGATTTCGTGCGAATGAACGAGCTCGCCGTCCGCCGGGCGCTGGCCGACCCGCACCGCGTGCGCATCGTCGACGAGCTGCGCGCCGCATCCGACGGGCTCGACGTTCGCGCGCTGGCCCGCCGCCTCGCGCTGCACGAGAACACCGTGCGCTGGCACCTCGGCCTCCTTGCCGACGCCGGACTGGTCGAGTCGAGCCCGGCCGCGAACGGAAAGCCCGGCCGGCCGCGCATGCTCTACGTCCTCCGGCCCGGCGCGCAAGAGGCTGCGGGTCGTGACGAGCACCGACTGCTCGCGACGATCCTCACGGGAACCGTTGCCGAACTCTCCGACGGCGAGCACCGTGCGGAGGAGGCCGGCCGCGCCTGGGGTCGCTACCTCGTTCGCCGTCCCTCACCGCTCGAGCGGGTCACGGACGAGCAGGCCGTCGATGAGCTGACACGTCTGCTCGACGAGGAAGGGTTCGCAGCCGAGGCGCACGGGCGCGAGATCCACATGCGGCGATGCCCGTTCCACGAGCTCGCCGAGACGAACCCGGGTGTCGTCTGCAGCGTCCATCGCGGGCTACTCTCGGGCGCGCTCGAGGAGCTTGCGAGCGGGCTCGGCGTCGAGGGCCTCGACGTCTTCGTCCGGCCCGACCTCTGCGTCGCCCGGCTAGGACAGCGCGAGTTGCCGGAACGGCTCGAGGTTGGACAGGCCGACTCCGACGAGGCGTAGCGGGCCGGGCCTGTCGGCCAGCGCGCGATCGAGGAGGGCGCAGGCGACGTCGCCGATCGCGTCGCCGCTGTCGAGGCCCGCGGGGAGCGTGGACGAGCGGCTGCGGATCGAGAAGTCGGGGTAGCGCACCTTCGTCGTCACCGTCCGGGCCGCCTCGCCCTGCTTCGTCAGGTGCTCGGCGAGCCGGGTGGACATCCTGCGCAGCTCCGCGTGCAGTTGCGCGCGGTCGGCGATGTCGCGCTCGAAGGTCTCCTCGGTCGAGATCGAGACTCGCTCGACCTGCGTCTCGAGACCGCGCGGGTCGATGCCGCGCGCGCGGTCGCGGAGCATCGTCCCCACCTTCCCCGGAAGGAGGCGACGGAGTCTGGCGTCGTCGAGTGCGGCGAGCGCGCCGATCGTCGGCACGCCGCCGGCGCGCAGCCGCTCCTCGGCGCGTGGGCCGACCCCCGGGAGCAGCCGGACGTCGAAGGGCGC
>JBKPSO010000015.1:0-7293 GCA_046735055.1 Actinomycetota bacterium
CCAGTAGCCGATCAGGTTGAGACCCGGAATCAGCAGAACGAGCGTCCACCACCGGGAGCGATCGTGGCGACTCGGCATCTCTACGGCCGTCCAGATCAGCGCGACGAGCGGACCGACGGTCGGCACGAAGACCATCAGCGCGAGCCAGCCGCTTCGTCCGATCGACTCGAAGAGCACGATCCAGGGACCAAGCAGCGGGATGAGCGTCACACATCTCAAGACTCTGCGAGACGCCGCACTCGCTCCGAGCATCGCGAGAGAAACCCCGCCGAACGACGGTACAGCCGCTTGGGCGAGCGTCCTCTCACATGAAATTCGGCGCGCCGATTGTCCCGCGTACCGCCTCGCGTCCCGCATCTATCCCGCTGGTTACAACTCGGGCAACATGGCATCCCGCGCTGATCCCGCACGAGGTCCCCGTAGGTTCCCGCCAGCGCACGGCAATCCCTGCAAGACGAGGTGCGAAGCGCCCTGCTCTAGCAGCGAATCCCCGCGTTTCCCCGCCCAGACCAGAACCGGATAGACCGGCCTGTCACGCCGGAGGTCGTGGGTTCGAGTCCCGTCCCTCCCGCTAAAGTCCCTGCAAATTAGTACCTAGTCGTTCTGGCTTGGCGCAATCGACCGCCGGCCTCCGACCCATCCCGCGCTGATCCCGCACGCGGGTTCCAGGTGCGGCTCCGATCCGGCAAAGGGCCGGAAGTGGCCATATTTCTGCTGCTCGTCCAGGCACCGACCGACGTGCCGGCGCTCAGACCATCCCGCGCAGATCCCGCGCGCGAAACGGGCGGTCACCGGAAAGACCCCGTTCAGTCGCGCCGAGCAGGCTCCACCTCGGTGTGGCGTCGCCCTTCGATCCGCCGTCCCTCTCGCCTGGGCGAGCGTCCTGTCGCTTGACCGGAAGCGTCCCGCCGCGGGCCGCAGGCGTCGTGTCCTCGACTCTGGAGGATCCCGACTGGAACAACTCGACGGTGCTTGCGGGCGACGTCGTGCAGGAGGTCTCGAAGCTGAAGGAGGAGCTAGACGGGGAGATCGTCGTCGCCGGCAGCATCCGGCTCGTCCGCACGCTAATGGAGAACGACCTTGTCGACGAGCTGCGGCTGATGATCTACCCCGTCGTGCTCGGAGCCGGCGAGCACCTCTTCGGCGAGGCCAGCGACCAAAGGCCGGTGCGCCTCGTCGAGACCCGGACCGTCGACGACCTCGCCTACCTGACCTACGAGGTCGTCCGAGAGGCCGCATGAACTACCACGAGACGTTGATCGAGGTCGCCGACGACTGTACGGCCACTGCAGGTCAAGTACCGCACGCACGACGTCGCAAGAAGACGAAAGCAGTCGTCGAGTACGAGCCGCCCGTCAAGCATCAGTGCACCGGCTTGGGCGGAAGCTACGGCGGCGAGCCGTTGTCGATCCAGGTGCGGAAGCGCTCGACATCCTCCGCTGGCCAGCGGCCATCGCAGGGCATGCTGCCCGCGGCGAGCTTTTCATAGATCGCCTCGGCGTTCGCGCGCGCGTCGTCGTACGAGGAGAGATCGAACGCGAACGACATCGACTGGATGTCGCGGTCGCGAAACAGCGGGCGGATGTCCTGTTCGTATGTGACTGGGTTTCCCATTTGCTCCTTCCGGTCTGTCACGGCGCCGCCGGCCGCTGCGCTCTCCTTGACGGGTTCGCTAGCGGCGAAGCGGCTGACAGCGCCCCAGTCGCCGAAATGTCTGGCAAGCGAGTCGGCGACGCCGAGCAGCGAAGTCCGTACCTTCTCGAGTTCGGTGGCGACGCCCTCTTCGCTGCTCTCCCGGATCAGCTCGCAGAAGTTCGCCGCCTCGCGCACGCGCTCTTCGAGGAGCGCCCAGGCGGCCTCGCGGTGCGGCATCAGGTAGTCGTTCTCGTAGAAGAGCTCGAAGCTCGGGCCCGCCCTCATCCCGGGGTGCTCCGACCCGATCGGGAGCGTCGTGATCAGGTCGCCGAGCGGCTTGAGCACGCCGACCATCAGCGCGATCGCCGCGCTCGAGAGGGTTGCGAGCTGCGCGTCGGTCTCTTCGGTGTGGGCGAAGTAGCGGTGCAGCATCTGGAGGAGAACCTCGTAGCCGACGTTGAACAGATCGGTGCAGCGCGACGCCACGCGCTCGGTGAGCCGAGGCACGGTGTCCTCGTGTTCGGATGGGCGCACGGTCGCGAACAGGACCGGCCGTGCCGGCTCGAAGTCTGGATCCGCCGCCTTCAGCTGGCGGTACTCGTCGAGGATCCGGACGAACTGCCCGAAGTGGGCGTTCTGCCAGTCACCGCGAGCCCCCTCGCCCTGCTCCAGGATCGTGTCGATTGCCCGGTGTGCCGAGGCGAGGTCGCTGACCGCGACGAGCTCCGGCCAGTGGAAGTAGTCGGCCGTCGCCTGCGCCCGCGGCGGGCCGACGAACAGGTTCCGCTCGCCGAACTTCTCCGCCAGGTGGTCGATCCCGTGCTCGATCGAGCGGTAGAGGTGTCCGACCGTCGCGAAGTCCTGCGGCTGGGGAACGATGTCGCGCTCGGTCATCAGCGGCACCGCCTCGTGCACCGGTGCGTCGATCCCGTGTGCGCCCTTCAGCTCCATGCCCTCGGGGCGCTCGAGGAACATGAAGTGGCGCAGTGCCGGCTCGCCGAATGGCACCAGCTTGAGGTTGACGCCGGCGGGGTAGTGACGCGCCGGCGCGGGCAGGTTGGGGCGGGCGAGGTGCGGAGCGGCGCCGATCGCCGACAGCAGGTTCTGCACGAGCGCGAGGTGGAGCATCTCCTCGGTCGCGACATGCGCGATCGCCTTGCGCCAGCGAAGCACCGCCTCGAGCGCGTCGGCGCTCAGTCCCTCGTCCTCGCGCTGCTTGAGGGAGAAGGCCGCGAACAGGTACTGGCACATGATCCCGTGCTCGAGCTCCGCGGCCTCGCAGAGCATGTAGATCAGCGCCTCGCGGTGCTCGATCACGAACGGCGCCTCCGGCGCCGCCTTGCCGCCGCGCGACGCGATCACCTCCGCCAGCCGGCCGCGACCCGCAGTCGTCACGTTCTCAGTCTCTCGGTCATCGCTCGCGCGCCCTTTATGCGGCTCGACGCTCCTCAAGCCTCCGGCGCCTTCGCATCCGTTGGCTTAGCGCCGCGGGCATCCATGCGTGGTCCGGTTCGTAGATGTTCGTCCCTGGTGGAACGAGCTCGTCGATCGCATCGAGCGTACCGTCGTCGAGCACTACCTGCGACCCGTCGAGCGCTGAGACCAGTTGATCGAGCGTCCTCGGGCCGAGAATGACGGAGGTCACCGCCGGATGGACGATCGGAAATGCGATCGCAAGCTGCGGGAGCGTGCACCCGAGGCCGTCGCCGATTTCCACGAAGCGCTCGACGAGCTCGAGCTTGGCCGCCACCTCTGGGAGCTCGGGATCGAAGCTAGCCCGCCGCAGCGCGGCCCTGCCGGACTCGAAGTCAACTGGTTGACCCTTGCGGTACTTCCCAGTCAGGAAGCCCCAGGCGAGAGGACTCCAGGTGAGAACGCCCATCCCGAGGCGTTCGCAGGTCGGAAGCACCGACCGCTCGATGCCGCGCGTGAGGAGCGAATACGGTGGCTGCTCGCTGCGAAAGCGCATCAGTCCACGCTGTTCTGCCGCGTAGTAGGCCTCGGTGATCACCTCGGCAGGAAATGTTGAGCAGCCGAAGGCACGGATTTTGCCCTCGCGCACGAGATCAGTCAGCACACCAAGCGTCTCCTCGATCGCCGTCTTCTCGTCGAGCCGGTGCACCTGGTAGAGGTCAATCCAGTCGGTCTCGAGTCGGCGGAGACTGTCGTCTACCGCCCGAATGAGCCAGCGGCGCGAGCTCCCGGTTTGGTTGCGACCCTCGCCCATCTGGAAGTAGCCCTTCGTCGACAGGATGACGTCGTCCCGCCGGCCCCGTAGCCCCTTTCCGACGATGACTTCCGACTCCCCGTCCGAGTACGCGTCCGCTGTGTCGATGAAGTTGATTCCTGCGTCGAGCGCGCGATGGATGATTTGGGTGCACGCCTCGTGATCGCCGTTTCCTTCGTATCCGAACATCATCGCTCCGAGGCAATAAACGCTGACTTCCATCCCGGTGGCGCCGAGCGTGCGATAGCGCATGTCTCTCCTTCCACTAGGCGGGCGCGACGGCTCCGCCGACGGTGCATCCCACTTTTTCCGACATCACGAGCCGTACTCGTCGTGTCGGCGCAGCCACATGCGGCCGTCGCCCTCGTCGCGGCCCTTCGGCGTCCGGTCGAGGATCGCGTAGTAGCCCATCAGGAACTCCGTGCCGCGGGCGTAGCTGGAGTAGCAGTGGTAGACGCTGTCGCCATCGCGCGCGAAGGTGCTGACGCCGTGCCCCTCCCGGAAGTACCCGACGACATCCGTGCCGGTTGCCGCGGCGTTCTCGGTGACCATCGGCGGCAGGCTCTCGCGGACGCCCGAGTCGCTCATCAGCGGGAACGCCGCTACCTCGTTGGCTTCGAGCAGCGGCAGGGCCGCATGGGCCGCCTCGTCGGCAACGGAGACACCGAAGTCGAAGTTGAAGTCGCTGTCCTGGCTGGAGGCCCAGTTGAAGCTCCAGCCCATCCGCCGGCGGTAGGCGAGCAGCTTCTCGAGCGGCGCGTGCGAGATGCAGATCATCGTGGTGTCGCGGGCCTCGAGGTGCGGGAGCACGCCATTGAAGCTGTCCGCGGTCGACGAGCAGGTCGCACAGCCCGCCGTGTAGTTCGGCCCGAACATGAAGTGGTAGACGATGAGCTGCGCGCGGCCGCCGAACAGCTCCGCCAGCGTGCGTTCGCCGTCTTGGGTGTCGAAGCGATACTCCTTCTCGAGCGGGACCCAGGGGAGCTCACGGCGTTGCTGGGCGATGTCGTCGCCGAGCCGCGTGTGCTCCTTCTCGCGAACGAGTAGCGCTTCGCGTGCGGCGAGCCAATCTTCACGTGTTCCGACCTTGTGGTTCGTCATTCGTCTCGTCTCCTTCGTCAGAGGTCGGCGCTAACGGAGATACCAAGGGCCACGATGGCCAATGCAACCGGCAGGTCGAGAGCTCGATGCTCAGGCAAAAGCTTCTGCCCAGTACGAGAGCGGCGATCAGGTACATCCGGGTGACGTTCATTACATACACCCAGCGCGAGCGGCATCGATTGCACTCGAGCCCGTCTCAAGACCGGCGGCGCGGCCGGCAGCATCATCGCCGTCATCATCGGCACCCAGTAACCGAGGAAGCTTGCGAACGAACCGAGTTCGGTTGCAGCCCCCATGTCCATTCCATTCATCTGCCGGACCACCACTACCCAGGATGCCGCAGTAAAAGCGCGACAGCCTCCAGTGAGCGCTCTGACGTCATGACGAGATCCTTCGCGTCGCGTGGGGAACGTGTCTCAAACGACGACGGTAGGTCGCGAGCACGTGCGTGAACAAGCACAAGTTGTTGTTTGCCGACAACGCGTGCTTGTCGCTAGCCCCAGTGACGCTCCTGCGCAAGCTGTTTCGCGGTCTCGAAGAGGCGCTCAATCGCGGGGAGCTCCTGATCTCGTCGCCAGACCGCGTTGACGGTCAGCATCGGCCGAGGTGGTGCGAGGTCCAGCAGCTTGACCCCGCGCGGGAGCTGTTCGACCAAGGAGCTCACCACAAGGCCGACTCCGCGGCCTTCGGCGATGTAGCCCCAGACTGTAGACCCGGCTCCGTGCTGGTCGACGTTCGGCTCGAAACCGGCGCTGCGGCAGGCGGCGATGATCGCCTCGTAGTAGCCCGGCGCCATCTCGTGCGGCCACAGCTCGAGCGTCTCGTCGCGCAGGGCAGCGAGTTCGATCTGCCCGCGGTCGCCGAGGCGATGCTGCTCTCCTATGGCCACGCGCACGACCTCGCGCCGGACGGTCCGCTGCCGGATGTCGTCGGGATACGACGTCAGCGGCGCGAGCGCGAGATCGCAGTCGCCGTTGCGCAGGAGGGCGGTGACGTCGCAGCCGAAGACTTCGCGGGCGTCGACCTTCAACAGCGGGTAGTCCCGCTCGAGGCGGTCGAGGAGTAGCGGCACCGTTTCGAAGGCGCTGACGAGCGTGAAGGCCAACCGGAACGTTCCAGCCTCGCCGCGGGAGGCGGCCTGCACACGTCTAGCGGCGCGGTCGGCACCGGCAAGCACTCGCCGGCAATCGGCGAGAAACACCACTCCCTCCGGCGTGAGCTTGACCTGTCGTGAGCTGCGCTCGAGGAGAGTGACGCCGAGCCGTTGTTCGAGGGCCTTGACCTGCTGGCTCACCGCCTGCTGGGCGACGTGCAGCTCGCGGGCCGCGCCGGTGAAGCTGCCGCGCTCCGCGACGGCGGTGAAGTAGCGCATCTGGCGCAAATCGGGAGTTGCCACGCAGCGAGTGTACGAACTGTGACAAGCGCTGCTTGTCGCCGAACAACAACTTGCGATTGTTCGTCGCGCGGCACGACATCTACCGTCGTGCGCATGGGTACTGCAGCCGGAAGGAGTCCGAGATGGCAACCGTCCAAGGCGCGGATCGGCATCACGAAATCGTCGATGTGACGACCAGCAAGCGTCCGAAGGTACTGATGGTCGTCGCCAATCCAACGACGTCGACGACGACCGGCTGGCAGGTCGGCTTCTGGGCCGCCGAGCTAACGCACCCGTACTACGAGTTCACGCGGGTTCGCTACGACGTCACGATCGCGAGCCCGGATGGAGGCAAGGTCGAGCTCGATGCGCTCTCAGATCCCCGCGACGAGTCGAAGTGGTCCGCCGACGACCTGATCTCGATGGGCTTCCTGAATACGCCGGAGTTGGTCGAGCTGCTCGACGATACTCCCAGGCTCGCCGACCTTGACCTCGACGAGCTCGACGCGATCGTTGTTTGCGGTGGAAATGCACCGATGTTCCTGTTCAGGCAGAACGAGGAGCTCAAGCGGGTGATCACTGCTTTCTACGAAGCCGAGAAGCCCACCGCGCTCCTCTGCCACGGTGTTTCCGCCCTTATCGACGTGCAGCTGTCGGACGGTTCGTTCCTGGTCGCGGGCAAGACGGTCACGGGGTTTGCGAACGTGGAGGAGGACTACCTGGACACGGCCGTGGGGCAGAAGGTGATGCCGTATCGGATCGAGGACGAGCTTCGCACGCGCGGCGCGAACTTCGTTCAGGGTGGGCTCTTCAGGAACTTCGCTGTTCGGGATGGGCGCCTGATCACCGGCCAGCAGCAGTACTCAGGAACGAAAGTCGCAGAACTCGTGATCGCGGCGCTCGGGATCTAGACACGGAGGCGGCGTGACATGGCCGCGGCGGTACTGTCCGGGGA
>JBKPSO010000016.1:0-13394 GCA_046735055.1 Actinomycetota bacterium
GTTTTGAGAGCGACGAGGCAGACGACGCGATATGGACCCTCTTCGAGCTCGGCAAAGAGGCGGGGAAGCTCATGGTTCTCGAGGTAGGCAGCTTCCTTTCGCTCCGGACGCGGCTTCAGGCCTGGGTGTAGCTCCCGGACCGGATTGACAGAGGCGTATCGATGTCGGAGCGCAGCCTGAAGGCATGCCCCGAGGACGCGGAGGTGCTTGGCGCGAGTCGATGTGGAAGCGCCTCTCGCTCGCATGATTTCGTTGAAGCGCGTGATGTCTTCCGGATGGAGACGGCGGACGCGCTTGTTCTCGAAGATCGCTTTTGCGAGGTTGATCGTCGATCGGTAGGAGTCGATGGTGCTTGGTTTGCGCTCGAGCGAGGCCAGCCATCGGTCCGCCCAATCGGAGAAGCCGATGTTCTCTTGAGGCCGGTAAGCCCCGTCATCAACAGATACGGCGATCTTGCGTAGAGCTCGCTCGGCGTCGCGGCGGTTTCGCCCGACCCGCTCTTTGTAGGCCCTTCGCCCTTCCCGGACTACGACGTAATAGACGGGTCCTTGGGGGCACGTGCAGCCACCGGAGGCGTCTTTGAACGATGTCCAGGCCCGCTTGAGGCCACATTGCCGCGAATGCTTGGCCTGGAGACTAGCCACGGAAGGCTCGAAATCCGTACTCCACTCGTACTACCAGAGGCTATCACGGGCCAGCGCGAAAAGACACAAGCTCATTTGCAGGGATTTTCTATGGGCCGGGCAGGGATCGAACCTGCGACCTTGGGATTAAAAGTCCCCTGCTCTACCGACTGAGCTACCGGCCCACCTGCATCGAGTATAGAAACGCATTGATGGATCAGGCACGCGTCAGTCTGCTGCGGTGGCTGCGGCGGCAGCTCCGGCAGCCGCTCCCGGAGCGCGAGCACCTCGAGGCGGCCGTCGAGAACGACGATCCGGCGGAGGCGCGGCGGCTGCTCGCGGACGCGCCGTTCTCCCGCGAGCAGCGTCGGTACGTCGACGACGTGCTCGACGCCTGGGATCGCGAGAAAGCCGCGCGCAGCTAGACCGCGCGGCGGATGACCGAGATTCCCCAGGCTGCGCCGGAGGCGAAGAGCTCGTCGGGATCGACCTCGCCGACCCAGCCGAGGAAGTGCTTCGAGGGATCGTCCTCGGTCGCGCCGTAGACGGCGAGCCGCTCCTTCGCCGGCGGCGCCTGCGGCCGCTCGAGCCGCTCGAGCTCGGCCTCTCGCTCCTCGCTCGCCGGCCCTTCCATGTATCCGCGCGGCATCTGGGGAGCGTAGCGCCGCCGCTATCCTGCCCGTGCCGCCCCCGTCGACTAGCGGCCCAGGTCACAGCCCTTTCAAGGCTGTAGCGCGGGTTCGAATCCCGCCGGGGGCATTCCTCCTGTAACCAGGCACGGGCATCAGTCGAGGGCGATTGCGGCGATCGCCCGGTTGACCTCGGCGGCCGCAGCCTCGATGCCGTCGGCCGGCCCGTAATCGCTGTCCTCGTGCTCGATCGAGAGCGCGCCGTCGTAGCCGGCGGCCCGAAGGGCACGGAGGTAGGACTCTGTTGTGATCACGCCGCGCCCGGGAAGGACATATCGCCACCAATTACTGCCGAGGACGCCGACGCGGCGCAGCCGCTCCTGGTCGTAGGCGACGTCCTTGACGTGGGCGAGACGCACGCGCGCGGAGAACTCCTCCAGAGCGGCGCGCCAGTCGATACGCATCCACTCGAGGTGGGAGGGATCGAAAACGAGCCCGACGTGCTCGGCGGGAAATGCCTGGAAGAAGAGTCGCCAGTGGTCGAGGTCACGAAGATTGGTGCGGTACCAGTTCTCGAACGCGACAGCCACCCCCAGCTCTCCGGCCCGCGCGAGCAGCGGTCCGAGCAAGTCGGGCAGGATGTTCGTGATCGTGCGCTCTCGGTCGTGGTCGATCGGGAAGCCGGCGACCGTCGAGACGACTGGGATGTCGGCGCGAGCTGCAACTTCGATTGCCTGGGTGAGCACGCGCGGGGCCAGCTCAGCCTCTTCGTCTGAACCGGTGACCAGGTAGTAGGCGGCGATAGCGGCCACCTCGCAGCCGCCCTGTCGGATCTGCTCGATCATCCGCAGCTGGTCGTCGTCGCACGATCCGGGCGCAAGGAGGCCGCGGTCGGAGATCGCGAGCTCGAGTGCGCGGGCGTCCACACGATCGGCGAGGGCCAGAACGTCCCGCACGGAGACGTCGACGAAGGGGGCGGTCAGGAAGGCTGCGTGCACGTAGATCAGCCTTGCGCCACGCGGACGGGAGCGTGCTCCTCGGCGGAGCGGTACAGCGCCTCGATCAGGCGGGCCAGCTCGAGCCCGAGCCGAACAGGGGTCAGCGTCTCGGCCTCGCCGCGAAGGCAGCGAACGAAGTTCGCCTCAGCTGACTCGGCGGCCGGAAGCTCCACGATGTCCCGCTCGCTCCATCCGGTCACGAATTCCAGGCGTCCGCCGTACACGCTCGTGTTCAGGCACTTCTCGGAGCCATTGAGATAGATGTTCTCGCTCATGCCCTTCGCGTCCCCGCTCACCGCGATCGTGCCGAGCGCACCGCCGTCGAAGCGGAGGGATGCGGCCACGAAGACGTCGACCGCCATGTTCTCGCGATCGATGTACGCAGAGACCTCCTCCGGGGTCTGTCCGGTCAGATGGAGCAGAGCGGCGAGCATGTGATAGCCGCTGTCGATCAGGTTGCCACCGCCTCCAAGCACGGGATCGGTGCGCCAGGTTCCTTTGACGTTCTTTAGCCACTCCTGCGCGACAACGCCGGTCGCCAGCCGGATGTCGCCGAGCTCGCCCGCATCGAGCATGGCGCGAAGATGGCGAAACTCGGCCGAGTAGATTCCCTCCACGGCAATCGAGACGACGCGACCCGTTTGCTCGACCAGCTCCACGAGTTTTCTCGCATCGCCGCTCGTGGTCACCATCGGCTTGTAGATCAGCGCGTCGCAGCCGGCCGCCAGCGCGTCAGCCGCATGTTCGAAGTGCAGCCCGTGCGGGCTGGCGATGACGACTCCATCCAGCTCGAGTGAGTCGAGAAGCCCCCGGTGATCGTCGAAGAACGTGGGCTCTTCGCCGGCTCTTGGGAACACGGTGTCGACGAACACCTTCCGCATTTCGCGGCTCGGCTCGGCAACTCCGGCGATCACCGCGCCGGTGCCAGCGAGCAGCCTCGGGGCACGGAACCGCATCAATTCGCCGGCGCCGATCAGGCCGAGACGGACCTCGGTCACGCCGAATCCCTGTCGCGGCACGACAGGATCGTACTGCCGTGAATCCCCGCGCTGTGACCGGCTGAGAGCGGTCGTGACGGGCGATCCGCGGTCGTGGCCGTGAGTTGCGTTACGCGCGCCTTGGCGCGAAGCTCTCGAGGATCGTGTCGACGAGCCGCTGGCCGAGCTTGGGGTCGAGTGGTTGGCGGCTGAACAGCAGCCGGTAGTAGATCGGCCCGATCAGCAGCTCGTGCAGGAGGCGAAGTTCAGTGCCGGGGCGAAGGTCGCCCCGGGCGATGCCGCGGTCGATCACCGGCTGGAGCTGCTGCCAGCGCGGCTCGATGACGTGCTCGAGATAGACCCGACCGAGCTTCGGATCGGTCGCGATCTCTGAGACGAGCCCCTGCATGGCGGAGCCGTACGGCGACGAGGCGAGCGCCTTGACGACCGAGTTGACGAAGGTGAGGAACTCCTTCCGGGTGTCGCCGACGTCCACCGGGTCTGCGAAGCGCGGGAGCATTTCGATCATGACCGCGTCGAGCGCGAGCTCCCACTTGTCGCGCCAGCGCCGGTAGATCGTCGTCTTCGCGACACCTGAGCGGGCCGCTACCGCCTCGACCGTCAGAGACGGCAATGCGAAAGCACATCCAGATCAAGTCCTGAGGACGGGCCGGGGCCAGGCGTCGCGCCTGGCCCGGGGCGCCTCTGAAGGGACGGATTCTCGGTGACACCGCGGACTGAGGCAGCTCAGCCCCGCCCGACGAACGGCATCTTCGTCGCCATCACGGTCATGAACTGGACGTTGGCGTCGAGCGGGAGCGTTGCCATGTAGACGACTGCGCGGGCGACGTGGTCGACGTCGAACGTCGGCTCGCGCCGCGTCTCCCCGTCCGGCTGGAGCACGCCGGTGGTCCGCATCGGCTCGGTCAGCTCCGTGGCGGCGTTTCCGATGTCGATCTGGCCGCACGCGATGTCGTACGGCCTGCCGTCGAGCGACGTCGAGCGCGTCAGCCCGGTGACGCCGTGCTTCGCGGCGGTGTACGCCGCGGAGAGCGGCCTCGGCACGCTCGCGGAGATCGACCCGTTGTTGATGATCCGGCCGCCGCGGGGCGCCTGGCGCTTCATCAGCTCGAACGCGCGCTGCGTGCAGAGGAACGCGCCCGTGAGGTTCGTGTCGAGCACCGATCGCCATGCATCGAGCTCGAGCTCCTCGAGCGGGACGGCCTTCGCCGACACGCCCGCGTTGTTGAACAGCAGATCGAGCCGGCCGAATCTCTGCTCGATCTGCGCGAAGAGCGCGGCGACCGACGCGGGATCGCGCACGTCGGCGGGGATCGCGACCGCGTCATTGCCCGCCTCGGCGGCGGCGGCCTCCAGCGGCTCCCGGCGCCGGCCAGAGAGGACGACGGTGAAGCCGTCGTTCGCGAGCGCGATCGCGCTCGCCCGGCCGATGCCGCTGCCCGCGCCCGTGACCAGGGCGATCTGCGTCATCGCGCCACCGCGATCCGGCCGCCGAGCTCGTCCTCGACGTGGACCCGGACGATCTCGTCGAAGCTCTTCTCCGCCCGAAAGCCGAGCTCCCACGCGCGCTGCGCAGCGAAGTTGCCCGGCCAGCTGCCGACGATTCGCTCGATCGTCTCGTCGGGCTCTCGGCGGATCAGTCGGACCGCATCTTCACCGGCGACCCGCCGCAGCGCCTCGATCTGCTCGGCCACCGTCGCAGACACGCCCGGCATCGTCAGGCAGCGCCGCCCGCCGAGCGCGGCCGCATCGAGCTGCGCGGCGTGGACGAGGAACCCGACGGCGGCGCGCGGCGACGCGAACCAGTGCCGGACGGACTCACCTACCGGCAGGACGGCCTCCTCGCCGTTCAGGGGCTCGCGGATGATGCTCGAGAAGAACCCTGACGCGGCGAGATTCGGCGGCCCCGGCCGGACGCAGATCGTCGGCAGGCGGATGCCGACGCCGTCGAGAAACCCGCGCCTCGTGTAGTCCGAGAGGAGCAGCTCGGAGATCGCCTTCTGCGTCCCGTAGCTCGTCGCGGGCGTGAGTGCGTGATCGTCGCCGATCACATCGGGGAGCGGCGCGCCGAAGACCGCGATCGACGAGCTGAAGACGAGCCGCGGCCGGTATCCAGAGCCCGCCGCGCGCGCGCCCTCGAGCAGAGCTTGCATCCCGCCCACGTTCACCCGGTAGCCCTTGTCGAAATCGGCCTCGGCTTCACCCGACACGACGGCGGCGAGGTGAAAGATCACATCAGGCCGGCTCGCGACCAGATCCCCGGCCACCCCGGGCTCCGCCAGATCCGCGACGACGCTCTCGACCTCGCACTCGGCCTCCTCGAGTTCCGGCTCGACTACATCCACCAGCGCCAGCCGTTCGACCCGCTCGTGTGCGAGTGTCGGAGCTCGGGCCAGGCGATCCGCCAGCTTGCGCCCGATCATGCCGGCCGCACCGAGAATCAGGATGCGCACGGCCGGAGATTCTTCCAGGCCCCGATCAGGGGCGGACAGACGTCCGCCCTTCCGCGCAGCTCCTGATTGGCTTCGCGATCAGAGCGTGACTCGCGCGAAGCTCGTCGCCGCAGCCGTCGTCGCCGCAGCCACAGCGGTGCCGGTCTCAGACGGCGCGGCGTCCCAGCGGTACTACCTCGCCCTCGGCGACTCGATCGCGTACGGCCTCCGGCCTGCGAAGGTGACTGCGGGCCTCCCGCCGACAGGCTTTCGCACCGGCTACGTCGACCTCTTCGCCGCGCGGCTGCGGAAGTTCTCGACGAAGCTCCACGTCGTCAACTACAGCTGCCCGGGCGAGGCTGCCGTGCGTGCGGAGCCGCGCTCCGCGTGCCGTCGCTAGTTCGGGACGCGGCGCACCGGCATCCTCCGCCGCCTGCGCACCGCCGCGCCCGGCGCGCGGATCGTCGTCACCGGTCTGTGGAACAACGACGTGCTGCGCCTCCGGCAGACCGACCCGCTGTACGGCTCGCTCGACTCGACCATGGCGCGGGTGGTCGCGGCGGCGAAAGCGCGCTACGCGCCGCTCCTGCCGGTCTTCAACCCGCAGGGCAGCCTCGTCAGGGAGAAGCGGACGGTTTGCGCGCTCACGTTCGTGTGCTCTGACGAAGTCGGCCACCCGACGGACGCCGGGTACCGCGCGATCGCCGCAGCGGTCTGGAAGGCCGCCGGTTACTGATCGACGCCCTGCTCGGCGAGCCAGGCCTTCGCGACGCGCCTCTGCGCCTTCGTGAGCCACGCCTCGGCGACGAGGTCGCCGAGCTCCTGCTTCCCCACGCGCTTCAGATCGCGGATCCGCACCAGCACCGCGGGGTAGCCGTTCCAGTGGGGGGTCGTGAAGAAGATGCCGCGCGTGTCCGAGACCATCAGCTCCTTCAGATCGAGGCCGTCGACGCGGAAGACGAGGACGTCGTCGAGGCGCTCGCCGGTCTTCCGGTCGACCGCGTCCGGCCGTGGGGCGCGGTGGAAGCAGAACCACTTGCCGTGGACGAGGTAGCGGGGGCGCCCGTCCTCGGACACCTCCTTCGTCACCTGCGGCAGCGCGAGCGCGAGGCGGTCGAGGTCCTTCATCGTGGCCATACCGGGACTCTGCCAGCGGTCAGCGCTGGTCGGCGACCCAGGCGCCGACGAGCCCGCGGTGCCGGGCGATCATCTCCTCGTGCTCGTGGGCCGGGAACACGGCCCGCACCTCCTCGACGAGCAACGCGTCGGACGCGGCGCTTGCGAAGTACTCGACGACGACGTCGTGCGCCTCCGGGAGCGAGCGCGCACAGAAGTCCTCGTACTCCGCGACCTGGAAGTAGGCGTCGGCGAGGCGGCGGTACTCGCGCAGCTTGCCCTCGTAACCGAGGTCGTCCCGGTCGCCGACGTCGAAGTAGGCCCGCTTGTCCTGGTCGACCTGCATCCGCCGGCCGGTGGCAGTGCAGAACACGCACCACTTGACGAGCGCCTCCATCGCCCACGGGAAGTAGTAGTGCAGGCTCGTCAGCGCGACGTCGGGCGAGGCGTTCGCATAGTCGATCGGGTGCACCTCGGCACCCCTGACGAGGCTCTCGCACGAGTTGAACTCCCAGCGGAAGAAGGCGTTCACGAGCCGGGAGATCGTCACCACCTCCCAGCCGACCTGGGGCGAGAGGAAGTCGTGCTCGACCTGGTAACGGAGGTGCATCGGCACCTCCGGATCGAAGCGCATCACCATCGTCTCGGCGCCAATCGACAGCGAGCGCGCGAAGGCGTCGAAGCCCTCGACCGACGCCTGCAGGTGCATCAGCCGCTGGCCGGAGGCGTCGTACTGGCGGTGCAGCTCCTCCTCGTCGCCGATGCGCGTGACGCCGACCCACTGCCCGCCGTCGAACGGCTTCATGTACAGCGGGTAGCCGACCTGCTCCGCGACCTCGCCGAGCTCGAAGGGCAGGTTGTAGCGGGAGGCCATGTGCTCGAACTTCGCCACCATGTACTCCCGGCGCGGCACGGTCGTCGGCACCTTGTGCGGCACCATCCAGGTCTCCGGGACCTTGAGGCCGAGGCGGATCATCGCGCAGTAGGCGGAGTGCTTCTCCATCGCCTGGAACGTGAACGGGTTGTTCAGCAGGTAGACGTCGTCCATCAGCGCGGCCTTCTTCACCCACTCGCGCGCGATCTCGTACCACCAGCCGAGCCGGTCGATGACGAGCTCGTAGCGCGGGCGGGCACGCAGGTCGAACGGCTCGTTCGTGATCCGCTCCGTGCGGAAGGCGTGGGTCTCGCCGGCGTGGCGCACTGGTGGGAGGCGGGCGACGAGCGCCTCGAACACCCGGGGCCAGTCGTCCTCGGTGCCCAAGAGGAGCCCGATCAGGTGTTCGCGCTCAGACAAAGCGGGAGAGATGGTGCGCGATCTGCCGTTGCCATGCGGGCCAGTCGTGCGGGGAGTCCTCCCCCCAAACGTCGAACTCGTGCGGGATTCCCTTCCCGGCGAGGAGCGACGCGAACCGCAGCGTCGACTCGAGTGCGCCGGTCGAGTCCTCCCACGCGCCGCGGCCGACGACGAGGACGAGGTGCGCGCGAGAGCGGAGCCAGTCGAGGTGGTCGCCGTGGAGATGGGCGACGTAGTCGAGCGGGTTGTTGAAGTAGACGGCGTCGCCGCGCTCGCCCCAGCCCACGCGCGAGATGTCGTAGATCCCCGAGAGGCAGAGCGCGAGCGGGAAGAGGTCGCCGCGCCGAAGCGTCAGGTTGGCCGCGTGGAAGGCGCCCATCGAAACGCCGGTGACGGCGATCTCCTCGTAGCCGCCGCAGTCGGCGTGGATCCACGGCGCCACGTGCGAGACGAGCCACTCCTCGAAGGCACCGTGCCGGCGGGCGCGCTCCTCGAGCGGCAGCCACTCGTCCTGCCACGTGACCGAGTCCCAGGCGTCGACGCAGTAGATCTTCACGCGGCCCGCGTCGATCAGGCCGGCGATCGCGTGGATCATCCCGCGGTCCTCCCACTCGTACCGGTTGCCCCGCTCGGCGGGGAAGACGAGCAGCGGCCGGCCGTACGAGCCGTAGGCGAGGATCCCGTCCCGGTCCTCGCGCCTCATGGTGCGGCCCGGAGCATGAGCTCGGCGAGGTGGGGATGGAGCGAGTCGCGCCACGAGATCCAGTTGTGGGCGTCCGGGTGCTCGACGAGCGGGGCTTGCCAGCCCTGCCGCCGGAGCGCGGCGGCGACTGCGCGGTTGTTGCCGAGGTTCTCCTCGGCGGTGCCGCAGGTGAACGTCACCGCGATCCGCTCGACCGCGCCGCGCCCGCCGAAGACGCGCGAGACGAAACGCGAGATCCGTGCGAAGCGCGGCCCGCCGGACTCCTGTGGGTCGAGCCGGCGGCGGAAGAAGCTGCCCGACTGGAGGAACAGGCCGGCGAGCACGCCCGGGTACGTCCAGTGCGCGTGCAGCCAGGCGAGCGCGCCGAGGCTTGCGCCCAGGCCCGCGGGGCGGCCCTCGTACGGCTCGAGCGCGGGCAGCCAGTCGGTGACGAGCGCCCGGGCGTACCGTGCCGACGCCGAGTAGGTCTCGTTCCGGTCGGCCGGGGGCGGGAGGAGGGCGGCCCGAAACGGCGGCAGCTCGCCGAACGCCACCATGTGATCGAGGAGGCGAAGCAGCGAGCTGTACTCCGCGTACTCCGGCCCGTCGTGGACGAGGAGGAGCGGAAGCGGCTCCTCGGGGTCGACGTCGGCGGCCGACCAGAGGAGCCCCGTCGCGCCGGGCCGGCCGCGCAGCCGCACCTCACGGAGCTCACCGGACGCGGATTCCTCATCGGCGAGCCAGGCCGGCGGCTCGTAGCCGGGGAACTCGACGACGGACTTGGGCCCGAAGGGCCCCTCTGCCTGGAGCGGGTTGCCGGGATCGGGGACGAGCCGGCTCTCGCCGCGCCGGTTCTCGAGCTCGAGCAGGTACTCGAGCCGATCGGCGGCCGGGCGCGCGAAGTGGAGCTCGAAGTGGCTGTCGCGGTGTGCGAACTGGATGCGGCGCGGCCGGGTGAGCTCGTGCGCCAGCGCGACGCGGCGCAGCGCCCGCGCCGGGTCGGACACCGTGAAGACCGCCGCGTCCGCGGAGACGACCGGCTGCGCCGCGTCTCCTACTTCTTCACGAACTTCGCAACCACGGTCCTGCTCTGATCCATGAAGATCGTGCAGGTGGTGCTGGTGCCGCCGCAGGAGCCGTCCCAGCGGTCGAACCTGTAGCCGTTGTCGCCATGGGCGTTCGCCGTCAGCGTCACCTGTTCGCCCGGGGCAAAGGTGAACGTGCACTCCGTCGGGCAGGCGATCCCGGCCCTGGAGCTCTTCACGGATCCACCGTCGCTCGGGCTGACCGTGACCGTGAGCGTCGAGCCCGGTGGGACCGTCGGCGTCGTCGTGGTCGGCGGCGTCGTGGTCGGCGGCGTCGTTCCGCCGCTGGTCGTGCCCGGCGGCTTCGGCGGCGGTGCCGGCGCCGTCACGACGTGCGCGTGCAGCGAGAACCGGCCGCAGCTCATGCCGCCGGCGAACCCGCGCAGGCCGAGCAGGCGATTGAGGAGGCGCGCTCCGCCCGCGGTCAGGAAGAGGCGTCCGGTCGCGACCTCGTCGCCGTAGCGAACGCCGGTGGCGTCGAAGAGATTCAGTGCGCCGTTCGTGGGCGCGATCGTCGCGAGCACGTGGCCGAGAGTGCCGTCAAGCATGAGCACGAGGTTGCCGAAGCGCACGCTCCTGGTTGCATCGCGGCGGAAGGAGAACGTGCCACGCGCGTCGAGGCGGCCCTCGGGCGAATCGAAGTACCCGCCGGCGAGCGACTGGTTCAGGTGGCGCTTGCCCGTGCACGGCCGAAAGTCGACGCCGCGCAGCAACTTCGAGGGCGTACCCGACGGGATCAGCGTCAGCGTGCCGCCGATCACGGCCTGGAGTGCGCGGGGAGGTTGGTTGATGTCCGCCGACAGCGTCGAGCTCTGCTCGAAGGCGCCGATGTCACAGGCCAGCCCGGCAGGCCGCTTGTAAGCGCGCTGGTCGGTGCTCGGGCAGTCGGCGCCCGTGTACTTGTCCACGGCGGGGCTGCCGGGCAGGAGCGCGCGAGTCTGCGTCGGCCCGCCGTTGTTGGCCAGCGGGGCGAGCAGCGGGTTCGTGCCCGACATGTCGGAGGTGCGCAGGTGGCAGCCGGTTCCGGACTCGAGGTTCGCGCCGGGGACGCTCAGCGAGTCTGTGGCAGGCAAGGCGCCGGTCCCGGTGCTGAGGGTGCAGTTCTGGGTCGCCGGCAGGTTGGCCATGATCAGGCCACTCGCGATCGAGTAGACCTGGCGCGCGCCGATGAAGAGGATCCCGCTCCCGCGCAGCGCCGAGTTGCCGGCGATCGTCACCGCGCGCAGGAGGGTGTTGCCGCTGCTGCGCTCGATTCCGCCGCCGCGCTCGGCGGCGTTACCGCTTACTGTCGTGTTCGTCAGCTGGACCGTGCCGATCGCGGCCGTCGAGGGGCCGGGGCCCGTCGAGATCCCGGCGCCGGACTCGGCCGTGTTCAGGGCGACCAGCGAGCTGTCGAGCGCGAGCGTGCCGGTTGCCTGCCAGAAGATCCCGCCGCCCGGGCCGGCCGCCGCGTTGCCCTGGATCGTCGTGTAGCCGACCTGGAGGGTCGTGGCGCCGAAGCGCGGGTCGGTGTCGACCTCGATGCCGCCGCCCGCCGGCGGAGCGCCGGTGACCTGCGTCGAGGCGGCGGTGTTGCCCATCACGAGCGATCGAGTGATCAGCGACAGGTCAGTGTTCTGCATCCAGATACCGCCGCCGAGCAGGCCGGCCGTGTTGCCGGCGACCGTCGTGCTGGTGAGCTTCCCGCCGAAGGTGTTCATCGCGATCCCGCCGCCGGCGCCGTTGGCACGGTTGTCGGTGATCGACGAGTTGTCGATCGTCAGCGGGCGACGGCTATAGATCCCCGCGCCCTCGTCCGCGCTGCTCCCGGTCACCTCGGAGTTCGAGAGCGTCAACCCGCCCGGCTCGCTGTTCGCGATGCCGCCGCCCTGGTTGACGGTGCTCCCGCCGGTGATCGTCACGCCGGAGATCGTCACCGGCTCCGGCGCCGAGAGCTCGATCACGCGGTCGCCGCGAAGCTGCGTGATCGTCGTGTCTCCGGTGCCCTCGCCCTTGATCGTCACTGAAGGAGGCGGCGTGTTGTGCGAGAACAGGTCCAGGTCGCCGCCGTTCTCGTCGAGGGTCGCGGCCGCCGGCGGCTCGATCTCGAGCTTGTAGTCCTCGTCCTGGAGGACGATCAGCACCGCCTGGCCCGTCGACTGCATCGAGCTGACCTCGTTCAGCGCGGCCCGCAGTGTGCACTTGCCGTTCGCCGCCTGACACTTCCCGTCGCCGAGCTTGGCGTCGATCTGGTCAGCAGTCGAGTTGACGTCGAACGTGAGCGCTTGCGGCCCGGTCGCGGCCCCTCCGAGGGGCACGGACGCCAACGCGATCCCGATCAGGATGACTAGGTACCAGCGCAAACGAAGCCTCCGACGATGCTCTCCAGGGTGAAGTGTGACACGGATTTCGCCTTTTTGCAGGGCAAACTCTCCAGGACGTTATTTCATGACCTTTCGATTGAATTTCGCGGTCACGGACGTCGGCTCGTCAGGGTCAGCGAGCAGACCGGATCGTCCGTGTGGCAGGCGCCGATCCAGTTGTCGAACCGCATTCCGTCGCTGACCTCGATGTCGACGAGCACGATGAACGCGCTGTGCATCTCCTCCTCTCTCACGAGCGGAGGCGAATCTTGCCACGCTTCCGCGCTTCCGGCAACCAAAAAGCCCTGCTCACGGGGTATTCCCCATCCGCGCGCTAGGCTGTCCGCGACGGGCGGTTAGCTCAGCTGGGAGAGCGCCTGCCTTACAAGCAGGAGGTCGCAGGTTCGATCCCTGCACCGCCCACTCGCCGAATCCCGCATGGACACTACGATCGCGGGTCGCGGCGTTACCTCAGCGGAAGACAACTGGCGGCCAGGTCAGGTCCCGGGTCAGATTGGTCATGTCCCAAGCGCCGCTCGGCGGCTCGGGCGGGTACGGCTGCGTTTCGAGAGGCGGCGTGCACTTCCTGCCCGACGTCGGTGTTCGCCGAAGGTTCCTACGCCTCTGCCGGGACGGGCTCCAGGCCGGCTGCGAGCTGGCCGTCCTCGCCCGGCGGCCGGTCGGGCTCGGCGGGGCAGCCGCACGACTCGCGGTGAACGAACTTGGGCTCCAGCTGTACCTTTCGGACGGCGAGATCGGGATTCGCGAGGCGCGAAAGGAGCATCGCGACCGCCTGCTCCCCGATCTGCGTGTTCGCCTGCGCGATCGTGGTCAGCCGCGGATGGAACAGATCGGCCCACTCGAAATCGTCGAAGGCGACCAGCGCGAAGTCGTTCGGAACGGTGAGCGAGGCGTCCCGGAGCGCCTGCATGACGCCGATCGTCATCCGGTTGTTCGTCACCACCAACGCCGTGGGCGGTCGCTCGAGGGCCAGCAGGCGATGGACGGCGGCACGCGCATGCTCGATGTCTGAGTCGCCGCGGGCGACCAGGTCCGGGTCGAAGTCGAGGGACGCCGACGCGAGCCCGCGGCGATAGCCCTCGATTCGCTCTTCACTCGTCGCCAGGCCCTCGAGCCCGGCGATCATGCCGATGCGCTCGTGGCCGAGTCCGGCGAGGTGTTCGACGAGCTGGGC
>JBKPSO010000017.1:0-24516 GCA_046735055.1 Actinomycetota bacterium
GAAGCGACCCTGTCGCGGTGCTCGCGCGTGATCAGCGGGCCCATCTCGTTGCCGGGCTCGAGACCGGGGCCGACCTTCACGTTCGGCAGGCGCTCCTTGATCGCGTCGATCAGCGGGTCGGCGACGTCGCCGACCGCGACCCCGACCGAGACCGCCATGCAACGCTCGCCGGCAGAGCCGTAGGCAGCCGAGACCGCCGCGTCCGCAGCCATCTCGATGTCGGCGTCGGGCAGGACGACCATGTGGTTCTTCGCTCCTCCGAGCGCCTGCATCCGCTTGCCGTTGCCCGTGCCGGTCTCATAGACGTAGCGCGCGATCGGGGTCGAGCCGACGAAGCTGACCGCGGCGATGTCCGGGTGCTCGAGGATCGCGTCGACCGCGACCTTGTCGCCGTTGACGACGTTGAAGACGCCGTCCGGGAGGCCCGCCTCCTTGAGCAGCTCGGCGGTGTAGATCGACGCGGACGGGTCCTTCTCCGAAGGCTTGAGCACGAACGTGTTCCCGCAGGCGATCGCCGGCGCCCACATCCACATGGGCACCATCGCCGGGAAGTTGAAGGGCGTGATCCCGGCCACTACCCCGAGCGGCTGGCGGATCGAGTAGACGTCGATTCCGGTCGAGGCTTGCTCCGAGTACTCGCCCTTGAGGAGAGTCGGGATCCCGCACGCGTACTCGATCACCTCGAGGCCGCGGGCGACCTCGCCGAGCGCGTCGGAGGTGACCTTGCCGTGCTCGAGCGTGAGGAAGCGCGCGATGTCCGCGCGGTGCTGGTCGACGAGCTGGCGGATGCGGAAGAAGAGCTCCGCGCGGCGCGCCAGCGAGACCTCCCGCCAGGTCGTGAAGGCCTGCCTCGCGGCCCGAGCCGCGGCGTCGACCTCCTCGGCGGTCGCGAAGTCCACCGCACCGGTCTGCTCGCCGGATGCCGGGTTCCAGACCGGGCCGCTGCGCCCCGACGTCGAGGGAACGCTCTTGCCTCCGATCCAGTGGTGGATCGGCTGCGCGGTTGCCCCCTTAGGCGGGGCGGGCGCGATTGTCTCTGTCATCTTCCTGCCTCCTCACAGTGCCAGGCATTGTCAAGACGCGCGGTTCGCCTTCAGCGTAGCGCGTAGGATTCGCGCGATGGCCGTCACGGAGTCGAGACAGGTCGAGGGCGAACGCGTCGTCGCCGAGGACCGGCAGTACCTGATCCACTCGTGGTCGGTGCAGTCGGCGCTCGACCCGATCCCGGTCGCGGGCGCCGATGGCCGCTACTTCTGGGACTACTCCGGCAAGCGCTACCTCGACTTCGCCTCGCAGCTCGTCAACGTCTCGATCGGGCACCAGCACCCGAAGCTCGTCGCCGCGATCAAGGAGCAGGCCGACCGGCTCTGCACGATCGGCCCGCCGATGGCGAACGACAAGCGCTCCGAGCTCGCGCGGCTGATCGCCGAGGTGATGCCGGGCGACCTGAATCGCACGTTCTTCACGAACGGCGGCGCCGAGGCGAACGAGAACGCGATCAAGACCGCGCGCTGGGTGACCGGACGCGACAAGATCGTCGCGCGTTACCGCTCCTACCACGGCGCGACCGCCGGTGCGATCGCGCTCACCGGCGACCCGCGGCGCTGGTTCGCCGAGCCCGGGATCCCCGGCGTCGTGCGGATGTTCGACCCGTACACCTACCGCTGCCCGGCCGGCCACCCCGACCCCTGCCCGGTGTGCAGCGGCGGCCCCCACCTCGAGGAGATCCTCATGTATGAGGGGCCGCACACGGTCGCGGCGGTGATCCTCGAGACGGTCACGGGGACGAACGGGATCATCGTCCCGCCCGACGGCTACCTGCAGTCGATCCGGGAGGTCTGCGACCGTCACGGGATCCTGCTGGTCTGCGACGAGGTGATGGCGGGCTGGGGCCGCACGGGCCGCTGGTTCGCCTGCGAGCACTGGGACGTCGTCCCGGACATCATCACGACCGCGAAGGGGATCAACTCGGGCTACGTCCCGCTCGGGGCGATGACCGTGCGCGATCACGTCTACGACGGGATCAAGGACGAGTTCTTCGCCGGTGGGCTGACCTACAGCGGCCACCCGCTGGCGTGCGCCGTCGGCGTCGCCTCCGTCGAGGCGTTCAAGGAAGAAGGCATCGTCGAGAACGCGGCGGCGATGGGCGACTATCTGCGCGGCGCGCTCGCCGAGCTCGCCGACCGCCACCGGTCGATCGGCGAGGTGCGCGGGCTCGGCCTCTTCTGGGGCCTCGAGCTCGTCCGCAACCGGAAGACGCGCGAGCCGCTCGTCCCGTTCAACGCCGGCGGCGACGACGCGAAGCCGATCTTCGAGCTGACGAAGGCATGCCTCGAGCGCGGCCTCTACCCGTTCGTGCACT
This sequence comes from Actinomycetota bacterium, assembly GCA_046735055.1. Lineage (GTDB taxonomy): Bacteria > Actinomycetota > Thermoleophilia > Gaiellales > Gaiellaceae > DATBLE01. The sequence goes on from JBKPSO010000017.1 coordinate 2,363, forward strand.
GGAACGTGCTCGCGATCACGCCGCCGCTGACGATCACGCGCGAGGAGCTCGACGAGGGCCTCGAGATCCTCGACGACGTCCTCACGCTCGCGGACGAGCACTCGACCGATTAGGCCGTGCCCTACCACGAGGGCAGCCGCCGTCTTCAGGACCGCTTCGACACGCGCCGGCTCGCCGACCGGATCGACGAGCGCATCGTCCACGAGACGATCGACGAGGACGACCGCGCGTTCATCGAGCGCTGCGACATGTTCTTCATCGCGACCGCGGATGGGGAAGGGCAGCCGCAGTGCTCCTACAAGGGCGGCGATCCCGGGTTCGTGCGCGTGCTCGACGAGCGCACGATCGCGTTCCCCGTCTACGACGGGAACGGCATGTACCTGACGGCGGGAAACGCGCTCGTCAACCCGCGCGTCGGGCTCCTGTTCATCGACTTCGAGCGGCGCAGGCGGATGCGGCTGAACGGCGTGGCCTCGGTCGCCGACGACGATCCGCTGCTCGCCGAGTACCCCGAGGCACAGCTCGTCGCGCGCGTGGCGGCGACCGAGGTCTTCCCGAACTGCCCGCGCTACATCCACGAGTACCGGCTCGTCGAGCGATCTCGGTTCGTGCCACGCGAGGAGTGTTCGACACCGGTCCCCGCCTGGAAGACGCGGGAGTGGGCTCGCGACGTCCTACGCCACGACGATCCGGCGCACGAGCCGCGCGTCGAGGTCGTCGAGCGCTGAAGGCGCACCGGGTCGCGCTCGCGGGCATCGTCGCCGCCTCGGCGGCGCTGCTCGCGCTCGGCACCACCCGCGTCAAGGAGTGGACAGTGATGACGGACGAGCTGCTGTACGCGAAGCTCGCCCGGCATATTGCGGACACGGGCTCGCCGCTTCCGGTCCTCCACGGCGAGCATGTCGGCTTCCTCGGCATCGTCTACCCGATCCTGCTCGCGCCGTTCTACGGCTCGCTCGACGCCGTCACCGCGTTCGACGCGACGCACGCCCTCAACGCGGTGCTGTTCGCGAGCACTGCGATCCCGGTCTTCCTGCTCGCGCGACGGGTGGTGCCGCCCGAGTGGGGGCTCGTCGTAGCCGCGCTCTCGATCGCGATCCCGTGGGCGGTGAACACGGCGACGGCGATGTCAGAGGCCGCGGCATACCCGGCCTTCGTCTGGGCCGTCCTCGCTTGCCACGGCGCGCTCGCCGAGCCCTCGCCCCGTCGAGATGCGCTCGCGATCGGCGGCCTGGCGCTCGCGTTTTTCACCCGGCCGCAGTTCCTCGTCCTAGCGGCAGTGCTGCCGCTGGCGGCCCTCGTCGTCGACGGTCCGCGGCGGGCGCTCGACCGGCACCGCGTCCTGGCCGGGGCATGCGTGGTGGCGGTGCTCGTCGTCCTACCGCTCGCCGCGCTCGGGGAGGCTCACCGGCTACTCGGCGACTACGGCGTGACGGCGACGCAGGGCTCGCTGCTCCCGCGCGGCGTCTGGAAGGCAGCGGCGATCCACCTCGACATGGTCGCGGTCGGGCTAGGAGTCCTGCCGTTCCTGCTCGGCGCCGGGTGGACGTACTCGAACGTGCGCTGCGCGTCCGCGCCGGCACGCGCCTTCGCCGCGCTCACGGCCTTCGCGCTGCCGCTGCTCGCGCTCGAGACGGCTTCCTACGACCTCCGCTTCGGCGGCGCCGGCGTGATCAGGGACCGCTACCTCTTCTACATCGCACCGCTGCTCCTCGTCGCCTCGGCGGCCGCGCTGCTCGGCCGCCTCCCGATCTGGGGCATCGTCGGTGCGACAGCGTTCTTCGCGGTCACCGTCGCGTTCGCCGAATTCAAGCCGGTCGCGGGGGTGGCGCTCGATTCCGCCGAGGCGGTGCTGAACGGTGTGATCCACGACGAGTCCGCCGGGCTCCCCGCCGGCATCTTCGTCGCCGTCTGCGGCGTCCTGCTCGGCGCGATCTGCATCGCGTTCGCGTGGCTGCCACGCCCGCCCGTCGTCCTCGGCGTGAGCGTTGTGCTCTTCGCGTTCTGCGCGAGCGTGACCGGCTACGCGTTCGAGCGGCTGCTCTCCAGCCGGACGGCAGCCGGGGTGCCCGTGACCGGCCAGAGCCGCATCCGCGACTGGGTCGACCGGGTCGAAAAGGGGGGCACGGTCGGGCTCATCGCCTATCCGATTGCGCGCGACTGGGGCCCCAGCGCGATCGCTTGGTGGGACGTCGAGTTTTGGGACCAGACGGTCGACCGCGCCTACGTCGCCGCGAACGGGAGGTTTACCTACACGCCGTTCCCCGCACCCGAGATCAAGGTCGATCTCACCGACGGGCGGATCGACCTCGGAAGTGACGGACCGCGCTACCTGGTCGTGGCGCCGAACGACTCCCGCTTCGGCGTCGCCGGCGACCAGGTCGCGACGAACGTCGGGCTGACCCTACTCCTCGCGGAGCGACCCTACCGCGCACGTTGGGCGAGCCGCGGGCTCGATCCCGACGGGTGGACACGCCCCCGCCGGCCGGTGCTCATCCGCGTTTTCGCCGGAGCGGATCACCCGACGGAGATGGTCGGGGTATCGGTCACGCTCGATTCGCCATGGGAGGCAGCCGGTCCCGCAGGCTACACCTTCGGGGGGACGTCGGGATCGGTCAAGCCGCGTGCACGTGCCGTCGCGCAGGCGAGCGTGTGTGTTCCGGCAGGAGGACACGCCGACCTCTCGCTCCGCTCCGACCGCACCGCGAGGATCGCCGGGCCACCGTTCGGCCCCTTACCCGAGCCGGAGCGTGACGTCGGGCTTGTGGTCTCCGGCGTCCAGACCTCGCCGACCGGGCAGGCGTGCACGCCGTGAAGCCGCGGGTGTTCGCGTCGAGGCGGTTTCCCGCGCGGGTGCGCGAGGAGCTCGAGCGCTCGTTCCAGCTCGATCTGCACGACTCGGAGTGGCCGCTGGAGCGCGAGGAGCTCCTGCGAAGGGCCGTCGGGTGCGGCGGCATGATGCTGATGCTCACCGATCGGGTCGACGACGAGCTGCTCGACGCCGCCGGGCCGCAGCTGCAGATCATCGCCAACTATGCGGTCGGCGTGAACAATGTCGACCTCGACGCGTGCCGGCGGCGCGGCGTCGTCGTCTCGAACACCCCCGACGTGCTGACCGAGACGACGGCCGAGCTGACGATCGCGATGATCCTCGCCCTGCTCCGTCGCGTCACCGAGGGCGACAGGCTGATCCGTCGCGGGGAGGACTGGATCTGGGCGCCGAACCTGATGCTGGGGCGCGGCCTCGGCGGCCTGACGCTCGGGCTCGTCGGCCACGGCCGGATCGGGCAGGCGGTGGAGCGTCTGGCGTTCGCCCACGGCATGCGGGTCGTCTACTCGAGCCGTCGCCGGGGACAGCCCCTGGACACGCTCCTTTCCACCGCCGACGTCGTCTCGCTCCACCTCCCGCTCACCGACGAGACCCATCACCTGATCGACGCCGCCGCGCTCGCGCTGATGAAGCCGACCGCGGTGCTCGTGAACACGAGCCGCGGGCCGATCGTCGACGAGGCGGCGCTCGTCGAGGCGCTGACAAAGGGTCGGATCGCCGGCGCGGCGCTCGACGTCTTCGAGCACGAGCCGAAGGTGCATCCCGGCCTGCTCGGCCTGGAGAACGTCGTCCTCGTCCCCCACCTCGGGTCGGCGACCGAGGAGACCCGCGAGGCGATGGGGATGCTCTGCGTCGAGGCGCTGCGCGCCGTGCTGCTCGAAAACCGCAGGCCCGAAAACGCCGTCGCCTGATCTGCCGAGGCCGAACGGGACGGTTGTGGAGCGATTGTCCCCGGCTCGCTACACAGCCAGTGCCAGGCACCGGCTGTGGAGAACCGCGCCGGCGGCCCAACCACGCCGCCCACTCGAAGGGCCGGCGGCCGCCTGTGGAAACATCATTTCGCTCTTGTTACAGGCTCAGTGCCAGGCACGTGTTGTGGAAACGGATGAACCGGGCCTGGCTGCTCAGGACACGGAGGGGCGCCTGGCGCGCCATGGCCGCGCCACCTCGAGCTGCGCGGAGACGCGGATGAGCGTCGCCTCGTCTGCCGGCCTCCCGATCAGCTGGACGCCGATCGGGAGGCCGTCGTCGCTCCAGAAGAGCGGGAGAGAGACCGCGGGCAGGCCGGTGACGTTCGCGACCTGCGTGAACGGCGTGAACTGCCACGCCTTGTCGAAGTTCCCCCAGGGATCGGCCTCGTCCATCAGCGCGCCGACCGGCGGAGGCGGCTGAGCCAGTGTCGGCGTCAGCACGAGGTCGTACCCGCCCCAGAAGGCGACGATCCCGCGGGCCCACGCACGCAGCTCCTGGGTCGCGGAGACGTAGTCGACCGCGTGCATCTCGTCGCCCGCGTCGATCAGGACGCGATTCATCGGCTCGAAGAGCTCCCTCGGCTTCCCGCGCAGCCCGGGGATGATCTTCCAGACGGTCATGAACAGCTCGATCAGCTTCCCGTCCGCCCAGGGCGGCGTCGCCTCTTCGACCTCGTGGCCGAGCTCGGTGAGCAGCGCTGCGGCATCCTCGGCGGCGGCCGAGCATTCCGGCGCCACCGCCGCATCGATCGGAGGAGTCGTTGTCAGCGCGACCCGCAGGCGCCCCGGCTCGGCACCGACCTCTTCGGCGAACGGCCGCTCCGCCGGAGGCGCCCACCACGGGTCACCCGGCTCGTAGCCGGCCATGACGTCGAGCAGGGCGGCCGCGTCGAGGACGGTGCGCGCGAGCGGGCCGCTCGTCGAGAAGCCCTCGTGCCCGCCGTAGGGCGCAAGCGACACGCGGCCGCGGGCCGGCTTGATCCCGAAGACGCCGCAGCACGAGGCAGGGATGCGAATCGAGCCGCCGCCGTCGGTGCCGTGGGCGGCGGGCGCGAGCCCCGCCGCGACCGCAACGGCCGCGCCGCCGCTCGACCCACCCGGCGTGCGCGTCGTGTCCCAGGGATTCCGGCAGACGCCGTTCAGCCGGGATTCGGTGACGGCGGTGATGCCCAGCTCCGGCGTGTTGGTCTTGCCGATCACGACGAACCCCGCCTCCTTGAGGCGACGGACCACCGCAACGTCGAAGTCCGGCACGTAGTCGGCGTAGGCGCGGGACGAGAACGTCGTCCGGATCCCGGCGGTCTCCTGCAGGTCCTTGATCGGGAGCGGCACGCCTCGGAAGGGCCTGTCCGGGAGCTCGCCGTCCGCCGCGGCGCGCGCCTCCTCGCCGCACACGGTCACGAACGCATTCAGCACAGGGTCGAGGCGCTCGATCCGCTCGAGGTAGGTCTCCACGAGCTCGACCGGAGTCACCTCGCCCCGGCGGACGAGCTCCGCCTGCTCGGTCGCGCTCAGGAAGGCGAGCTCGTCCACTCGCTCCGCTCCTCGATCTCGATCGCGATCACCGGGCCGGCCGGCGGCCGCTGGCGGTACTGCACGTACTTGACGGCGAGCAGATCCACGGCGCGAGGATCCTCCACGATTCGCGCCGTCCCGCGTAGCCGCACCCACCAGAGCTTCGACCAGTCGTCCTCGTAGTGGTCGATCAGCACCTCGACCCGCGGGTTCGCCTCGATGTTCTGGAGCCGCCGCAGCCGTCGCGTCCGCTTCGGCTTCTCGTCGACCGCGGTGTAGAGCGTGTCGCCGTCGACGACGAAGCAGATCGGAACGACGTGCGGACGGCCCTCGCGGTCGACCGTCGCGAGGCGCGCGACCGGCGCGTCCTCAGGCAGCCGCAAGACCGGGCCGCACCAGCGTCGCCGGGCGGCGGAGGCGCGACGTGTCCACCGGCGGGTTGAGCGGCTCGGCGAGCGGCGGTGCGCCGAACGAGGCGGCGACTCGTTCCGGATCGGGCGTCCCGTAGAGCGTCGTCCGCTGCCGCGGGACACGGCCGGCCGCCCGGATCGCCTCCTCCATCCCCTCGGGCGGGAGCTCCTGGCCGTGGCTCGCACCTGCGGCGCGCGAGATCGACTCGTTCATCAGCGTCCCGCCGAGGTCGTTACAGCCCGCCCGCAGTGCCGCCGTGGCGCCGTCCACCCCGAGCTTCACCCACGAGGCCTGGACGTTCGTGATGTACGGGTGGAGCGCGAGCCGGGCGACCGCGTGCATCAGCAGCCCCTCGCGGAAGGTCGGCCCGGAACGCGAGCGGCCCTTGAGGTAGATCGGCGCCTCCATGTGCACGAACGGCAGCGGCACGAGCTCCGTGAAGCCCCCGGTACGCGCCTGCAGCTCGCGAACGCACAGGAGATGGCGCGCCCAGCTCCGCGGCGTGTCGACGTGACCGAACATGATCGTCGCCGTCGACCGGAGGCCGGCGTCGTGGGCGGTTTCGTGCACCTCGAGCCACTGCGCGGTCGTCACCTTGTCGGGGCAGAGGACGCGGCGCACCTCGTCGTCGAGGATCTCCGCCGCCGTCCCAGGAAGTGACGCGAGCCCGACGTCGCGCAGCCGCCCGAGGTACTCGTCGAGCGCGACGCCGAGGGTCGCAGCGCCCTGCCAGACCTCGAGAGCCGAGAACGCGTGCACGTGCAGGTCGGGCAGCTCGCGCTTGATCGCCTCGCAGACCTCCACGTAGTAGTCGCCGTCGAACCCGGGATGGATCCCGCCCTGGAGGCAGATCTCGACCGCGCCGCGCTCCCACGCCTCGTGCGCTCGGCGGACGATCTCGACCGTCGGGACGACATATGCGGGGCCGCGCAGGTTCTCGGCGAGCTTCCCCTTCGAGAATGCGCAGAAGCCGCACTTGAAGTAGCAGACGTTCGTGTAGTTGACGTTGCGCGTGACGACGTAGGTGACCTCGTCGCCGTTCACCTCCCGCCTCAGCCGGTCGGCGGCGGCGAAGACCCGATCGAGCTCGTCTCCGCGCGCGGCGAAGAGCCGCACGACCTCGTCCTCGCCGAGCTCTGCCGCGGTGTCCACCGGCAGCGCGTCCCGCGGTGTAAACGGTGCCGGCGTCTGCGCGCCGGCGAACCAGCCGTCCTCGCGCGCGAGCCCCTCGGCATCGGACGAGCGGAGCGCCTGCGTCAGGACGCGCGGGGCCAGCCAGAGGCCGGAGACGAACTCCGGGTAGACCGCGAGCCGCGGCGCGAGCGCGAGCCCGCGCGCCTCGGTCGCCGCGCGCAGCCGCTCGAGCTCGGGCCAGGGCGCCTCCGGGTTGACGTGGTCGATCGTCACCGGGGAGATGCCGCCCCAGTCGTCGATCCCGGCGTCCAGGAGCCGCGGGAACTCGTCGTAGCTCAGGTTCGGGGGGCACTGGACGTGGACGTCCGCGGGCAGCACGAGCCGCGCGGCCGCCGCCGTCCAGAGCAGCTCGTCGAGCGAGGGCTCCGGGTGGGAGGCCATCTTCGTCCCCGGCTTCGCACGGAAGTTCTGGACGATCACCTCCTGGATGTGGCCGAGCTCGCGATGGAGCGCCGCGATCGCCTCCAGCGCCTCGATCCGCTCCGCCCGCGTCTCGCCGATCCCGATCAGAATCCCGGTCGTGAACGGAATGCGAAGCTCGCCGGCAAGGCGGATCGTCTCCAGCCGGGCGGCGGGGCGCTTGTCCGGAGAGCCGAAATGCGGCCCGCCGCGCTCCGACAGCCGGTCGGAGAGGGTCTCGAGCATGATCCCCTGCGACGCCGTCACCTCGCGCAGCGCCGCCAGCTCGTCCCGCGTCATCACGCCCGGGTTCGCGTGCGGCAGCAGCCCCGTCTCCTCGAGCACGAGCGCGGACATCCGGACGAGGTACTCGATCGTCGTCTCGCAGCCGAGCGCCGCGAGCTCTTCGCGCGCGACGCGGTACCGCCGCTCGGGTTTGTCGCCGAGCGTGAAGAGCGCCTCCTTGCAGCCCGCGGCGGCGCCCGCGCGCGCGATCTCGAGCACCTCCTCGGCGGTCAGGTACGCGCGCTCGCCGCGGCGCGGCGGCCCCGCGAACGTGCAGTAGTGACAGACGTCCCGGCAAAGCTTCGTCAGGGGGATGAAGACCTTCGGCGAGTACGTGACGACCGGGCTTCGGCGCAAGGCCCTGGCCTCGGAGAGCAGGTCTTCGAGGGGCCGCTCGAGCATCCGGTGAGCATATGCGCCGGATGTAGTGTCACGGCGTGGACGCTCACGTCCTGGTTCCGCTGAAGGCGCTCGACCGGGCGAAGAGCCGGCTTGCCGATGCGCTGAGCCCGCGGGAGCGTGCAGAGCTGATGCGGACCATGCTCGAGCACGTCGTCGGCGAGGTCCGCGAGGCGGGAATCGAGCGTGTCACCGTGGTCACGGCCGAGCCGCTCGAGGGCTACGAGGTCTGGCACGACCGCGGACTCGCCTGGAACGACGCGCTCGCGGCCGCGATCGCCGAGGTGGTGACCGAGCCGCTCGTCGGGATCGTCTCGGCCGACCTGCCCTCGCTGCGGGCCGAGGAGGTCGAGGAGCTGCTCGCCGCGACGCCCGAGCGCGGGATCGCGATCGCGCGGGCGCTCGACGGGGGCACGAACGCGGTCTCGATGCGCCCGCCGGGGCTCGTCCGTACGCACTTCGGCGAGCTCGGCAGCGCGGCTGTCCACGCCTCGCTCGGCGTCGACCACGTCGTGCTGGACGTGCCGGGCCTGGCCTTCGACGTCGACACGCCGGAGGACCTCGCCAAGATGCAGACTGCATGCCTCTGAAGCTCGGCTACAAGGCCTCGGCGGAGCAATTCGCGCCGCGCGAGCTGCTCGAGTACGCGGTCGAGGCTGAACTCCAGGGGCTGGAGATCATCGCGGTCTCGGACCACTTCCAGCCCTTCCGGCATACCGGCGGCCACGACACCGCCGCGCTGCCCTGGCTCGGGGCGGTCGGGGAGCGGACCGAACGGGCGCTGCTCGGGACGAGCGTGCTGACGCCGACGATGCGCTACCACCCGTCGATAGTGGCGCATGCCCTCGGGACGCTCGCGCTGCTCAACCCGGGCCGAGTCTTCCTCGGCGTGGGCACGGGCGAGTCGCTGAACGAGACGCCGGCGACCGGTGCCGAGTGGCCGGGTGCGAAGGAGCGCCGGCTGCGGCTGGCAGAGGCGATCGACCTGATGCGGCGCCTCTGGAGCGAGGAGCGCGTCACCTACGAGGGCGAGTACTACCGAACGAAGAGCGCGACGATCTACGACCGGCCCGAGGAGTCGGTGCCGGTCTACTTGGCCGCCTCCGGGCCGCTGGCGGCGAAGCTGGCGGGCCGCGTCGGGGACGGCTTCATCGTCACGAGCGGCAAGGACCCCGCGCTCTACGAGGAGCTGAGCGCCGCGATGGAGGAGGGCGCGCGGGCAGCCGGGCGGGATCCGGCTTCGATCGTCCGCATGATCGAGATCAAGGTCTCTTACGACCACGATCTCGACTTCGCCCGCGTCGCGACCGAGTACTGGGCGCCGCTCGCGCTGTCGCCGGAGCAGAAGCGCGACGTCGAAGACCCGATCGAGCTCGAGCGCCTGGCCGACGCGGATCCGAGCATCGCGCAGCGACGCTTCATCGTCTCCAACCACCCCGACGAGGTGGTCGAGCGGATCGCCCCCTACGTCGCGCTCGGCTTCGACCACCTCGTCTTCCACGCCCCCGGGAACGACCAGCGGCGATTCCTCGATCAGTTCTGCGCGGACGTCGTCCCGCGCCTGCGCGAGCGCTTCTGAGCAGCAGCAGGCACTTCGGAGTCGAGATCACGACGGTGTCCTGGCCCACGTCCTCGAGGGCCGAGCCGAACCGCAAGGTGAGCTCAGGCGAGCGTGTCGGTCTGCGCGGCCAGCTCGCGGTCGCGGTCGGTGATCCCGCCCGCGGAGTGGGTCGTCCAGCGGACGGTCACGCGCTTGTAGCTGATCGCGATGTCCGGATGGTGGTTGGCGGCCTCGGCGCTCTCGGCCAGTCGGTTCACGAAGGCGATCGCGGCCGGGAAGCCGTCGAAGGTGAACTCGCGCTCGAGCGCTCCGTCGACCACGGCCCACTCGCTCACGCCCGGCAGTATGGCGTCTTCCGCCGCTCGCGGAAGCAGACGGCGACGGTCCGGGCGAGATCGCCACGGTGACGGAGCTCGAGCCGCTCGCGCTCCTCTTCGAGCGCGACGAGGCCGGCGCGCTCGAGCTGACCGGCGAGCTGCGCCGGCTCTACGGCGGCGACCTCGTCCTGCCGGAGCCGTGCCTGTTCGCGAACTTCGTCGCCACGATCGACGGCGTCGTCGCGATCCCGGCGCTCGCGCGCTCGAACGAGCTGATCGGCGGCGGCGACCCGGCCGACCGGTTCGTGATGGGCCTGCTGCGCGCCGCGGCGGATGTCGTCGTGGTCGGCCGGGGTACCGTCAGCGCCTCGCCAACGGGGCGCTGGCGGCCGGAGACCGTCTTTCCGCCCGCGGCCGAGGAGTATCGGGCGCTCCGCGGGCGGCTCGGGCTCCACCGGGAGGCGGCGCGGGTTGCCGTCGTCACAGGCCGCGGGTCGCTGAATTCGGAGCATCCCGTTCTGCGGGAGGGAGCGCTCGTGATCACGACGCAGCTCGGCGCCGACCGCCTCTCCGGACGTCTGCCCGCCGCAGCCGAGATCGCGGTCGTCCCGGGCGGCGACCGCGTCGACGTCACAGCGGCCGTCGGCCTCCTGCGCGAGCACGGCCACCGGCGCATCCTCAGCGAGGCCGGCCCACGGCTCTTCGCCTCGCTTGTCGCCGCCGACCTCGTCGACCAGCTCTTCCTCACCGTCTCGCCGCTCCTCGCCGGGCGGGTGCCGGGGGACGAGCGGCTCGGGATCGTCGAGGGCGTCGCGCTGCTGCCGGAGCAGGAGCGCCGCGGATCGCTGCGCTCGGCCCGCCTGCACGGCGAGCACCTGTTCCTGCGCTACTCCTTCCGCTAGGAGGGCGAGATGTGCAGCGCCAGGCTCGCCTGGTTGGCGATGCCGGCGAGCAGGCGGAGCTTGCGCTCGGCGAAGGCCTCGGGCGCGGCTGCCGCGATACAGCCGATCCGGCCGGACGGGAGCACGACCGGCGCGACCGCGAGCCAGTCCTCGCCGACCGGCGCCAGGTCGACCGTTCCCGGCTCGAGCACGAAGGGCTCGCCGCGCTCGAGCGCGCGACGTGTGGCGCCGAACTCGACCACGCTGCCGATCGGGACGATCGGAACGGAGCCGTCCGCCCGCCACGCGGCGGCGATCGCGAACGATCCCGGCCGGCCGCGCTCGAGCCAGAGCCATGTCCGCGGCGAGCCGAGCATCTCGCCGGTCAGCTCGACGATCCGCCGTTGCAGCTCGTCGGTTCCGGTGACGCCGGCGAGGCGCCGTGAGAACTCGAGCAGTGCGCTCGCCACCTCGGCGCTCGCCTGCTCCGACTCGAGCAGGACCAACTTCTGGAGCGCGACCGAGGCCCGGTACGAAAGCCCTTCGAGCAGGCGCACGCCCTCGTCGGTGAAGTGCGACAGATCGCCGTCGGGCGCGCGGACGGTGATCCAGCCGCGCACGCCGAAGCCGGCGTGAAGTGGCGCGACGGCCGAGGGACGAAACATCAGCCCCCGCTCGTGGTCGAAGATCCGCCGGATCTCCTCCTCGCCGACGACGAACGGCGCCTTGCGACCGTCGATCAGCTGCGCAGCCGCCGCCCGGCCAAAGCGCCAATCGAGAAGCGGCGCCGTCACGGGATCGTCGGCGTAGCCGATCTCTGCGATGCAGTGGTAGTTGGGGGCGTGGGCGTCCTCGAGCCACATGGCGCACTGCGACACGTCCATCAACCGCGCGACGGTCCGTACCGTCTCGGCGCCGATCGCCTCGACGGAGCGGGCCTCCGAGACGGCGTCGGCGAACTCGAGCCACGCCTTCGCGTTCTCCGCCTCTCGGCGCGCGGACTCGTAGAGCCGGGCGTTCTCGAGCGAGACCGACGCGTGGCCGGCGAGCACCTCGAAGAGCCGCAGATCGTCCTCGTCGAACTGGCCGATCCCGAACTTGGCAAGCGTGATCACGCCGATCACGCGGTGCCCGTAGCGGAGCGGAACCGAGGCAAGCGACTCGTCGGCCTCCGGTCTCGGGACCTGGACCGAGATCTCCGATTCGCGCGCGTTGGCGACGAGCATCGGCTTCCCGGTCTCGGCGACGACCCCGGTGAGGCCCTCGCCGAGCCGGAAGGTCATCCACAGCTCGCTCTCGTTGTCGCCACGCACGGCGATCGGCTGGAGGCTGTCGCCTTCGAGGAGGTAGACGCGACAGTTGTGGTAGTCGACCAGCATCCTGAGCTCGTCGACGATCGCCTCGCCGATCTCGCGGACGTCGTTCAGTCGGTTCAGCTTCCGGGCCAGGCTCTGGAGCATCTTCAGGTGCGCGATCGAGCGGACGCCTCGGTCCTCGGACCCGTCGTCCGGCCGCCGCTCCCCGAGCGCGTCCTCCTGGAAGACGACGACGCGATCCTTCCCTTGCGCCTTCGCGGTCATCATCGCCGCCTCCGCGCATGCGACCAGCTCGCGGGCGTTCATCGCGTGCTCCGGGCAGAAGGAGATGCCGATCGAGAGCGTGATCTCGCCGACCTCTTCGGCCGGGCCGTCCAGGAGCGCCCGCTTCACCCGCGCGGCCAGGCCGAGCGCATCGGCCGAGCCGCACGAGGGGAGGATCACGGCGAACTCCTCGCCGCCGACCCGGCAGACGGTGTCCGATCTACGGGCGACGCCCGTCAGCAACTCGGCCAGGAGCTGGAGGACGTGGTCGCCCTCGCCGTGCCCGAAGACGTCGTTGACCCGCTTGAAGTCGTCGATGTCGAGCATCAGCAGCGCAACCCGGTCGTGCGCGCGACCGGCGCGGTTGAGCTCGGAGCGCAGCCGCTCGTGGAAGTAGCGGTGGTTGTAGAGACCCGTGAGCGAGTCGGTCTGCGCGAGGTGCTCCAGCCGCGCACGGATCTGCGCGTTGTCGAGCGCCAGCGCCGCAGCATCGCCGAACCAGCGGGCGAGCTCGAACTCGTCCTCGTCGAAGGAGGCATCCTCGCCGACCCGGTAGATGTTCAACGCGCCCTTCAGCGACCCGCGGGCGATCAGCGGGACGGTGATCAGCGCCTCCGGGTCCGGGGGCGTACCGGGGACGAAGGCGACACGGGGGTCGAGATGCGCTTCGTTCGCGAGCACCGGGCTGCGGTGCTGCACCGCCCAACCGGTGATTCCGTGGCCATACGAGATCGGGTTGCTGAGGATCTCCTCGGCCCACGCCGCGCTGCGGGCAAACACGGGCAGGAGTTGGCGGCGCTTGTCGTCCGCCTCGTAGATGTGCAGATCCTGGTACGGGATCAGCTCCGCAAGCGTGTCGGCGATCCGGCCGAGCAGCGCCTCGGGATTCTGCTCGGAGAGGACATCGTGGAAGATCGCGGCCAGGCGGCGATACGACTCGACCAGCGCCTCCTCGCGGTCAGATGCCTGTTCGCGGGGATCGGGGTCAGGCAGAAGCGCAGCGTTCGGAGCCACGGCTGCTCGGGTTATCGGCGCCACACATCGCATCGATAAGCCATTCCTGGGCGCCCCGCGTCCCTCCAACGGGGTATGACGGGAGTCAGCGGAAGAGGTCGTGCTCGGGGCGAATGATCAGGTCCTTCGCGCTGCCCTCTCCCGCGACCGCGAGCCCGCGCACGATCGCCACCGGAATCCGGTCGGTCTTCCCCATTACGAGCTCCGCCGCCGACGCGATCTCGTCCGCGATCGCGATCACCGTCGAGTGCAGCTCGTACCCCGTCGGGTCGTACTGCCCTCGCAGGTCGCGGAGCACCTCGACCCCGGCCGAGCCGATTGCGACGTTCGCGATCCCCACCCGCCACGCGCGACCGAACGTGTCCGTCACGATCACGCCGACGGAATGGCCGGTACGGAGCCGGAGGTCGTGGCGGATGCGGGCCGCGGAGGCATCGGGATCCTTCGGCAGGAGGACGACCGAGTCCGGCTCCGGTGCGTTCGAGGCGTCGACCCCCGCCGACGCGCAGACGAAGCCGTGGTGCGTCTCCGCGATCGCGAGCGGCGGCCGCGAGCGCACGATCCGCGTCGCCTCCTCGAGCACGACCTCGAGCCGGCGCGGATCGCCGGCCTGGCCGGCGAGGTCGGACGCCTCGTCCGAGGGGTCCACGTCCGCAAGCCGGACGACCCGGCCCTCGGCCTTGGAGACGATCTTCTGGGCGATGCAGACGACGTCGCCGGCGCGGAGCTCGCACGCGCCCACGATCAGCGCGGCGAGGTCGTCGCCCTCCCGGATCTCGGGCAGACCCTCGACGGGCAGGATCTCGATCACTCGCGCATCACTCCGCCGCGCGCGGCTTCGAGGACGGACCCGGCCAGGAGACGCGCCGCCCGTTTGTCCGTCATCAGCGTCTTCGTCACGTGCGGCCGGACGCGGACCTGCTCCAGGCCCTCGGCGCCGGCGGCGTCCGCCTCGTCGATCACGAGCGCGTCGAGCAGACCGGGGTAGCAGCGGGCGACGTGGGCCGGCGACGTCCCGCCGGCGAGCCCCTCGAGCATCTCGTCCGCGGGCCCCTTCACGGCCTTGCCGCCGATCACTGGGCTGACCCCGACGACCGGCGTCCGCTTCCGCTCCACGGTCTGCCGGATCGCCTTGACGGCGAGGGTCGGCCACACGCTGATGTACGGGTTGCTCGGCGCGATCACGACGAGCGACGCCTGCTCGATCGCCTCGAGCACGCCGGGAGCCGGCCGTGCGAACGCGGCGCCCTCGAAGCGCAACCCGTCCACCTTGTCCCTGTGACCTCGGCGGACGAACCACTCCTGCAGCGGGAAGGCCCCTGCCGGCGTCTCGACGATCGTGCGCAGGCGGTGATCGGTCGCCGGGAGGAGGCGGGTCTCGAGTCCGAAGGCGTCCGCGATCCGCGCCGTCACCGCGGAGAGCGGCTCGCCGGCCTTCAGCGCCTTGGTCCGCACGAGGTGGAGGCCGAGGTCGCGGTCGCCGAGCTGGAACCAGGTCTCGTCGTCGCCGAGCTCCTTCGCCGTGTCGAGCGCGTTCCACGTCTCACCTCGGCGGCCCCAGCCGCGCTCCTCGTCGTGCCGGTCGGTCAGCGTGTAGAGCAGGCTGTCGAGGTCGGGGCAGACGTGCAGCCCGAACACCTCCGTGTCGTCGCCGACGTTGCCGACGACGGTCACCTCCGTGGGCCCGACGAGGTCGACCAGGCCGCGGACGAACCGCGCGCCGCCGACTCCGCCGGAGAGAACGACTATCTCCCCCATCCCGCGGTGACACTACCGGGGTGGCGCTCGAGGAACATCTCGAGAACAAGGCGATCGCCGAGCGCCTCGACTCGTTCGCGACGCTGCTCGAGCTTGCCGGCGCTTCGCCCTACGCGGCGCGCGCGTACCGCCGCGCCGCCGAGCTGATCCGGGCGACGAGGGCGCCCGTCGCCGATCTGATCCGGGCGGGGCGCGTCCGGGAGCTGCGGGGCATTGGCCGCGGGATCGAAGGGCGGCTGAAGGAGCTCGTCGAGACCGGAGAGATCGCCGAGCTCGAGGAACTCGAGCGCCAGGTGCAGCCGGATCTCGTCGGGCTCGGCCGCTACCTCGGGACCGGGGCGAGGCTGGCGGTGCTGATCGCGCGGACGCTCGGCGTGCGAACGGCGGCCGAGCTGCGGGAGGCTGCGGCGGCAGGCCGGCTCCGCGAGGTGCCGGGAATCGGACCGCAGAAGGAGGCGAAGCTGCTGGCCGCGCTCGACCGCGTGGACGAGCCGCACCCGCCGCGCGGACTTCTCATCCACCGCGCCAGACGGCTGCTCGAGGAGATCGCGGAGCCGCTGGGCGGCACGCCCGCGGGCGATCCCCGCCGGTACCGCGATACGAGCGAGCACTTCGCGGTCGTCGTCGCCGCGGAGAACCCGGAGCCGGTGCTGGACGCGTTCGAGGCGCTGCCCGCGATCGTGTCGGTGCTCGAGCGCCCCAGCCTTTCGAGCGCGCCTCCGGGCTCCGCCCGGGAGCGCTGCGAAGACGCGTGGCGCGCCTACGGGGTGACGGTCGAAGGGGTTCCGGTCGAGCTTGTCGTCGCTCGCCCGGAGGCGTTCGGAACGGAGCTCGTCCGGGCGACCGGCTCGCGCGAGTACGTGGCCGCGCTCGAGCCGTTGCCGGACGCGCCGGACGAGGCCGGGGTCTACCGCGCGCTCCGGATCCCCTACGTGCCGCCGGAGCTCCGGGAGGCGCCGTTCCGCGCCGAGCCGCCGCCGCTCCTCGAGCTCGGCGACATCCGCGGCGACCTGCACTGCCACACGACCTGGTCGGACGGCACGGAGAGCGTCGAGTCGATGGCGCTCGCCGCGATCGAGCGGGGCTACGAGTACCTCGCGATCTGCGACCACACGCCGGCCGTCGGAGCGGTGCGCGGCCTGACCGCGGACGACCTCCGCCGGCAGGCACTCGAGATCGCCGCGGTGAACGAGGCGCTCGCGCCGTTCAGGGTCTTGCGCGGAACCGAGTGCGACATCCTCCCGGACGGACAGCTCGACCTCCCGGACTCGATCCTCGCGGAGCTCGACTGGGTGCAGGCGAGCGTCCACGGCGGACAGCGGCTGCCGAAGCGGCAGCAGACCGAGCGGGTCGAGCGCGCGCTGCGCAACCCGTACGTCTCGTGCCTTTCCCACCCGAAGGGCCGCTATGTCAACCGCCGGCCGGAGAACGAGCTGGACGTCGACCGGCTGATCGAGGTCGCGCTCGAGGAGGGCGTCGCCCTCGAGGTGAACGGCCTGCCGGATCGGCTCGACCTGCGCGACGTCTACGTCCGCCGGGCGCTCGAGGCGGGCGTGCAGATCGTCTGCTCCACCGACGCGCACTCGATCCGCGGGCTCTCGAACATGGAGCTCTCGGTCGCGACCGCGCGGCGCGGCTGGGCGTCCGCCGCCGATGTCGTCAACGCGCGGCCGCTGGAGGAGGTGCTCGCCTGGCGACGAGGATGACCGCCCGCTTGCCTAGGATGAGCCGCTCGATCTCGATGCCGCGAGTGTAGAAATCACGACGTGGACGTCGAGCGCTTCATCGCCGAGCTCCCGGCGCTGTTCGAGGACTTCCCTCGCTCGCCGCACCCACGGGGCACGCGGTTCGACGACGTGATCGAGCGCGTGCCGAACCTGGCAGAGGAGAACGTCCTCGCCATCTTCAACCTGGCCGCGTCGCTGCTCTCCCCGGGCGAGAGTTACATCGAGGTCGGGAGCTACCACGGCGCGAGCCTGATCGGCGCGATGCGCGGCAACGAGGGCGACTTCGTCGCCATCGACCACTTCTCGTTCGGCCCGCTCGAGGTCAACGGGGAGCGGCTCCCCGCGGCGAGCCGCGCGGCGCTGGAGGCGAACCTGCGCGCGTTCGGAGCAGCCGGTGCGACGATCCTCGAGGGGGACGCCTTCGAGGTCCTCGAAGGCGGGGCACTCGGCGACCGCCGCGTCGGTGTCTACTACTACGACGCAGCGCACGACTACGACTCGCAGGTGCGCGGCCTCCGCGCAGTCGAGCCTTGGCTTGCGGATGAGGCGCTGCTCGTCGTCGACGATCACGACTGGAAGAGCGTCGGCCGCGCCACGCGAGACTACCTCGAGTCCGAGGAGCGCGCGGAGCTGCTCTTCGACATCCCGGGCCACGAGCGCGGCCACCCGCAGTGGTGGGACGGCGTCGCGGTGCTTGGCTGGCGGCGCTAGCCGGCGCGGCGGCCGGGGCCCGACACCGTCCACTCGGTCAGGTCGAACCAGTGCGAGCTCCGCAGCGCCTCGACCACGCGCTGATCGGTGTGCCGCGCGAAGTAGACGTGCCTGTCGATGTCGCAGCAGATCTCTGCCTCGTCGAGATGCACGTCCGGAATCTGCATCAGCGCGTCGGCCGGGAGCTGTGCGTGCCGGACGCTCAGGTGCTTGAACTGGAGGTCCGGTGCGATCTCCATCAGCTCGGGCCAGTCCGGGCAGGTTTGGTAGCTCATTGCTCTCCAGTCTCTCGAAGCGACCAGTTGCCTGCCAGGAGGACCGGACCGCGCACCGGTTCCCCCGGATAGACGACGAAGCGAACGCCGCCGTCCAGCCAATGGTAGAGACGGCGGCCGGACCCATCGCTGAGCTCGAACCGGAGCCGGAAGCGGCCGTCGGCGAGCGGGGGGCGCTCGACCTCGAAGCGCAGCACGCGCTCGCCGGGCTCCTCGCGCCAGCCGAGCTCCCCTGTGTCCTGGCTCTCCGCCGAGAGCAGGAGGCCCGCCTCGTCGCGGAGCTCGATCGTGATCCGCGGCGGCGGGATCGGCTCGCGAACCGCGATCCGAAGCTCGACCGTCACGGGCTCCCCGGCGAGGAGCTGGACGCGGTCCTCGCCCTCGGGCCCGAGCAGCCGCGCCTGGACGATCCTCGCCTCACCGCTGCCGTACTCGGAGAGGCCCGCGGCGCTCTCCTCCGGGTCGCGCTCGTCGGCGAGGAGCTTGTGGTAGCGGGCGAGCGCCTCCTGCGTGGAGCCGTCGATCTCGACCCGTCCCTCGCGGAGCAGGACTGCGCGCTCGCACAGGCGCTCGACCGAGGCGGCGTCGTGCGAGACGTACACGATCGTCCCACGGCGCTGCTTGAACTCGAAGATCTTCGCGAAGCACTTGCGCTGGAACTCCTCGTCGCCGACGGCGAAGACCTCGTCGAGGAGCAGCACGTCGGCGTCGATGTGGGCGGCCACTGCAAAGCCGAGCCGCATGTACATCCCGGACGAGTAGGTGCGAACCGGGACGTCGATGAAGCGCTCGAGCTCGGCGAAGGACACGATCTCGTCCATCAGCGCCCGGATCTGGGCGCGCTTGAGGCCGTAGATCGAGCCGTTCAGGTAGACGTTGTCCCGGCCGCTGAAATCGGGGTGGAAGCCGGCGCCGAGCTCGAGCAGGGAGGCGACGCGCCCCCCGGCCTCGACGCGCCCGGAGGTGGGCTTGACGATCCCGGCAACGAGCCTGAGCAGGGTGGTCTTGCCCGACCCGTTGCGGCCGATCAGCCCGACCGCCTCGCCGGGCTCCACTTGCAGCGAGACGTCGCGCAGCGCCCAGACCTCGGTCGGTCGCGCGCCGTTTCGCGAGAGCAGGGCCTCCTTCAGCGTGCGGACGGGCTGGGGCCGGACGAGGAAACGCCGGCTCGCCCGGTCGACGACGATCTCGCCGGATCTCACGCCGTCGAGCGTACCTTCCGCTCCGGCGCCGGCAAAGCCGGCACCTCCGCTACTTGTGCGCCTCCGTCGAGCCTACGGCGCTGACCGCTCGCCGGACGATCCCGGCGAGCACGGCGACGAATGCGGGGTCGTCGTTCGGCATCTCTGCGCGCTCGAGGCTCAGGCCGAGCTCTCTTGCCCGCTTGCGGGCCTCGGTGTCGAGGTCCCAGCCGATTTCGAGGTGGTCGGCGACGAAGCCGATCGGCGCCAGCAGGACGCGGTCGACGCCCTGCGCGTGCAGCTCGTCGAGGTGGTCGAGAATGTCCGGCCCGAGCCAGGGCTCGCCGGTCGGCGACTCGGACTGGAAGCTGAACGACCAGTCGGCGATGCCGGCCGCGTCCGCGACGAGCCGCGACGTCTCGAGCAGCTGATCCCTGTAGGGGTCGCCCTCGTCGAGGATGCGCGCGGGGAGGCTGTGTGCCGTGAAGACGACGTGGGCGTCGGTGCCGCGAAGCCGGTCGGCCCAGAGCTCGACGAGCGCGGAGTCGTCGTGCCAGCTCTCGACGAAGAGCAGCTCCGCGCGGTCGGACAGGGCGTCCTGCAGCCGCGCCCGGTAGCCGCCGATCGACATCCGCGAGTAGTGCGGCGCGAGCACGAGCCCGACGATCGTGCCCGCTCCGCCCGCGAGCGCGGTGTTCACGGCGTCGGCGATCCGCGGCGTCCAGTGCTTCATCCCGGTGAAGACGGGCAGCCCCAGCTCCAGCTCGAGCGCGGCCCGCGTCCGCTCCGTGATCTCGTTCAGCGGGTTCCGGTCCTGGATCCCGAGCCGCCGGTAGCGCGCCGTTAGATCCTCGAGCAGCTCCGGCCGGACGGGCCGCCCCCCGCGGATGTCCGCGTAGTACGCCGGCACGTCCTCGATCCGCTCCGGCGACCCGTAGGCCATCAACACGACGGCGGCGCTCATCGGGCGGTTTCTGCCCTACGAGCGAGGGGAGCGAGCTGTCGGCGAATGACGCTCACGCGGCAGCCTTCGCGGTTCGCTCGTGGACGAGCTCGACGAGGCGGGCGAGGTCGTCGGGGTTGGTCGCCGGAAGAACGCCGTGGCCGAGGTTGAAGACGTGGCCGGGACGGCCGGCGGCTCGCTCGAGGACGTCGAGGGCCGCGGCTTCAGTGCGCTCCCACGGGCCGAGCAGGACAGCGGGGTCGAGGTTGCCCTGGACCCCACGCTCCGGACCAACCGCGAGCCAGCCCTGGTCCAGCGGGATGCGCCAGTCGAGGCCGATCGCGTCGCCGCCGGCCATCGCCATCGAGGCGAGCAGGTGTGACGTCCCCGTGCCGAAGTGGATCGTGGGCGCGTCGACCGCCTCGAGCACCTCTGCCGAGTACGGCGCGACGAACTCCTCGTAGTCGGCAACCGAGAGCACGCCCACCCACGAGTCGAAGAGCTGGATCGCATCGGCGCCCGCCGCGACCTTCGCCCGAAGATAGCCCGCGAACGCGGCCGCGAGCTTCTCCATCAGCGCGTGCCAGACGCGAGGCTCGCGGTACATCAGCTCCTTCACGCGGACGAAGTCCCGGCTCGGCTTCCCTTCCACCAGATAGCCGGCGACCGTGAACGGGCCGCCACAGAAGCCGATCACCGCGCGCTCCGGCTCGAGCTCCGCGCGAACGAGGCGAACCGCCTCGAGCACGGGCGCGAAGGCCCCCTCGTCCGGAATCCTCAGCCGCGAGACCTCGCCGGGACCCGTCACCGGCTCCGCGACCAGCGGCCCAACGCCCTCGACGAGCTCGACGTCGACGCCCATCGCGAGAACGGGCGTCATGATGTCCGCGAAGAGCACCGCCGCGTCGACGCCCAGGCGACGCACCGGCTGCAGCGTCACCTCCGCGCAGAGCTCGGGAGTCTCCGCGAGGTGGAAGAACGAGTAGCGTTCGCGCAGGTCGCGATACTCCGGCAGCGAGCGCCCGGCCTGGCGCATGAACCAGACCGGCGTGCGCTCGACCGGCTCGCGCCGCAGGGCGCGGACGAGGAGCGGCTCCGACACCGCCCTAGACTAGCCCTACCGATGCAGGCAGTTCCCGCCCACGCCGTCCCCGCGGGTCCGCTCGCCGTCCGCTGGCTCGGGTACGAGCTCGGCGACCCCCAGGCGGGCGTCGTCGGCCGCGCGCGGGTCGAGGTCGAGAACGCCGGCACCGCGCCCTGGCACGACCTGCTCGTCGCCTACCACTGGCTCGACGACCTCGACAACCCGATCGACTGGGACGGGCTGCGCACACTCCTCCCGCGGCTCGCACCCGGCGAGCGCACCGAGGTCGAGCTGCCGGTGCTCGGCCTGATCCCCCCGGGCCGCTACCGGCTCGCATTCGACCTCGTGCTCGAGGAGCGCTACTGGCTCTCGGAGATCGGCAACGAGCTCCTTCGTGTCGACGTCGACGTGGGGCCCCGGGACGCCTCCGGCCGGGTTGCCCACCTGCCTCCGGACGTCGAGCCCGCCTTCGACTGGCACGTGCGCGTGCGCGCGGCGCACGAAGAGGGCTATGCGGCCGTCGGCGGGTCGCTCGACGCCGGCCGCCGGAAGGAGCTCCGCGCGTATACGCCGGGCGGCGGGCGCAACCCGTCGTTCACCGAGCCGCTCGTGTGCCCGTCGCTGCTCCTTCCGCTCGCACCCAACTGCACGGTCGCCGGACTCCCGGCCTGGCAGCCCGAGGGCGACGAGCCGTGGATCTACGACGCGCGGATCACAGCTCGACTGCGATCTGGTCGTCGACCCGGTTGAATACCCAGGCGCCCAGCCCGAGCGCGACCGCCGCCGCCGCGCAGACGTAGACGACGTCCCAGACGTGCGGCAGCTGCCCGTAGAAGAGCGGGTCGCGCAGGGCGTAGATCGCGGGCGTGATCGGATTCACCCAGCGCAGGATCGTCACCACCCAGTCGTAGCGCTGCACGCCGCCGGGCAGGTCCTCGAGCCGGTAGAGGATCGGCGTCAGGAAGAACCACGGCAGCAGCGCCGCCGAGATCAGGTGCTCGACGTCGCGGAAGAGGACGTTCGCGCAGGCGACCGCGAGCGACACGCCGGCGACGAACGCGACCTCGACCGCTGCGATCGGCACCGCGATCAGGAACACGTCGCGCGTCTCCGGGATC
>JBKPSO010000018.1:0-2891 GCA_046735055.1 Actinomycetota bacterium
CCCAGTCGGCCGTCTGGCCCGGGTCGAGCGCGACGAGCTCGACTGCGGATCCGGCCGCCTCGACGCTTGCGACGAGGGCGCCTGTGGCGTCGTCGCCTCGCCCGAGCGCGTGCTCGAGCTGGTGGTCGGGGAGCGACTCGCGCTCGCCGAAGTCGCGCTCGGCAACGAACTCGAGAAACGGCTCTCCTGCCTCGTCCCGTGCGAGGCGCTGGTCGACCACGGACCAGCTGACAGGGGCCCCGTCCTCGAGCGTCGTGAGCTGGTGGCCGACCTCGGGCGCGTCGGCTCTGAAGCGACGGAATGCGACAGCCTCCTCGTGGCCGTCCGGGTGGCGCAGCGTCAGCCGGTAGCGCGCAGGGACGGCCCGTGCCTGGGCCTCTTCGACACTCTCCGCCAGCCAGTACCGGCCGCCGAGCACGATTACCGAACCGGGCGTGAGCGGGTCGTCGCTGGTGTAGTGCCGGACGTGCTCGTGTCCCTGCCCGTCACGAGTCGAGATCTCGTATGTGCGTGCCATCGGTGCGACCGACTCTATCCGCGGTTTGCGGTTTCCCGAGGACCGCATGAGGCGTAGCCTGCGCGAATGACGTCGAGCTGGCCGACGCCCGAGTACGGGGAATGGAGCGCGACCTGCGACACGCTGCACGCGCACACGCAGGTGCTCGGAAAGCTCGCGCTCGCGGTCGCACCCCCGGAGCCCGAGCTCCAGCATGCCGCGTTGCGGCTGACCCCGCGCGGCTGGGAGACGGCGCCGCTGCCCGCGCCGGACGGCTCCGGGACGTTTGCAGTGGCGCTCGATCTGCGCACGCACGAGGAGGTCGTCGAGCATTCCGACGGTCGCGAGCAGCGGATCCCGCTGACCCCGAACCGGGCCGTGGCGGAGGTGACGCGCGACGTGCTCGATGCGGTGCGCGAACTCGCCGGCGGCGTCGAGATCAACCCGAAGCCGCAGGAGGTGCCCTGGGAGACGCCGCTCGACGAGGACACTGGTCACGCGACATACGACCCGGCCCAGGTCGAGGTGTACTTCCTCGGCGCAATACGCGCGGCTCTCGTCCTCAGCGCGTTTCGCGCGCCCTGGCGTGGGCGCTCGACCCCGGTCAACGCGTGGTGGGGCTCGTTCGACCTCGCCGTCCACCTGTTCTCCGGCCGGCCCGTCGACGCGCCCTCCGACGGCTTCATCGCGCGCAACGCGATGGACGCGCAGCAGATCGAGGTCGGCTGGTGGCCGGGCGACAGGCGCTACCCGCGGCCGGCGTTCTACGGCTTCGCGTTCCCCGCGCCCGACGGGCTCCACTCGGTCGACGTGTCCCCTGGGCGCTGGGACGAGGCGCTGGGCGAGTTCCTGTTCGACGCGCGGGACGCCGCCTCCGCACCCGATCCCCACGCAGCCGCGCTCGCGTTCGCCCGCGCGGTCGCCCGCGAGGCATGTGTCGCCTCCGACTGGGACCCTGAGCTCGTCGGCACGATCGAGGGCTGGCCGCCGCCGATTCGCTGATCCGCGTTCTAGCTTCACATTCTGTAGCTACTATGTGACCAGAACTAGCTTAGGAGCGTGAAGCTGCTTTGAGCAAATACCTGTTGATCCCGCTGGACGACACCGTCGTCTTCCCGAGCATGACCGTGACCCTGCCGCTCGAGACGGGTGGTGAGTCGCACGTGCTGCTCGTGCCGCGGCACGACAGCGTGTACGCGAAGGTCGGTACGGTCGCCCAGGTCGTCGAGAGCGGCCGCCTTCCGGGCGGTGCTCACGTCGCGACGCTGACCGGCCTGCACCGGGCGACGCTCGGGGCAGCCGAGACCGGCGCCGGCGGACGGCTGTACGTCGAGGTCGAGGAGCGGCCCGACGAGACGCCTGCGCCCGTACAGACGCGCGACCTCGAGACCGAGTACCGCGCGGTCGTCGAGGAGATCCTGGAGCTCCGCGACGCGGACGCGCGGATCGGCGAGTTCCTGCGCTCGATCAGCGAGCCGGGAGCGTTGGCCGACACCTGCGCCTACTCGCCCGATCTGACCTTCGAGCAGCGCGTCGAGCTGCTGGAGACGCTCGACGTCGTCGAGCGGCTCGGGCTCGCCGTCCGGCTGCAGCGCGAGCGCCTCGCCGAGCTGCAGGTGCGCCGCCGCATCCGCGACGACGTCGAGTCGGGCGCGCAGCAGCAGCAGCGCGAGTACTTCCTGCGCAAGCAGATGGAGTCGATCCGCAAGGAGCTCGGCGAGGACGAGGGCTCGGTCGTCGACGAGTACCGGCAGAAGATCGAGGAGGCCTCGATGCCGGAGGCCGTGCGCGAGCAGGCGGAGCGCGAGCTCGGCCGGCTCGAGCGCATGGGCGACGCGAGCGGAGAGGCGTCGATGATCCGCACCTACCTCGACTGGCTGCTCGCGGTCCCGTGGGGCAAGACGTCCGAGGAGCGGCTCGACCCGAAGGTCGCACGGGAGATCCTCGACGCCGACCACGCCGGCCTCGAAGACGTGAAGGAGCGGATCGTCGAGTACCTGGCCGTGCGCAAGCTGCGGCAGGAACGTGGGATCGCCGAGGACAAGCGCTCCGGCGCGATCCTGACGCTGATCGGGCCGCCGGGGACCGGGAAGACCTCGATCGGCGAGTCGATCGCGCGCGCGCTCAACCGTGAGTTCGTACGCATGTCGCTCGGCGGCGTGCGTGACGAGGCCGAGATCCGCGGCCACCGGCGGACGTACATCGGCGCGCTGCCGGGGCGGCTCGTCCGCGCCCTGCGCGACGCCGGGACGATGAACCCGGTGATCATGCTCGACGAGGTCGACAAGGTCGGCGCCGACTGGCGCGGCGACCCGTCGGCGGCGCTGCTCGAGGTGCTCGACCCGGCGCAGAACCACTCGTTCCGCGACCACTACCTCGACGTCGAGCTCGACCT
>JBKPSO010000019.1:0-8941 GCA_046735055.1 Actinomycetota bacterium
CTTCCCGGGGTTGTACGGCGTCGCGCGAAGGCGCCAGACGTTGTCGCCCGAGGTGGTCGGCGAGAAGACGCCCTTGACGGTGAAGTTGGCCTCGATCACCTTGGCCCCGAAGGCGGCCCCGCCGACGGCCTGGGGGATGTCGGACGGCGGCAGGCAGACGGTGAGCGAGTAGGCGACTGTCGTCGACAGCGGTGCGGTCGAGACGGGGTCGACCAGGAGGGGGACCTCGAGCGTCTGTCCGGCCGCGGTGAGGACGAGGACCCAGAACGCGGCGTGCGTCGCCGTGCGTGTGCAGGCAGTCGCTGCGGCGGCGAGGGGAACCTGCTGTCCATTGGAGAGGTAGGTGCCGTTTGCCGCGCGGACCTGCACGGTACCCGTCAGCGGCAGGGTCGCGCCGCCGAGAGCAGCGGCGGTCGCCTTCGCTTCGACTGTGCCGATCGTCGAACCGGGGGTCGCCCCGAGGCTGGCGCCTGTGCCCACCGGCGCGAAGAAGGTGAGGTTGGCGGTGGGGTCGTCGGTCGAGGGAATCGACAGCTTGATCGTCGTTCCCGCGTCGCCCATCTGGACGACGAGCTTCGGTGTGTAGGCCGCCAGCGCCTGGCCGGCCACGACGAGCGCAAACGCGCCGGCGCAGCCGAGCACCGCGACTCGAGTCCATTTCCTCATGTCGTCCAGTCCTTTCGTCGAAACGCGGGGACTCTATCTGGTGCCCTCACGCCCTGGCCGGCACGAGCGGGCCGAAAACCTGCCAGACACCGCGCGCGTACCGGTACAGCTGAACCTGCTCGAGCGCGAACCGGTCCGTCGGGCCCGTCTTCGCGACGATGCCGGGGAGCAGGAACGGGTTGGTCCTCTCGTTCAGGCTCGTCGCGGCCTTCAGCAGGCTCTCGCGGGTCGGATTCCGGCCCGCATGCCTGAGCGCGTCGACGAGCGAGTACGCCGCCGCCATCCCGTAGATGTTCGCGACCGCCTTCGGGTCGCTCGACGGTGCGTAGCGCTCGAGGATCGAGTGGTAGAGCTTGACGCCGGAGTCCGTACCCCAGCGCTTGAGATTGCTGGCGTCCTTCAGGAACGTGACGCTGATCGCGCCCGCGGTCGCGCGGCCGCCCGTGTTCGATCGCGCGACGTCCATCACGAACGGGTCGATCGAGACCGCGGCGATGTACGGGCGCGGGTGCCAGCCGAGCTTGTCGGCGCCGACGAGGGCCTGGATCGTCTGCTTCGGCAGGGCGAACACCATCAGCGTGTCGGCCCCCGAGGCTTTCAGCGTCGCAATCTGGGAGCCCAGAGTCGCCTCGGTGACGTCGTAGCTGACCGCCCGCACGATCTTCGCCCGCCCGGCGAGGCCCGTCTTGAGGCCGGCGAGCAGGTCCTTGCCGAAGTCGCTGTCCTCGAAGAGCACTGCGATCCTCGCGCGGGGAGTCGTCCCCCCGATGAAGCGGCCGTAGACCTGGCCCTCCGCGTGGAAGCTCGGGAGGTACGGGAGCGTCCAGGGGTACTGCTTGTAGTCGTGGGCGAACGTCTGCGCGCCGCTGCCGGCGAAGAGCTGGGGCACGCCATGCTCGTTGAGGTACGGGCGGGTCGCGAGCGTCTGCTCGGTGCCGACCTGGTTGAAGATGGCGAAGACCTTGTCCTGCTCGACCAGGCGCCGCACCTGCTGGACGGTCTGCGCCGGGTCGTAGGCGTCGTCGAGGTACCGGTACTCGACCTTCCGGCCGAAGACGCCGCCGTGATCGTTGACGTACTTGAAGTACGCATCCGCGCCGTAGGCGACGACGGAGTACGCGGTCTCGGGCCCGCTGAGCGGCACCGTTCCGCCGATGAGGATCCTTCCGGCCGAGACGCCGGGTGTGTCCGCGGGCGCCGCGCCGGCGACGCCGGCGAGCGCGCAGGCGAGGGCAACGAGCGTGCGCCCGATCACGAGACTGGCCTGATCATCGCCGAGAGGCGCAGCACCCCGTTCGTGACCGTCAACGCCGGCGTCCCGACCGGGGGGAAGTCGAGGTAGAGGAGCCCGGCAGCGGTTCCGGTCGTCGAGCTGCCGAAGGTGACCTGGAGCCGCGAGCCGGCGGGGAGCGCCGTGATCTGCGAGAAGAGCGGAATCGAGTAGGTGCGCGTCCCGGGCCTGGTCGCGATCGCGCCGGCGCTGACCACGATCTGCTTCCCCGTCGGCGTCGTCGCGGTCAGCAGCGCGACGAGGCGGTCCCAGCCGGCGGTCGTCGTCGCGCGCACGACCACGACCGGCGAGCCGAAGTCCTCGATCTTCGTCTGCGTCCGGCCGGCCGGGCGGACGACCTTCCCGCCCCAGTCGATCCGCTTCGGCCCTCCGAGCAGCGCGTAGGAGAGCGTCCGTGTCGGAGGCATCGCCGGAAAGAGCGCGGGCTTCCCCGTCCATGGGTCGGGCGCGATCTGGACCCTCGGCCCCTCGTCGACGGCGTTGTCGTCGCCCTTCACGAAGCGGTCGAGCCAGGCGCGCGAGAGCGTGATCGCGTAGGTCGTGTCGGCGGCGGGGAACGTCGAGGGCGCGTGCCCGTGGTCGCCGAAGTACAGGAGCTTCGGGCCCTTCAGGCGCTGGAACGCGGCGATCGCCTGCTCACTGCCGAAGACGAAGTCGCGGCGGCCCTGGAAGATCGCCGTCGGGACCGTCAGCGAGCCGAGCGCGGGAAGCGTGGAGCGCTGACCGCCGAACGCCCGCAGCTGGTCGGTGTTCGTGCCGCGGATCGCCGGCGCCGGCAGCCAGGCGAGATCGGGCGAGAGCCTCGCCCCGATCTCGTTGAGCAGGTCTGCGATCACCCCTGATTTCGGGAAGTCGTTCGGGTACAGGCTCGACCAGAGGTCGCTCCAGGTCTGCCAGACGTCGACCGCCTTGAACGGCACCCCCTGCACGGCTGCGAGCAACGCCTGGCCGCCGCCGTAGGAGATCCCCCAGGCCCCGATCTTCTGGTCGTCGACCTCGGGGAGCGCGGCAAATTGCGCCTCGAGGGTTCGTAGGTCTGCGATCTCGCGGGGCCCGGCGACCGTGACGTAGCCGCCCGACTGCCCGTGCCCGCGCGCGTCATAGGTCAGCACCGCATAGCCGTAGCCGGCGAAGTAGCTCTCGGCGAGCTGGTTCGTGTCTTGCCGGCTGCGGCCGAGGCCGTGGAGGAGGATCACTCCGGGCCAGCCGGCAGTCGGGGGCTCCCCGGTCGGGACGTAGAGCGTCGTCGCGATCGTGGCGCCGTCGTCCATGACGGCGGTGCCGTCGGTCTTCGTGAAGGTGGCCGCGTGGCCCGCAGGGGCAAGCACGGCCGCGAGCAGCGCGGTCAAAGCGAGGAGGCGGAGGCGGCGCACCGCGGAAGGGTACAGCGGGGTCGGGGACAGGATGAATTCGGTCTTCGACGCAGTAGTCTCCTGCTCGTGGACGCGAGGCCGATCGGGGTCTTCGACTCGGGCATGGGCGGCCTGACCGTCCTGCACGAGTGCCTGGTGACGATGCCGCACGAGGACTTCGTCTACCTGGGCGACGCGGCGCGCCTGCCCTACGGGCCGCGGCCGCTGCAGGAGGTCGCGCGCTTCGCGCACGAGATCGGGGCCTATCTCGAGGCGCAGGAGGTGAAGCTGATCCTGGTCGCGTGCAACAGCGCGACCTCGGCAGCTCTGCCAGAGCTCCAGGAAGAGCTGTCCGTCCCCGTCGTCGGCGTGATCACGCCCGAGGCGCACGCCGCCGTGCAGGCGACCCGCAACCGGCGGATCGGCGTGCTCGCGACGAAGGCGACCGTCGCCTCCCGGCGCTACGACCAGCTCGTCCGGACACTCGACGCAGGCGTGCGGATGACCGCAGTGGCGTGCCCACGGCTCGTCCCACTGATCGAGAGCGAGGACCCGTTCGGGCCGGAGACGGCAGAGGCCGTCCGGGAGTACGCGCAGCCGCTGAAGGCGGCGGAGGTGGACACCGTGATCCTCGGCTGCACGCACTACCCGCTGATCCGGCCGATCTTCCAGCGTGTCTTCGGCCGCGGCGTCACGCTCGTCTTCTCGGCCGAGGAGACCGCCCGCGAGGTCGCCGAGACCCTTGCGCGCAAGGGGATCGAGAACAAGGGTGGGCGCGAGGGCCTCTACCGCTTCCTGACCACGGGCGACCCGGAGGAGTTCCGCGTCGCCGGCGCGCGGTTCCTCCAGCTCCCGATCGACGGGGTCGAGCCGGTCGACCTCGCCACGCTTCGCAGGGCGGCGGCCGCATGAGCCATGTTCTTGCCGTTCACGGGGAATGTTCCCGGACATGACCCGGGCGGACGGTAGACGGCCCGACCACTTGCGCCCGCTCGAGATCGTGCCCGACTACCTGGAGCAGCCGCACGGGTCGGTCCTGTTCACGCAGGGCAAGACCCGCGTCCTCTGCACGGCGTCGATCGAGGAGAGCGTTCCACGCTGGATGGCGGGCCACGGCAAGGGCTGGATCACGGCCGAGTACTCGCTGCTGCCCGCCTCGACGGGCCAGCGCACGCAGCGCGAGGCGTCGTCGGGGCGCCAGAAGGGTCGAACGGTCGAGATCCAGCGTCTGATCGGGCGCGCCGTGCGGGCCGTGACCGACTTCGAGGCGCTCGGCGAACGGACGCTCTGGCTCGACTGCGACGTCCTCCAGGCCGACGGAGGGACGCGGTGCGCCGCCATCTCCGGCGCATGGGTTGCCGCGCGGCGTGCCCTCGACCGCTTCGGGCTCTCGCAGGCGATGCCCGGCTCCGTCGCGGCCGTCTCGCTCGGGATCGTCGGCGGCGAGCTGCTCCTCGACCTGGACTACGCCGAGGACTCGAGCGCCGACGTCGACCTGAACGTCGTGATCACCGGCGACGGTCGCCTGGTCGAGGTACAGGCGACGGCCGAGCGTGTGCCCTTCGGGCGCGACCAGCTCGACGACCTGCTCGAGCTCGCGGGGAAGGGGATCGCCAGGATCAAGGAGGCGCAGGATCGCGCAGTCGATGCACCTAGTAGCTGAGATCCCGTCCCTCGACTGGCTCGACACGCTCTTCCGGCTCGGCGTCGCCGCTGCGCTCGGCGCCGTGATCGGGATCGAGCGCGAGCTCGACGAGAAGGCGGCGGGTCTCCGGACACACATGCTCGTCTCGCTCGGCTCGGCGCTGTTCACGATGGTCGGCGCCTACGGCTTCCACGACTTCCTCGTCGGCGGCGGCGCGATCGTTCGCGCCGATCCCAGCCGGGTCGCCGCGCAGATCGTCACCGGCATCGGTTTCCTCGGCGCGGGCGTGATCTTCCGCCAGGGCTTCACGGTCCGCGGGCTGACGACGGCGGCGAGCCTCTGGGTCGTCGCCGCGATCGGCATGGCCGCGGGTGCGGGGTTCTGGAAGGGCGCTGTGATCGGAACGGTCGTCGGGATCATCAGCCTGCGGCCGCTCGAGTGGCTGAAGGAGAAGGCGATCCCGCAGCGCGCGGCGGCGCGGCTCTCGATCGAGCTCGCGGAAGGCGGTTCCGCCGGCGCGGTCCTCGAGGCGCTCGAGCGGGCGGGGGACCTGCTCGCGCTGAGCCGTGACGGCCGGCGGCTCGAGATCGAGGTGCGGATGGACCGCCAGCAGCGGACGCGTGCCCTCGAGGAGATCGCTGCTCTCGACGACGTCCGGGAAGCCCGCTGGCAACGCTGATCCTCTGCTCCCGCAACGAGCACAAGCGTGAGGAGCTCCAGGCCGCGTTGCCGGACTGGAGGGTCGAGCTGCTCGACGCGGACGACTACCCGGCGGAGACCGGCGGGACCTACGCCGACAATGCCCGCGCGAAGGCGCTGTACGGGCGCCGGGTCGGGCCGCCCCGCGCGTGGACGGCCGGCGAGGACTCCGGGATCGAGGTCGAGGCGCTCGGCGGCCGGCCCGGCGTGGAGTCGGCCCGGTGGGCCGACGATCCGATCGCGGCGCTCCTTGCCGAACTGGAGGGCGTGCAGGACCGGCGCGCCCGCTACGTCTGCGCGATCGTCGCCGTCTCGCCGGGCGGGGACGAGGTCGACGCGCTCGGCACGCTCGAGGGGCAAATCGCGTTCGAGCCGCGCGGCTCCGGAGGCTTCGGCTACGACCCGATCTTTGTGCCGACGGCCGAGGAGCGAACGGTGGCCGAGCTCGGCGACGGCTGGAAGCGCGCACACTCGCACCGGGCGAGGGCTGCGTCTGCGCTCAGTGCTGCGCTCGGCGCCAGTTGATCTCCGCGCCGAAGACGATCACGTTCGCCATCACGAACAGCCAGACCAGGAGCAGAATGGGGCCGCCGAACGCCTGCGCCGCAGGTACGTGCTTGGACAGGCGGAGGTAGACCGGCAGCACCTGGAAGGTCGCCTCGAGGGCGACGGTCGCGACCATCGCACCCGGGAGGACGGCGCGCACGGTCAAGGTAGCGTTCGTCAGGTACCGGTACGCGGAGACGAGGAAGACGAAGATCGCGATCGTCGAGACGACGACCGAGAGGACGTTGGCGACGACCGCGTTCCCGAGCAGCCCCGGCGCGAAGCGGTTGAGCAGCTGCGCGCCGATTCCCCCGATCACGAGCCCGGTGAACAGGGTCACGAGCGACGCGAGCATGAACACGACCGCCAGCGCCTTGCCGCGCAGGAAGGCGCGGTTCGGCCGGCCGTAGACGATGTTGAACGCCGACTCGAGCACGCTGAAGAAGGAGAGCGACGACCAGAGCAGGAAAGCGGCGCCGAGGATCCCGAGCGAGGTCGCGTTGTTCTGGATCGTCCGGATCACCGCGACGATGCTGGAGATCGACGCGCCAGGGAAGATCGTCTGCAGCTCTGTGACGAAGTAGCTCGTCTCGTTCACGCGCCCGGAGAGGCCGAGCAGCGCGAGCGCGAGAAACAAGAGCGGCACGAACGAGAGCAGGGCGAAGTAGGCGATCATCGCGGCGAGATGCGTGCCGCGGTCGGCGAAGAACTTCGAGAAGGTTTCCCGAATCTGCACTGTGTTAGCGTGTGCCGTCGATGGACGCGGCGCAAGCGCTATCGGAGTTGACTGCGCTCTCGGCCCAGATCACGTCGGCTATCGTGATCGATGCGGACGGCTCGCCGCTCGCCTCGACGCTCGACGACGCGGGCGCCGCGGAGCTCGCACCGACGGTGCAGGAGCTGGTCGCGGCCGCGGGCCGGGTCGGCGAGGGCCGGCAGCTCGCGCAGCTCCAGCTGTCGACTCCGGACGGCGGAGTCTTCCTCGTGCGGGACGGCGACCGGGCGATTGCGGCGACCACCCGGCCGGAGCCGGCAGCCGGGCTCGTGTTCTACGACCTGAAGACCTGCCTCCGCAGCATCGCCGACGAGCCGAAGCCCAGGCCGAAGCCGAAGCGGCCGCGCAAGAAGGCGGGCGATGCCGCGGCGTAAGCTGCTGACGGGCCTCGCGCTCGCCGGGTCGCTCGCCGCCGCGATTCTCTTTCGCAGGCGTGCCCGCCGGCGGGAGCACCTCGACGTCTACTTCGAGGACGGCTCGATGGTCTCGCTGAGCAACGGCTCGCCGGGGGGCTCGACCGTGCTGCCGCTCGCGCGCCGGATCCTCGAGACAGCCAACCCCGCCTAGTGGACGACGCGGAGCTCGTCGACGCTCTGCGTGAGCATGCCTATCTGGAGGGCGACTTCGTCCTCCGCTCGGGCAAGCGCTCGCGCTACTACCTCGACAAGTACCGGTTCGAGACCGTCCCCGACCTGCTCGAGGCGCTCGGCGCGCGAATTGCCGCGGCGGTGGAAGAGACCGAGCCCGATGCGGTGCGCCTCGCGGGACCGGAGCTCGGCGGCGTGGCGCTCGCCGCGGCAGCCTCGCTCGCCTCCCGTCTCCCGTTCCTGATCGTCCGGGGCGAGACGAAGCCGTATGGGACGGCCAAGCGGATCGAGGGGGCGTACGCGTCCGGCGAGCGCGTCGTTCTGGTCGAGGACGTGGTCACGTCGGGGGGTGCGGCGGCCGATGCCGTCCGAGCCTTACGCCAAGCTGCACTCGAATGCCGCACGGCCATCTGCGTCATCGACCGGGAGGAAGGCGGTGTGGGCACCCTCGCACGCCTTGGGGTGCGACTGCATCCGCTCTTTCGTGCGGCCGAAGTCGTCGAGGGGAGGAAGCGTGCCGGAAAGACGCTTGGTTGAGCGGAAAGAGCGCTTCCGGTGGTAGCTTCCGGCGCGTGATCTATTACGTCCAGAGGAGGAGGACCTAGGTGACCAAGCAAGAGTTCGTCGACGCCGTCGCCCAGCGGAGTGGGCTCGGCAAGCGCGAGGCGGCCCAGGCCGTCGATGCCATGCTCGAGACGATCACGGACGCGCTCAGGCGGCGCGATGCGATCAGCTTCACGGGATTCGGAAAGTTCGCGACCTCCGAGCGCAAGGCGCGGATGGGCGTGAACCCGCGCAACCCTGCAGAGAAGGTGTACATCCCCGCGGCCACGGTGCCGAAGTTCACCGCAGGGAGCGCGCTGAAGCAGTCCGTGCGCGGCGGGTAGGGCGGCGCCAGCGTCCTCCGAGTCGAGCCTTGGGCCGCACCCAGCCTCGAGCGAGGGGGTGCGGCCCCCGGCTTCCTCGGCGAGCTTCGCCGACCGGCTCACCGCTGCGATCGACGAGAAGCGCAGCCAGCTCGTCGTCGGGCTCGATCCACGCCTGGATCTTCTCCCGCTCGAGTTGCGCGGGAATGCACAGGTCGGGCGTCCCGCGGCCGCAGACGCAACTGCGCGCTTCTGCTGCGGGATCGTCGACGCGGTTGCGCCGTACGCCGTCGCGGTCAAGCCGCAGCTCGCCTTCTTCGAGGTGCTCGGCGGCGACGGTGTCGCCGCGTTCGAGCATGTCGTCGGGTACGCCCGCGACGCGGGGCTGCTCGTGATCGTCGACGGCAAGCGCGGCGACATCGGCTCGACCGCACGCGCCTACGCCGACGCCTATCTCGAGCCGGCTCCAGGCCGCGTGCCCGTCGCCGACGCGCTGACGGTGAACACGTACCTC